>JBNMJE010000004.1:0-61558 GCA_050873645.1 Succinivibrio sp. | reverse complement strand
TAAGAAGCTCAATCTGAATACAGGATAAGTAGGCTCTGTCCACTTATCATATATCCATGTATCTTTAAAGAAAGGCTCAACACCTTTTATGAACAGGGTTGCAATCGTATCTAAGGTTAGAGATTTACCAAAACGGCGAGGACGTGAAATAAAAACTCTTGCTTCATTATTGAGGAGATTATAGATATATTCAGTTTTATCTACGTAAATTTGGTTATTTAAGTAAAAAATTTTAAATGAACCTGTGTTACTTATATTTTTCATACTTATAATCTCCTTCTAACTTCTTAGAAGTATAGCTTGAAAATCCTTGTTTATAAATCGTGTGATTTATAAGTTGAGCTCTTGCGCAGGATCGATCTTAGAGGCTTTAATTGCTGGATAAATTGAGGCAATAAAACTCATTACAACGGCACAACCTACCACAATTAACACATCTGATATCATCAATCTTGAAGGTACAAAATTGATAAAGTAGATATCTTCATTTAAAAGTTCAATGCCAAACCAGTCTTTAAAGTGAGAAGTTACATAAGGAATACACAAAGAGAGTAGTGAGCCTGCTACACCTCCGTAGATACAACCTTTTATAGCTGAAAACACACCCATCAGGGTAAATGACTTGATAATAAGAGCTTTTTTAGCTCCCATAGTCATTAAAATAGCAATTTCATGTCTCTTTTCGCTAACAGCCATCACAAGATTTGAAACGATATTAAAGCAAGCTACACTGATAACTAAGATCATCGCAAGATACATGATCTGTCTTATCATATTGATATCAGAGTAGAGCTTTCCCTGTGAATCAATCCAGGTTGTACCATCACAAGGCTCAGGTAGACTTGCCAAAGCTGTGTTAATGATCTCCCTTGCTTCTAACATATTGCTTACTTTTACATGAATAGTATTAGGAGCACGCAGTGCACTTAAAGCTACAGCTTCTTTGATATTGATAAAAGCAAAGTTGTTGTCAATCTGACCGCCGGTCTTAAAGAAGCCTGCTACTTTAAAAGTCTTAACCACCATTGAGCCTAAACCGTCACTGTTAGTTTTAGCATCAATAGCGCTTAAATTTAATTCATCACCTTTTTTGATATTAAGTTTCTTGGCAATGCCATGACCGATGATTACTAAAGGTTCAGCTTCATCACGGTTGAGAATATCTGTTTTGCAATCCATGAATCTTTCAAGATCGATAACCTTTTTTTCATTTACAGGATCGATACCGATAACCATGGCAGGAGCAAAGTTAGCACCGAAGCTAAAGGCTCCATTTAAGCTTACAGCAGGGGATACAGCTTTGATATTAGGTGCTTTTTCAAGAGCTTTGACTTCACCTTCCAAATTATAAAAGCCAGTCTTATCGTATGAGGATACCTCAGCTCCAGGAATTAAAGAGAGCACTCTATTGTTTAGCTCATACTCAAAGCCATTCATCGCAGATAGACCGATGATAAGAGCACAGACACCAACTCCGATACCTGTAGTGGATGCCATAGAGATGAATTTTGCTAAAGCTCCATAACGCTTAGAGTTTAGAAAGCGAAAAGCAAGCTTAAATGAAAGACTAGTTTTCATCAATGACACCGTCCTTCATGGTATAGATCTTGTCGCACATTTTAGCTAGAGAATTGTCATGGGTTACCATAACCACAGCTAGATGCTCGTTTTTAGCAAGCTCTGTGAAAAGAGAGAACACCGCCTGAGCATTCTTTGCATCAAGGTTACCTGTAGGCTCATCAGCTAAAACAATATCAGGGTGACCTGCTAGAGCTCTTGCAATGGCAACTCTTTGTCTTTCACCGCCTGACATCTCTGATGGTCTGTAATCTATTCTGTGGCTCAAGCCTACTTTTTCTAAATACTCACAGGCAGTAGTTTTTGCTTTTTTAATATCCATATTGCCAATCAGTAGTGGCATCATAACGTTTTCTAAAGCAGTAAAGTCACCTAACAGGTGATGGAACTGATAGACAAAGCCTAAGTTCTGATTACGAAATTGAGCTTTTTTGTTGCCAGACAATCTGCACAGATCATCACCTTTAAAGAGAATTTCACCACTTGTAGGTGTATCTAGTGTGCCTAGGATGTGCAATAAGGTACTCTTACCAGAGCCTGATTTACCAATAATAGCGGTAAGCTCATCCTGTCTTATGGCAAGGTTTACACCTTTTAAAACATCTGTGCGTATTCTTCCTTCAAAGTAAGAACGTGTGATATTTTTTGCTTCAAGAATAACTTCACTCATTTTAGCCTCGGCACAGGTTTTCAACAGGATCGGTAGCTGATGCTCTGTAAGCTGGGTACAGAGTAAAGATAAAGCTCATGAGAATTGAGCCAAATCCAATCAGACACAGATTAAATAGTTCTACAGATACAGGAAGATTTCCAAAGCTTCCTTGATTGCTCATTGCAGATGAAATGTAATAGGTAAGAGGAATACCTAAGATAATACCTATTAGAGTTCCTATCACACCTGCAAATATACCCATCATCATAAAGATTGATAAGATCTTTTTATTAGTAAGACCTAGGGTTTTTAGAATAGAGATTTCAGTAAGTCTTGCGCTTACCATCATAGTAAGAGCTGAAAGAATATTAAAGGCAGCAACCACAATGATTAAGCACAGCATAATACCCATGGTGAGTTTTTCCATAGCTACAGCTTTGAAGAACTCGCCTTGAACTTTGGTCCAATCAGAATAGTTAAAGCCCTCTTCATCTAGATTTTTCTTTACCTCATCAAGAGAGAAAGGATCATCTAACCAAACTCTTAAAGATGCGGTTCTATCAGCCATTCTAAACAGACGTCTTACATCATCATAATTACCTACAGCAGTATCTAATGAGGTTGAATTAGTTGAAGGGTAATACTGATTTAATAAGAAAATTCTTTGAGTAGGAGTAAGACCCATTGGTGTATAGCGGGCATTGATGGTGCTGATAAGTCTTACTTTAGAATTTAAGTGTAAATTGTTCTTAAGGTAAAGAGCAGCTTCTGCGTTTAAAGAGAAACTTCCTTTTTCAGGAATATTAACTAAACCTAAATTCTCAAAAGGGTAGCCGTCCTTTAGTTTTATCTTGTCAGTATCAATTCCTTCAAGATTGATAAGTGCAAGAGATCTGCTGCCTTGCAGTAGAGTCTGCCCCTGAACAAATGGAGCTACAGCTACAACATGTTTTAGGTTTAATAGTTTGTTTTCAATACTGCCTATGGTGTCAGTATTAGCATTGTTATCAATGTTAACTACGATATGAGGGGTATCTTTTAAAACAGCCTTTTTCAGTCGGTTTTGCAGTCCCTGCATAATTGAGGTATCGACAATTAAGGCTGCTACGCCTATGGCTATGCCAATAATAGAGAGAATGGCTACAAATGAAGCGAATTTATGTGCCTTGCTTCTAAAGCCATATTTTAAAGAAATTGCTAAAGTAAGAGGATAAAACAAACTCACGGTAATACCTATTTTGGTGTCGTTATGTTTTCTGACAGCTGTGTCACAATTTTACCGCATTAGCGTGAGTAGTTCGACAAAATAAAGAAATTTAAGGCAAATATTAAAGACTGTATCGAGTTCCTCTGCCATTACCTGTTTGTCTGATGTAACCTTGAGTTACTAGGACTTTTAGAATGTTAACCACCTTGTTTTTACCAAATGGGCAATTCTTGGTGATATCAGTGCTTGAGGCATAACCTTTCTTTACTAAGGTATACACACTGTTTTCATCTGGTGTTAGTAAGTTGTCTTGTTTTAATACCGGAAGAATAACTTTTACTGAGGTGTCCGAGCAGCAAAACTGCGGCTTTGTCATATTTCCAATGTATTCATCCATGATCCTTTTTACGCCTGAGCCAAAGTGTTCGATTAGGTGGAGTCTGTAAAAAACGGAACCTAGAATTCTGTTTCTTAAAATTGAAACTCCACCTTTTAGGTATTCACTTTCATCTAGTCCTTGAGTAAGACCACCAGGTGAGGTAATTTCAATTCTGTCTTCAAACATCGCAACGTTAATACAGGCTTTGACATCCCATGCTCTGTGAATAATTGCATTTACAAGAGCTTCTCTAAAGGCATTTTCTGGTAGTATTTCAACCGTCTTTCTGTAAGCTGTTTTGATTTCTTCATACTGATAGTATCTTTTGAACATAACCATCGCATCATCAAATTGCTTTAAGATACTTTCTTTCTCAATAGTATTTCTCTCTTTGATAATACTGATGCTATCTCCAAATTTAGCTATATCAATACCACAAAAGGTATTGTTATCAGAGAGTAACAAGGCAGCTTGGTTGTAGCCTTCATCTTTATGGTAAAGCTCGAGGGGCTTTAGGGTATCCTCATTGAAAGTGTTCAATTCAAGCTCTCTTATGAGCTTTTCTTTAAGACATGAAAATTGAAGTTCCTGTATTGCTGAAGGCAACTCTTCAAAGGTTAAATTCATGCCAGATAATATCAGTCTTTTAAGTTCAAGAGGATCAAGTTCAACAGTGGCACTGTCATTCCTTTTGTAGGACTTTGCTTTATAAAGATAAGGTTTGTCTATACCTTCTTTTACACATAGGGTGATGACATTGGTCTTAGCATCGATTAAAAGACTGTATTCAGGTATCGGTTTAAAGCTATCGTTTATCTTGTTTTCGATCTCAAGGCAACATTCTTGAGGATTATCGATGCCTTTTACAGTACCATCATCAGCAATACCAAATAAGATCTTGCCTCCATTAAAGTTAGCAAAAGCACTGACAGTCTTTAAACAGTCTTCGCTTATCATTTCATAAAATTCAAGGTCTTTATTTTCTTTCATGGTAGCTTGCCTTGTTAACCTACATCTTCAGCTAATATAGTTATAATGAAATACAAAAGCAAACGCAAAATATTGTGTTTATAGTGTGAGGGTAAAATTAAGATTTTTATTTACGACTTTATACTAAAGATAAATAAAGGCGGATCATTGAACCGCCTTTAGGTTAAGCTGAATGTTTTTAGAGTTTACTGTTTAGTTCTGACAGTATTTCTTACAGCTTATATTTTAATTTTGTAAAACTTATCTTAAATCGTTTATTACTTGGTATCGATGTTCTTTTGAGATAAGTGATGCTCTTCAATAAGCTTTCTTAAATCAGTAAAACGCTGTTCACTTGATGGATGAGTGCTGGTGATGTTTGAGAGTAATTTGTCAGCAGCGTTTTGAGTGTTACCTGATTTTGCTGATTCTTCTTTTTCAAACTTACTTAACTTTTCCATTACAGTTACGCTTGCGTTTGGATCAAAGCCTGCTTTGTACATAAGCTCAAGACCATACTTGTCAGCTTCTGATTCCTGATCACGGCTAAATGGCATTGCAAAAGCTGTGTTGTATGCAAGATTTGCAGTATCTGTAACTGCCTTTTTTACACCTAAGATCTTAGCAACAGTGGTAAGACCACTCTGTAATGATGCCTGACTTCTCTTTTCTCTTGAGTGCTCTTTTAAAGCATGGCTGATTTCATGACCGATGATTGATGCTAGCTCATCATCTGTAAGATTTAGAGTATCGTTAAGACCTGTATAAACGCAGATCTTGCCACCAGGCATACACCAAGCATTTACAGTAGGATCTTTAATGGTGTTAACTTCCCAATTCCAGCTCTTGCAGTCTGCCCTTAACTCTGGAGCATAGTCAATTAAGCGTTTTGAAATCATATCTACGCGCTTTGAAAAGTTCTCATCAGCATTTAAAGTACCGTTAGCTTTAGCCTGATTGATAACCTCATCATAAGCTTGCTTAGCTTCAGTATTTAAAGTTTCTTCAGAAACCAATAAGAGCTGTGATCTGTCATCACCAAACATGGAATTAGTAGTTTGAGTACAAGCTGTGAGCACACATGATCCAAAGATTACAGATGAAGCTACAAGAGTAGCTTTTAAGAAATTGTTCATAATTTTTCCTAGGTTATTTTTGATTTTTAGCGTATAGCTGTTTTTAAGGATAATGTATTGTGCCAAAACAAAACTCTAATCTCTAATGTTTTATGTTTTGCTTATTCTTTGTGCACAGTTTATTAGTCATTTAAATATCAATTTCGTGAGGACTTCTCAAATACATATAAGTAATGGCATTTATTAATGTCCAGATTAACGCAAGTTATACACAATCATAAATATGTACGAAGAGCCTTTATTTTTAGCTAAAACGGTCCTTCCATTTTCAGCTCCCAAAATGACGATTTTTGAAAAAAGTAGTGCTTTATTTTTGGGAAACACTGCACTTTTATAAAACTTTTGACAAATCTTGTGCACCATTACTATGAAGTCGCAAAGTTTTTCATTTTTCGAAAATCCATTAAATTTCAAAAAGTCATTTTTTATAACCTTTTGAAATAAAAGAAATAATTTTTTCGAAATAAACGCATTCTGTAAAAATTCTAAAAATTTCCTCGTTTGACGAAAAAAATCATGAAATTTAATCTGTACACATCGAACGTTTACAGGAGAATTTCTATGAAATTTAAGTCATTAGCAAAGATTTCACTTGCTCTATCTCTAGCTTGTGCATCAGTTTCATCCTATGCTGAAGACACCATTAAGATTGGTGTTCTGCACTCACTGTCTGGCACTATGGCCATCTCTGAAACAACCTTGAAAGATACTGTTCAGATGTTAGTTGATGAACAGAATAAAAAGGGTGGTGTTTTAGGTAAAAAGATTGAAGCTGTAGTGGTAGATCCTGCTTCAAACTGGCCACTATTTGCTGAGAAGGCTCGTGAGTTAATCTCAAAAGATAAGGTAAGTGCAATCTTTGGTTGCTGGACTTCAGTTTCAAGAAAGTCAGTTCTACCTGTTGTTGAAGAGCTAAATGGTATCTTATTCTACCCAGTTCAGTACGAAGGTGAGGAATCATCAAAGAACGTATTCTATACAGGTGCAGCACCTAATCAGCAGGCAATTCCAGCTGTTGATTACCTGTTAAAGCAGGGCGTAAAGCGCTGGGCTTTAGTAGGTACTGACTACGTTTATCCTCGTACAGCTAATAAGATCCTAGAAGCATACTTAAAGTCAAAGGGCTTTAAGGATGAGGATATCATGATTAGCTATACCCCATTCGGTCACTCTGACTGGCAGTCAATCGTATCTGATATTAAGAAATTCGGTACAGCTGGTAAAAAGACTGCTGTTGTTTCAACCATCAACGGTGATGCTAACGTTCCTTTCTATAAGGAATTATCAAATCAGGGTATCTCAGCTAAAGACATTCCTGTTGTAGCTTTCTCTGTTGGTGAAGAAGAGCTGTCAGGTATTGATACTAAGCCTTTAGTAGGTCATTTAGCTGCATGGAACTACTTTGAGTCTGTTGATTCTGATGCTAACGATGAGTTTATCGAAGAGTGGCATAAGTACACAGGTGACGAAAAGAGAGTAACTAACGATCCTATGGAAGCTACCTACATTGGCTTTAACATGTGGGTAAAAGCTGTAGAGAAAGCTGGTACTACAGAGTCAAATGCAGTACAGGATGCTCTAATTGGTGTTACCGTACCAAACCTTTCAGGTTCATACGCAACAATGATGCCTAACCACCACATCACCAAGCCAGTTTTAATTGGTGAAATTCAAGATGATGGTCAGTTCCAGATTGTAGATGAAACTCCAACTACTGTAGTAGCTGATGAGTGGTCTGATTATCTTCCAGGCTCTAAAGATCTTATCGCAGATTGGAGAAAGCCTTTATCCTGCGGTAACTTCAACGTAAAAACCGGTAAATGTGGTGGCAGTTCTAAGTAAGTAATTGTCCTTTTATTCCCTTGAAAGCTGGCAGTTGCTTTTAAGGGAAATTTTTTAATCCGGTAACGATTCAATACGGTAAATCATAATGAAAAGTTTCCTTTTAGTACGTATTCTCTGCCTTCTAATCAGTGTCTTCTCGTTATCAATATCATCAAACGCATATGCCATGTCTGAAGATGAGGCTTATGACGTTTTAAGTACCAGAAGCAGTTCTTTTGAAGACAAATCTATGGCTGTAAAGACCTTAGGCAGTACAGAGTCTAGTTTTGCAACTTTAGTTTTAAAAGCTCTAGATACAGGCACCTTATATTTTGATAAGAAAGAAGGTGGCCTTTATACCTCAACTAAGAATGGCAGTTTTATTTCTGTAAAGACCAATGAAAGATATCAGGGTAAAGAGCGAAATCTAAAAAAGGTTGCCATCAATAACTCTATCCGTGAAGATCTAGCTTTAATTCTTTCTATAAGAGAACTTATTGATCCTAATCAGTCAGCTGATGCTAGAGTCGATGAAGCCTATAACTTAATTGGCAAAGTAACCATTGATAAAACAGAGCCTTTTGTAGTTTTACGTGACAAGTCAGTAGGTGTTAATGAGGATCTAGCTGAAGCTTTAGATTATGTAATTGCAGCAGCTGATCTTGATTCTGAGGATGCTAAAGTACGTAATGGTGCAATGAGAATTCTAGAGGATTTCTCATCTCCTGTACTCATTGATCGCTTTGAAAAGATAGTACAATCAGATCCAGATCCTTCAAACCGTTATTATGCTCAAAAGAGAGTTACCTCATTAAAGAGCTCCCAAAGATTTAACTCAGGTATTGAGACTGTCTACTTTGGTTTATCTTTAGGTTCAGTATTAGTGTTAGCAGCCATAGGTCTTACCGTAACCTTTGGTGTAATGGGTGTTATCAACATGGCTCATGGTGAGCTCATGATGATTGGTGCCTATACTACTTACGTAATTCAGCAGCTCCTACCATCCTATCCTGGAATTGCTTTAATTTTATCAATTCCAGCTGCCTTTATCGTGGCAGGTCTAGTGGGTATTGCTATTGAGCGTTGCGTGATCCGCTTCTTGTACGGCCGTCCATTAGAGACACTGCTTGCTACCTTTGGTATTAGCTTACTGTTACAGCAGGCTGTGCGTTCTATCTTTACAGCTTTAAATAAGAACGTGGTGATCCCAGACTTTATGTCAGGCTCAGTAAAGGTAAATGAGTTCTTATTCTTAACCTATAACCGCCTCTACATCATTATCTTCTGTTTGGCAGTGTTCTTCTCACTAAGATACTTCCTGCAACACTCAACATTAGGTGTACAGGTTCGAGCTGTATCTCAAAACCGCGCCATGGCAAGAAACATGGGCGTGCATTCAGGCAGGGTAAACGCTTTAACCTTTGGTTTAGGTTCAGCCATTGCAGGTTTAGCAGGTGTTGCTTTATCTCAGTTAACCAACGTAGGTCCAAATCTTGGACAAAACTACATTGTTGATTCTTTCTTAGTCGTAGTCTTCGGCGGTGCCGGAAACATCTGGGGTACTTTAGTAGCCGGTATGACTTTAGGTATTGCCAATAAGGTTATTGAGCCTATTTACGGCGCAATGCTAGCAAAGATCATCATCCTTGTAGGTGTAATTCTGTTCATTCAAAAACGTCCTCGTGGTCTGTTCCCACAGCATGGTCGTTCAGTTGAAGACTAGTGAATAGAAAGAATAACGGAGAATAAAAATGTTTTCTCTTATAAAAAATGACAAAAAAGGAGCTTCAGTGATAGGCGCCGTATGGTTCTTTGTACTGTTGCTTCTAATAGGAAACCTCTTCTTTAAAGATGGTGACGCGCTCTTTGTAGGCTCTAATACCATCACTTTATTTGGCAAGTACCTATGCTATGCCTTACTAGCCGTCTCTTTAGATTTAATCTGGGGTTATTTAGGTATCCTCTCATTAGGTCATGCAGCTTTCTTTGCACTAGGTGGCTATGTCATGGGTATGTACCTGATGCGTCAAATCGGTACCCGTGGCGTGTATGGTAATGCAGAGCTTCCTGATTTTATGGTGTTTTTAAACTGGCATGAGCTTCCATGGTACTGGTATGGTGTAGGTCATTTTCCTATAGCTCTGCTTTTAATTATGGCAGTGCCAGGGATCTTAGCTTTTGTCTTTGGTTTTTTAGCCTTTAAATCAAGAGTAGGTGGTGTGTACTTATCAATCATCACTCAGTCATTAACCTTTGCTCTGTCTTTAGCTTTCTTTAGAAATGAGACCGGCTTTGGCGGTAACAATGGTTTGACTGACTTTAAGGATATTTTAGGTTGTGCCATAAGTTCTGACTTGACTCGTGACTCCTTACTCTTCTGTTCAGCTCTAGCTTTAACCATAGGTTACATCCTCTGTCGCTTTATTGTGTCATCACGACTTGGCAGAGTAATTGTAGCTATTCGTGATTCAGAGTCGCGTGTACGTTTTATAGGCTACAGAGTTGAATACTTCAAACTCTTTATCTTTGTGTTCGGTGCAATTCTAGCCGGTATTGCAGGTGCCTTATACGTACCTCAGGTAGGCATCATCAACCCTGGTGAGTTCAGTCCTATTAACTCAATTGAGCTTGTGATCTGGGTAGCTGTAGGTGGTAGAGCTTCTTTATATGGTGCAATCATCGGTGCCATCTTAGTTAACTATGCAAAGACAGTCTTTACAGGTGTCTTCCCAGATGAATGGCTATATGCCTTAGGTCTGCTCTTCGTTTTAGTAACTTTATTCTTACCAAAAGGTGTTATCGGTGTAGCTGAGTTTTTAAAGTTAAAAAAGTCAAAGAAAAACGATAACTCTGATGGCGACAGTCAAAGTTCATCAGGTATCACATCAGCTGATAGCAAGGTAGCAAAGGAGGCTTAAAAATGTACAAAGAGAGCATTGTAAATTTTAAGAATAAATATCTGTCTCCTAAACTGCCATTACGCAAGCATCACACTGAAGCTCCAGTGGACAGCCACGGCATGATCCTCTATGTAGAAGGTGTGAATAAGAGTTTTGATGGTTTTAAAGCTATTAACGATTTAAACCTCTACATCGAAGAAGGTGAATTACGCTGCATCATCGGACCTAATGGTGCCGGTAAATCCACCATGATGGATATTATCACCGGTAAGACTCGTCCTGACAGTGGTACCGCTTGGTTCGGTCAGACTTGTAACTTACTTGAAATGGATGAACCTGCTATTGCTAAAGCTGGTATTGGCAGAAAGTTCCAAAAGCCTACTGTTTTTGAAAACTTAACTGTAGATGAGAACTTAGAGCTTGCTATGAAAGCTCCTAAGACTGTACTTACCACTCTTTTTGGCAAGATCAACTCAGAGCAGTCTGACATGCGTGATCATGTACTAGAACTTACAAACTTAAAGGATTTAAGAAAACGTCCTGGCAGAGTTTTATCTCATGGTCAAAAGCAATGGCTTGAAATTGCCATGCTTTTGATGCAAAAGCCAAAGCTTTTGCTCGTTGATGAGCCTGTAACTGGTATGACCCGTCAGGAAATGGAAAAAACAGGTGAGCTTTTAGTTTCACTCTCTGGCAGTCACTCTGTGATTGTAGTTGAGCATGATATGGACTTTGTCCGTCAGATTGCAAGAAAAGTCACCGTATTACATCAGGGTCATGTCTTATCAGAAGGCACTATGGATCAGGTGCAATCAGATCCTAAAGTTATTGAAGTTTATCTGGGAGCTGAATAATGCTGAAACTTACAAATTTAAATCAGTTTTACGGACAGTCCCATACTCTTTGGGATATCTCACTTGAAGTTCAAAAGGGTGAATGCCTGTGTGTGATGGGCAGAAACGGTGTAGGTAAAACTACTCTTATGGATACCATCATGGGACAGCATAAAATTGAGTCTGGCACCATTGAATTTGACGGTGAGGATATTACTAAACTCTCAGTTGAGGATAGAGCTTCTTTGGGTATTGGCTATGTGCCACAGGGACGACAGATCTTTCCTTTATTAACAGTAGAAGAGAACTTAAAAATCGGTATTGGCGCAAGACGTGATGAACTTAAGGCTGTACCAAAGGCAATCTATGACATGTTCCCAGTACTGTACGATATGAGACATCGTCAGGGCGGTGACTTGTCAGGAGGTCAGCAACAGCAGTTAGCTATCGGCAGAGCCTTGGTTATCGATCCTAAACTTATTATCTTTGATGAGCCTACAGAAGGTATTCAGCCAAACATCGTCTCAGAAATTGCTGAGATCATGCGTAGACTGAATAAAGAAATCGGTCTTACCGTACTTTTAGTTGAGCAGAAATTACCTTTTGCCAGAAAAATGGGTGATCGTTTCTATATCATCGATAGAGGTACTCATGTAGCCGATGGAGCCATGTCCTCATTAGGTGAAGATCTCATCAAGAGGTACCTGACGGTTTAATCATGAGTTTTGGTGTCTGGCAGGCTTCAATCAAGCTTGAGTTTAAAAAGGATAAAGACAAAACCCTAATGGTGCGTAATCTGCATTACGGACCATTAGTGGTTCAAAAGCCTTTTTATCCTGAAACTGCCTGCCATGTATATCTGTTGCATCCACCTGGGGGAGTAGCCTCCTGTGATCACTTAACTGTGGAAGCTAAAGCTCATGAACACAGTCAGGTTTTAATTACTACCCCTGGTGCTACCAAATTCTATAAAGGTGAGAACAACTGTTCTTTGTTTGAGCAGAACTTTTATGTAGAGGATGGCGCCTCTTTAGAGTATTTACCTGCTCAAAACATCTTTTATAAAGGTACTCATACCAAAGTAAAAACAACCTTTTACCTAAAAGACAATTCTCGCTTTGCTTTTCGTGATGTTTCTAAGTGTGGCATGAAAGATGAGGAAAGACCTTTTGAAAACAGCTCCTTATTCAATACAGTCACCATTATAGAAAACGGTGTGGAAAAACTCATTGAAACGAGCTTTATCGATGGACAGGATGATCTTGAGGCGTTATCTGGTAACTATGGTTGTGTCTATACCGGGACCTACATTACCAATAAAGTTTGTGAAGAGACTTTAGAAAAGATAAGAGCGCTGTTAGAAAACTACCTTGATGCTGATAAAAGCTCTGATCCTTTAAAAGCTGACAGCACCTTATCAGAGACAGACTCTAAACGACAAACTCATTTTTATGCTGCAGCAGGCACTGTAGATAACTACACCGTAGTGCGTTTTCTCTCATCTAAAAATGAAGCTATTGAAAAAGCAATCGTAGAGATTTGGAAATTAACGCGCTCTGAAACTATAGGTCTTAAACCATGTCCTCCAAGAATTTGGTCAACTTAGATTGAAACGATTTAATTAAATACAGATTAGACAATTACAGATTAGACAATTACAGGCTTTATAAATACAAGTTACAAGAGGAGAAAAACTATGAATCTAACTCCACGAGAACAGGACAAATTACTGATTTTTACAGCATCTTTGGTTGCTGAAAGACGTAAAGCTCGAGGCTTGAAACTAAACTACCCTGAGGCAGTTGCCCTCATCTCAGCTGCCATCTTAGAAGGCGCTCGTGATGGTAAGACAGTAGCTGAACTTATGGATTATGGTAGAACCATCCTCTCAAGAGATGATGTCATGGAAGGTGTTCCAGAAATGGTAACTGAAGTTCAGGTAGAAGCTACTTTCCCTGATGGAACCAAACTTGTAACTGTTCACAATCCAATCATTTAGGAGCGTTTTTATGATCCCTGGTGAATTTTTTATTGATGATGGTGAGATTGAATTAAACAAAGGTTTGGAAAAGACCGAGCTTACTGTAAAAAATGAAGGCGACAGACCAGTACAGGTAGGCTCTCACTACCATTTTTATGAGGTAAATCCAGCCTTAGTCTTTGATAGAGAAAAAGCTATAGGCAAGCACCTAGATGTAGCTCCAGGTACTGCAATTAGATTTGAACCTGGTCTTGAGAGGACCGTAACCTTGGTGCCATATCAGGGTGAACGCAATATCTACGGCTTCCGTCAACAGATCATGGGTAAATTAGATTAGAGGTAAAAGCGATGTGTACTATTTCCAAAAAAGCTTATGCCGACATGTTCGGACCTACAGTAGGTGACAGAGTAAGACTTGCTGATACCTCACTAGTTCTAGAAATTGAAAAGGATTATGCAACCTACGGCAACGAGGTTAAATTCGGTGGCGGTAAGGTTATCCGTGATGGTCAGGGACAAGGTCAAAAGTGCGATAAAGATACTGTAGATACAGTTATCACCAATGCCATTATTGTTGACTACACCGGTATTTATAAAGCTGATATCGGTATTAAATACGGTCGTATTGCTGCTATCGGTAAAGCCGGTAACAGCGATGTACAAAACGGAGTGGATTTTGAGATAGGTGCTGGTACTGAGGTCATTTCAGGTGAAGGTCTTATCGTGACAGCAGGTGGCATTGACTCTCATGTTCACTTTATCTGCCCACAGCAGGCTGAAGAGGCTATCTCATCTGGTGTTACAACTTTAATCGGTGGTGGTACAGGTCCTGCTACCGGCACTAATGCTACTACCTGTACACCAGGTATTTGGAATATTGAAAAGTTCTTACAGTCATCTGAGGAGTTACCTGTAAATATCGGTATTTTAGGTAAGGGTAATGCTTCATTACCTGAGGTTCTAGAAGAACAGGTAAAAGCAGGCGCCATGGGCTTAAAACTTCATGAAGACTGGGGCTCAACCCCAGCTACTATTGATAACTGTTTATCTGTAGCTGACAAGTATGATGTTCAGGTAGCAATTCATACTGATACCTTAAATGAAGCTGGTTTCGTAGAAAGCACCATCGGTGCTTTTAAAGGCAGAACTATTCATACCTACCACACAGAAGGCGCAGGTGGCGGTCATGCTCCTGATATCTTAAAAGCATGTGGTTATGAGAATGTACTGCCAAGTTCTACTAACCCTACAAGACCATATACAGTAAATACCATCGATGAGCATTTAGATATGCTGATGGTGTGTCACCATCTAGATCCCTCAATTCCTGAGGATATTGCCTTTGCTGAATCAAGGATCAGACGTGAGACTATTGCTGCTGAGGATATTCTCCATGACATGGGCGCGTTATCTATGATCTCATCAGACTCTCAGGCTATGGGGCGTGTAGGTGAAGTTATCACCAGATGCTGGCAGACCGCTCATAAAATGAAGGTTCAACGTGGCCCATTACCAGAGGATAATGAGCGCAATGATAACTTTAGAATTCGCCGTTACATTGCAAAATACACTATAAATCCTGCTATTGCTCATGGTGTATCTCATGAGATTGGCTCTATTGAGGTAGGTAAATTAGCTGATCTTGTACTATGGAAGCCTGCTTTCTTTGGTGTAAAGCCTGATATGGTAATTAAAGGGGGCATGATTTCATACGCTTTAATGGGAGACATCAACGCTTCTATTCCTACTCCACAGCCAGTGCGTTACCGTCCAATGTTCGGTGGCTTTGGTAAAGCATTGCAGACAACTCGCATGACCTTTATGTCAAAAGCTTCAATTGAAGCTCATGTACCTGAAAAGTTAGGTTTATTAAGTTTAATCGGTGAGGTTAAAAATTGCAGACACCTTACTAAAAAAGACATGAAACTTAATGACTACTTACCAAAGATCGAGGTTGATCCTCAGAATTATCAGGTACACGCTGATGGTAAGTTACTCTCATGCGAACCAGCAAAAGAACTACCTCTAACACAGAGGTACTACCTGTTCTAAGGTTAGACAAGAAAAATGAAAACATTCAATAAGATTATTTTAGCTACAGATAAAAAGTTAAAAGATGATGAGATCTTAACTGTAGAACTGTCTATTGATGACAGAATTAAAAGCAGAATTATTGCTACTACTAAAGATGGTCAGGAGGTCGGTATTTTAACTGCGCGTGGTACTACTTTACGTGATGGTACCTTGCTTTCAAATGATGATTCTGAGTATTTAAAAGTGGTAGCAGCTTTAGAGAATGTAAGTACTGTAAGAGCCTCAACTCCGATTGCACTTACAGCTCTTGCCTATCATTTAGGTAATCGACATGTACCGCTACAGATTGATGGAAGTGGCTTTTTACGTTACCAAACTGATCATGTACTAGATGACATGGTCGTAAAGTTAGGTGGTGCGTTAGTTCATGAACAGGCTAAATTTGAGCCTGTATCTGGTGCCTATTCACACCATCATCACGATCATGAACATGAGCACGATCATGAGCATCATCATGAACATTAAAACACGTAAATTTTGGTAGCGTAAATTTGGGTAGTAAGTTAGAAATGATTGCATCAGCTTTTTCTTTAGTATCTCCAAATCTGCCGATAGGTGCATTCTCCTATTCAGAAGCTTTAGAGTCTGCTGTTGAGAATAAAGTAGTTACAGACTGCAATTCTTTTTACAATTGGCTTTGCCACAATCTAAAAAGATCTTTAGTCTATTTTGAGTTACCTGTATTGAGAAATCTTTATGAGAGTAACTCAATTGAGAAGTTTTCTTTTTGGACTCAAAGGGCAATTGCCTTACGTAATACCTATGAGTTAAGAAAAGAAGAAGATGACAAAGGCAAAGCCTTTGCTCGTCTTATTTCTTCACTTTCATTAACTGATAATAAAGAGTTTTTAGATGAAGCACGTCGCTCTTATCTGAGTGCCTTCTCTTTATATGCAAAAACTGAAGATCTATCTTTAGAGATGATGCTTAACTGTTATCTGTTCTCTTATATAGAATCTCAGTGTATTGCAGCTGTAAAACTGGTGCCATTAGGTCAGACTGAGGCCTGGAAATGTATTAAGAATGCAAGCTTAATGTCAGATGAACTTATTAAAAAGTCACTTACTGTACAAAATGATGAGATTGGAGCAGGTTTAGTAAATCTCTCCATATTAAGTGTTAAACACGAAACGCAATATTCAAGAATATTTAGAAGTTAATTATGAGTAAAAATGCTTTAAGAGTTGGTGTCGGTGGTCCTGTAGGCTGTGGTAAAACCGCTTTAATTGAAGTTTTATGTAAAGCCATGCGTGACAAATGGCAGATTGGTGTAGTTACTAATGACATTTACACTAAAGAGGATCAGAGAATTTTAACTGAGGCAGGTGCCTTAGAAGCTGACAGAATCATAGGTGTTGAAACTGGTGGTTGTCCTCATACTGCTATCAGAGAAGATGCTTCAATGAACCTAGCAGCTATTGATGAGTTAAATCATAGATTCAATGATCTTGATTTAATTTTTATTGAAAGTGGTGGTGATAACTTATCTGCTACTTTCTCACCAGAATTAGCTGATATTACTATTTATGTAATCGATGTTTCAGAAGGCGAGAAGATCCCTAGAAAGGGTGGACCTGGTATTACTAAATCAAGTTTCTTTGTGATCAACAAAACTGATCTTGCGCCATACGTAGGAGCAAGTTTAGAGGTTATGGAGCGTGATACTAAAAAGATGCGTCCTACCTTACCATGGACCTTTACTAATCTTAAGAAAAATGAAGGTGTGGATAAGGTAATTGCTTTTATTGAAAAGTACTTAAATCTGTAAAGACTCCTTTCTTTACTTTATCTTCATAACAAAAGTGGTAGCTTTTGCTACCACTTCTAAGAAATTCAACTAGAGCTTACTTTACTCTATTCTACAAGAATTGATTTTGAACCATCATTGGGTTCTTTTACAGGATCTACGTCTGTAATTTCAAAAGGACCAAATGCTTTATTTACGCCTTTAACGCCATGACAAGCAAAGTTACAGAAAGGAAATTCCTTTTCTTTAATATCTGAATCTAAGTCAGATACAGCAACACCTTTTTCTTTAGCAACAGATTCTAAATATTTGTCATAAGTCTCATCAACGTTATAGGATACGTCTGACTTTAGCTCTTCATCAGTAAGCTCTCTTTCAGCCTCATTCCAAAAAGTCATTCTCTGCTTTGTTATATAGCTGTAACCATTGAACTTGTAATCGATCACTACATCGTTGTCATCAAGCTTGAAAACAGCATTCTTTTCTAAATATTGTCTTACTTTTGCTCCTAATCCTAGAGTAAACATACTTTTTGCAAAATTCTTTCCCATGTTGACCCATGCGCTAGTTCTTAACATGAAACCAGCTACTTTCTTGTGGTCATCATTGGTCTTTCCAATAACAAAAGGAGTACCTAACATTGCTCTTAAATCAGATAGTGTGGTCTGATTCTTTGTCACGTTCTGCTCGATTTTTGTAACACTAACTGGCTTTGATTGAACTGTAGAGTTAACACATCCTGTTAATATCAAAGATGCAGCTCCTAGCAGTAATAGAAGAGACTTAAATTTCATTTCATACCTCAAAAATATTTAGACTTAATGTCTTAGTTATAAATGAATAGTAGTTATAAAAGAATCGTTGTTCTTTGCGCCTAGTATACAGGAAAAGAACTTATGCTATCGTTAAAAACTCATTAAAGTTCTGTAAGGTTAAATAGCTTGTAACTTCTTTCTACACAATGCGCTTTTAGCCTTAGCATTTCCCATAGATCAGAGTAAGGTTTGAGCAGACTTTTATCGACAGTTGTAATAATGTTACTTTGACGTTGCATTTCGACAGTTGTACTAATGTCTTCTTATTCTCATACTATCGTGTTTTCCTTTCTGATAAGGCTATTTACAGTGCAGATGATTTTAATTTCCTATTCAGCGTTAAAAATGCGATAATAGTGGGTTATCTATAATTGTAATTTTTGGACATCAAGTCCTTTTAGATACTGGTATATATCGATGGACAAGTTAGAAGAAGCCAAGTTAAATGGCGTTGCAGCAGCAAATAACGCAAAAGATCTTCAAGAGTTAGATGCTGTTCGTGTTAATTTTTTAGGTAAAAAAGGCGAATTTGCTGCCTTTATGAGAGAGCTTGGCAAGCTGTCAGCTGAAGAGCGTCCTCAGCGTGGTGCTGTTATCAATGAAGCAAAGCAGGCTGTTGTAGAAGCTGTTGAAGCACGCAGAGCTCAGATTGAAAAAGCTGCTTTAGAAGAAAAACTATCTAAAGAGACTGTAGATATTTCTCTTCCAGGTCGCAAAAGAGAGCTTGGCAATGAGCACCCAATTAGCCGTACTATTGAAAGAATTAAAGAGATCTTCGGTTCAATGGGCTTCTCTGTTGTAGGTGGTCCTGAGATTGAAGATGACTACCACAACTTTGATGCTTTAAATCTTCCACCAAATCACCCAGCTCGTTCTTCACAGGATACTTTCTCTGTAGAAAACGGTCTTCTATTACGTTCTCAGACTTCATCTGTTCAGGTAAGAACTATGGAGACTCAGAAACCACCTATCAGAATTATTGCTCCTGGCCGTGTATATCGTAATGACTACGATATGACTCACACCCCAATGTTCCACCAGGTTGAAGGTCTGTTAGTTGAAGAACATACTTCATTTGCAGAGTTAAAAGGTGTTTTAAATGAGTTCTTGTTAAAGTTCTTCGAAGAAGAGCTAGAGGTTCGTTTCCGTCCTTCATTCTTCCCATTCACAGAACCTTCAGCAGAAGTTGATCTGCGCAGAAAAGGTGGCAAGTGGCTTGAAGTTTTAGGTTGCGGTATGGTTCATCCAAATGTACTTCGCAATGTAGGTATCGATACAGATAAGTATGTTGGTTATGCTTTTGGTATGGGCGTAGAGCGTTTGACTATGCTTCGTTATGGCGTAAATGACTTACGTGCATTCTTTGAAAATGATCTGCGTTTCTTAAAGCAGTTTGCCTAGTACATTAGCCTAATACAAGTTGGATAAAGAAAAATGATTTTCAATAAACAATGGATTGATGAGTGGGTTGAGAACAACCTAAGTGCAGAACAGTTATCTGACATGATCACCATGGCAGGTTTAGAGGTTGATTCTATAAGCCCTGTTGCAGACAACTTCGATAAAGTTGTAGTAGGCAAAGTTTTAGAGTGTGTTCCACATCCTGATTCAGACCACATGCACGTAACTAAAGTTGATGTTGGTAATGGTCAGGTTTTCCAAATCGTATGTGGCGCTCACAACTGCCGTGAAGGTTTAAAAGTATGCTGCTCTTTAATTGGTGCTCATGTAAATGGCATCACCATTAAGAAAGCAAAACTTCGTGGTGTTGAGTCAAATGGTATGCTCTGCTCATACAAAGAATTAGGTATGGCAGAAGAGTCTGATGGTATCGTAGAGTTACCTGAAGATGCTCCACTGGGCATGGATATTCGTGAGTACTTCAAGTTAAATGACAACGTAATCGATGTTGATTTAACTTCAAACCGTCCAGACTGCTTAGGTATCTGTGGTATTGCTCGTGAAGTTGCTGTGCTTTTAGGTAAAGAGTTCAAGTACCCAGAGGTTAAGAGCGTAGCTCCTGAGATTCAGGATGTCTTCCCAGTTGAAGTTGAAGATAAAGAAGCTTGTCCACGTTATATCGACAGAGTAATTCGTGGCGTAAATCAGAAAGCTAAGTCACCTCTGTGGATGGTTGAGAAATTACGTCGTTGTGGTATCCGTTCTGTATCTCCAATCGTTGACGTAACCAATTACGTAATGCTTGAGTACAGCCAGCCTTTACACTCATTTGATTTAAACAAATTAAATGACAAGATTGTTGTACGTAAAGCTCACAAAGACGAGCCAATCACCGTTCTTTCAGGTGAAGAGATTAAGTTAAAGGACAACACCTTAATTATCGCTGATAACAAAGGCCCTGTAGCTTTAGCAGGTATCTTTGGTGGTCTAAACTCAGGTATTGATGAGAACACTACTGACGTTCTATTAGAGTCAGCATTCTTCTCACCTGATGCAATCAAGGGTAGAGCTCGTCAGTACGGTTTAGATACTGATGCTTCTCACCGTTTCGAGCGCGGTGTTGATCATGACAATCAGCTACGTGCTATGGAAAGAGCAACTCAGTTGTTAATTGAGATTGCAGGTGGTAAAGCAGGTCCTGTAAACGAAGTTGTAGCACAAGATAAGATCCCAGTACACAAGCCAATTACTCTGCGCTTGTCAAAGCTGTACAAGGTATTAGGTGAGACCATTGATGAGAACTCCGTATATACCATCTTAAAGAATCTTGAGTTAAATCCTGTTAAGGTTGATGGCGGTTTCACTGCTGTAAGCCCAAGCTTCAGATTTGATATTGCAATTGAAGAGGATTTAATCGAAGAAGTTGCTCGTATCTACGGTTATGACAACATTCCTAATGCAACTCCTGTAAGTGAGCTTTACATGGTTCATGAGAAAGAAGAAGTTGTATTAGACAGACAGATTAAGAAGGCTTTAGTTGATGTAGGTTACAATGAGGCTATTACTTACTCATTTACTGATCCTAAAGTTTTATCAGAGTTCTCTGATATCAAACCTTTAATGCTGACAACTCCTATTTCACCAGAATTATCAGCAATGCGTACAAGCTTATTAGCTGGTCTTTCAATTGTAGCTAAATACAATGCAAACCGTCAGCAGCGTAAAGTTCGTCTCTTTGAGCAGGGCTTACGTTACATCATCGATAAAGATGCTGAGAATGGTGTTCGTCAGGAGGCTATGATTGCTGGTATCTCTGTAGGTGACATTGACGATGAGTCATGGACACAAAAGAGCAGAGCAGTAGACTTCTTTGATGTAAAGGGCGATGTTGAAGCTTTATTAGCTGTGACAGCTGATACTGATTCATACACCTTTGCTCGTTCAAATGAGAAGTTCCTACACCCAGGCCAGAGCGCTGATATCTTTAAGAACGGCGTAAAGGTAGGCTTCGTTGGTATGCTTCACCCATTAACTGCTAAAGCATTAGGCTTCAAGCAGCACGTTGGTGTCTTTGAGTTATTACGTTCTGCTGTAGAAAAGAGAGTGGTTCCTGTATATCACCCAATTTCTAAGTTCCCATCAGTACGTCGTGACTTTGCTTTTGTGATCGACAAATCTGTACCAGTAGCTTCATTAACAGCTCTAATCAAGTCTGTAGGTGGTGCTATTGTTCAGGACGTTAAGATCTTCGACGTATTCGAGGATGAGTCTTTAGGTGATAAGCGTTCTGTAGCTTTAGGCGTAATTGCTCAGGATGTTGAACACACCTTAGAGGATGCTCAGATTGATGAGTTATCTTCAAAGATTGTTGAAGAAGCAAAGAACAAGTTCGGCGCAGTACTTCGTTCATAGTGAGGATAAAAATGGCTGCAAAACAGATGACATCTCTTGAAGAGCGTTTAAAACAACTTGAAGAGTTAACCTCCAAATTAGAGGAAGGTAATCTTTCGATTGATGAGGCTATATCTGTTTACAGTCAGGGTATGGATCTGGCGGTATCTTGTAAGAAATCGCTAGATTCACTCTCACAAAAGATTACTGTTGCCCGTAAAAAGGCACAGCAGTCTTTATCTGATGAAGCATTGTCAGATGAAGCACTACCAGATAGTGCTTCTGATGATGCTTTAGATGAACTTGAATCTAAAAGCTCATCTAATTCAGGCGATTTACCATTTTAAGTAAAAGGTCTTTATAGTCTTTTTACTTAAAAGTAATACGCATACGAACTTATAATTTAACGTCTTTTAAAGAGAATAAATTGGAACTTAAAGAATTTGCAAAAGATGTGGCTTCTAGAATTAACTCATTCATGGAGTCATACATAAACAAGTTTGATGACGATGCACCTGAGCTTAAAGAGTCCATTCGTTATGGTTTGCTTCTAGGTGGCAAAAGAGCGCGTCCTTTACTTGTTTATGCTACAGGCCTAGCTTTAGGTCAGAGTATTGAAAAACTTGACTATGCAGCAGCTGCAATTGAATGTGTGCATGCATATTCTTTAATTCATGATGACATGCCTGAAATGGATAACGACAAATTACGTCGTGGCCATGCTACAGTGCATGTAAAGTTTTCTCAGACTGTAGCTTTGTTAGCAGGTGATGCTCTGCAGACACTTGCTTTTGAAATTTTATCTGATGAAAAATCAGGGCTTTCAGACAGAGCTGTAGCTCAATTAACAAGATTACTATCTACAAAAGCTGGCTATCAAGGAATGTGTGGTGGTCAGGCAATTGATTTGGCATCAGAAGGTAAACACTTATCTTTTGATGAATTACGTCTGTTACATTCAAAGAAAACAGGTGCCCTAATTAGAGCTGCGGTTCTAATGGGAGCAGCTTGCGCTGACAATGCAACTAAAGCTCAAATTGAGAAGCTAGATGAGTATGCAAAGTGGACTGGTCTTGCTTTCCAGGTTTGGGATGATATCTTAGATGTAATTGGTGATACTGCTGTGATGGGAAAAACACAGGGCTCTGATATTTCATTAGATAAGAGCACATATCCTGCACTATTAGGTATCGATAAGGCTAAAGAGTTCGCTCATGAATGTGCTCAAAAAGCTATAGCTTCATTAAAAGATTTGGCTATTGATACTTCTCTTTTAGAGCAATTTGCCTTATTTGCAGTAAATAGAGATCATTAAATCCGTGACAGAAATTTCTACACCACTATTAGATAAGATCCACTCCCCTAAAGATTTGCGCAATCTTCCGGTTGAAGAATTGCCAAATGTTTGCCAGGAGGTCCGTTCTTATCTTGTGGATTCAGTCAGTAAGACCGCAGGTCATTTAGCATCAGGACTTGCTGTAGTTGAACTTACTACTGCGCTTCATTATGTGTTTAACACCCCAGATGACAAAATCGTTTGGGATGTTGGTCATCAGTCATATCCTCATAAGATCTTAACCGGACACAAAGATGAGTTAAGAACCATCAGACAAAAAGGTGGTCTGCATGCTTTTATCTGGAGAGGGGAGACTGAGTATGATCTGATTAGCACCGGACATGCTTCAACCTCTATAGGTTCAGCCTTAGGTTTAGCTGTTGCTCAAAAAGATCTTAACACTCATAACAAAGTAGTTGCTGTCATTGGTGATGGTGCCCTCTCAGGTGGTGCTGCCTATGAAGCTTTAAACTGCGCCGGCTCTACTAAAGATCTTGATTTAATCGTTATCTTAAATGATAACGAGATGAGTATCTCTAAAAATGTAGGCTCAGTTGCTCAGTACTTAGCTTCAATTCTTGCAAATCCTTATTACGTAAAATTCGTAGAAGGTGGTAAGAAAGTATTACAAAGTCTACCTGCAATTAAACAATTAGCAGAAAAAGCTCAGGAACACGTAAAAGGCATGATCATGCCTGGTACTTTCTTTGAGGAGTTAGGCTTTAATTACATTGGACCTGTTGATGGTCATGATATTGCAGGTTTAGTTTCAATCTTACAGAATGTAAGAAAGATAGGTGGATTACAGTTAGTTCATGTTGTTACCAAAAAAGGTAAAGGCTATGAACCTGCTGAAAAAGATCCAACAAAATACCATGGAGTTCCATCCTTTGATCCTGAATTAGGTATCACAGATAAAGACAAACATGGTCAAATCTCATTTTCTGAAGGCTTTGGCTCCTGGTTATGTGCAAGAGCTAAAAATGACAAGAAACTTATTGGCATAACTCCAGCTATGCCATTAGGTTCAGGTATGCAGAAGTTTTCAGAGCAGTATCCTGAGCAATTCTATGATGTAGGTATTGCTGAGCAGCACGCATTTGTCTTTGCTTCAGGTCTGGCTGCAGGTGGTCTGCATCCTGTAGTTTCTATCTACTCAACCTTCTTGCAAAGAGCCTATGATGGTCTAATCCATGATATGGCCATTCAAGATCTGCCAATATTAGTGACAGTAGATAGAGGTGGTATTGTAGGTCCTGACGGTCCTACTCATCAGGGTATGTTTGATATAGCCTTCATGCGTTGCATACCTAATCTTATGATCATGACCCCATCAGACTTAAAAGAGCAGTTCTTAATGCTCAACACAGGTTACAAGTTAAACAAACCTTGTGTTGTAAGATATGAAAGAACCAGTGATAACTCAAGTGTAAGTGGTCTGTCATTAGATGACACTATTGAAATAGGTAAGGGCAGACTACTTTTAGAAGGTAAAAAGATTGCAATCTGTGCTTTTGGCTCAATTGCAAAGAGAGTTTACCCTGTAGCTCAAAAGTACAACCTGACTTTAGCTGATATGCGCTTTGTAAAACCATTGGATGTTGAACTTGTAAAGCAATTAGCCTCAACCCATGACACTATTATTACCTTAGAAGAAGGTGTAGTTCACGGTGGTATTGGTCAAGAAATATTGGCAGTTGTTGAAGAGTTTAATGAAACATTGGATAGCTCTAAGACAAAAGCTAAAGTTATCGTAAAAGGTTTTGCTGATCACTTCATACTTGAAGGCACAAGAGATGAGTTATTACATGACGAATCTCTTGATAATGAAAGTATTGAAAACCTAGTACAGACTATTCTCAAAGACGAATAGTTTTCAAAGGGATAGTACATAAAGAATAGTACATTAAGAATAGTTCAAATAGAATAAAGGATAGTTATGCCATCATTTGACATTGTTTCTAAATTAAAAAAAGATGAAGTTCAAAATGCTGTTGATAATGCTAACCGCGAACTTCAGACCCGCTATGACTTCAGAGGCGTTGAGGCTTCTTACAATTTTGATAAGACCAAAAACGAAGTAAAGCTTGAAGCTGATGAGGAATTCCAGATTCAGCAGATGGATGACATCTTAAGACAGAAGTTAATTAAGCGTAACATCGAAGCTACTGCTGCTGAATTTAAAGAAATTACCCGCTCTGGCAAGAAATCAATTCAGATTGTGTCTTTTAAAGAAGGCATTGATAAAGAGCTTGCTAAAAAGATCATCAAGCAGATCAAAGATGCCAAATTAAAAGTTGATGCAAAGATCAACGATGACATCATCAGAGTAACTGGCAAAAAGAGAGATGATCTGCAGGCTACTATTGCTCTAGTTAGAGGTTCTAAAATCGAACAGCCTCTACAGTACGAGAATTTCAGAGACTAACTAACAGTATGTCTTCTAGTAAGAATCAACTTCTAAAAGAGATCTTTTCTAAAAAGATGGCTTTATGCCTATCTTTAGGCTTTGCCTCAGGAATGCCTCTTTTTGTAGTTTTAACCTTACTAGGAGCATATTTAAGAAAAGAGGGCGTAAACCTAAAGGAAATTGGTTTGTTCTCTCTAATTATGATCCCTTATACCTGGAAATTCGTGTGGTCCCCACTTGTTGACAGGTACAATCTCTTTCATTTAGGAAGACGTCGCAGTTGGATGTTAATCTCTCAAATTGCTGTCTTCTTTTCGATTTTTTTATTAGGTCAGTTCTCTCCTAAGACTAGTCTGTCTGTAATTGCTATAGTCTCTGTAATTTTGTCATTTGCATCAGCTACACAGGATATTGTAATTGATGCCTACAGACGAGAAATTTTAACTGACAGAGAGTTAGGACTTGGTACCTCTTTATTTATAACAGCTTCTAGAGCTTCAAGTTTAGTACCAGGTGGTCTCTCACTAGTGATTGCTCAGTTCTTATCTTGGTCTGATGTCTTTTTTATAACCGCAACTTTTATGTTGCCAGCTCTTGTAGTGACCTTCTTTATAAAAGAGCCTGAGACTATCAATGCTCCTAGAAATTTGCGTCAGGCAATAATTGAGCCTTTCCGTGAATTTAAAGACAGACGCGGTCTAAGATCGATGTTTTTAATCATCCTGTTTGTGTTCTGTTACAAATTAGGTGATTCAATGGCTACAGCTTTAGCTACACCTTTTTATATCGATCTGCACTATGATCTTTTAACTATAGGTCTGGTGGCTAAAAACGCAGGACTGTGGTCAATGCTCATAGGTGGCATCCTAGGTGGTGTCATTATGCTAAAGACTGGTATTAACAAAGCTCTGTGGTACTTTGGCTTTGGTCAGTTAATTACAATCTTAGGTTTTGTAATTCTAGCTCATGAAGGTATCGGTTCTGATACAGCTCCTTCTGTATTCTTATTAGCATTTGTAATTATTGCTGAGTGTCTAGGTGCAGGACTTGGTACCTCAGCTTTTGTTGCCTTCTTATCTGCTCAAACTAATAAGACCTATGCTGCAACTCAATTTGCGCTATTAACTTCACTAAGCGCTGTGCCTCGTACTTTCTGTAACGCGACAACAGGTTATATCGTTGAGTTCATGGGCTGGGAGAACTTCTTTATCTTTTGTACTGTACTAGCAATCCCAGGCATGTTGCTTTTATTAAAAGTAGCTCCTTTTAAGGCACAAGAAAACTGTCCAATCTGAGGTGAAAGTCAAAATTTACGCATATATGTCGCTTTTGTGCAAACTTTTGTTATTATACGTGTATAATATGAGGATTTTGATATTTATAATCCATAATTGTAAGAGTGATTATTTAAGAGGACTGAAAAATGGCAAGACCAATTAAAGCAATTCCTACTTTAACAGGTGAAGCAGCATCTATCTTCTTAAAAAGAGCAGATGCCGCTGAGCGTCGTTATAAAGAAAAGAGGCTGGAACATTAAGAGATATAACTAAAGACCCTGGTTTTATTTCTATGAAAAAAATATTAAAAAACTCAACATTATATTAAAAGATGAGTGACTTTATTTCTTCTAATTGTATTTTTAAAAGAATTCACTACAGAGCTTGTGAAGGAAAGCACAGTTTTTTCTTGTGGGGATCCTGACCTAGATGAGTTTTTTCTGAAAGACGCTGAAACATACAGATCAGCGCTCATGGGATAAACTTATTGTTTTGTATTGAAAAATAATGAATCAGAGATTGTTGCGGCATTTACTGTTGCAAATGACAGCTTAAGAATTGATGATCTTCCTAACAATAGAAGAAAAAAATGATTAGGAGAACCAGTAAACACCTAAAGCGATATCCTGGGGTTCTAATTGGAAGATTAGGGGGCAATACAAAGTATCAAGGCAAAGGTTACGGCAGTGAAATCCTTGAGTTTATAAAATATTGGTTCAGTGATAAAGAAAATAAAACAGGATGTAGATTTGTTATAGTTGATGCTATCAATTGCGAAAAAGTCTTAAATTTCTATAAGAATAGACCTAATAATTTTGAGTTTTTGTTTAGTAGCGATATCCAAGAGTTATCTCACGAAAATATTCAGTTGACTTGTATTGACAAGCTGAAGTTGCGATTCAGTTCATCACAAAACATCAAGAGACCAACAACACGATTGATGTATTTTGATTTACTTGATCTATCTGAACCAAAATAAGATGTATATATTCTTTAAAAGAGGGGGAATAAAGTCAGCCTAAAAGATGGCATGTTTCCTCTGATATTTTATCCTCTCCAATGGGGCACTCCAAAATTCAAATTCCTTAAGAAGTTTGTATATCTTGCATATGTCTGTTTAAATTAGAAATATATATATATTCTTTTCAGTTATAAATTGAAAATGACAAAAAATGAAAATTTATAACGGTCTTTCTACATAAAATCCCCATCTTTTAAACATTACAATTTTCGTCGATTATTAACATTTCAGAATACAGGTAAAACTTTTGTAAACGTATTTACACAACTGTTTTTCAATTTAAGATTTTTATCTAACATTTTAGATTTTGTTAAATTTTATTGTGTGCAAAAATTTCAATTAGCCCCTTTTAATGATAAAATTCATGCGTACACCTGTTTGTTTAGTAATTGTGACTTTTTTTGAAAAAAAGAACTCAAATTGCTATGGCATTTGTCAGGTAGGTTATAGGAGATTAGCTCCTTAATTTTTTTATTGGAACCGTCTATGATTAACATCAAAAAAGGATTGGATCTGCCTATTGGCGGCAAGCCTGAACAGGCGGTGAGCGACAGCCCTAGCGTTAAGCATGTAGCCTTAATCGGCTCTGACTACGTTGGTCTGCGTCCATCAATGTCTGTTGAAGCTGGTCAGAAAGTCAAGAAAGGTCAGGTTCTCTTTGAAGATAAGAAAAATCCTGGAACACGTTTTACAGCACCAGCAGCTGGTACTGTAGTCGCTATCAACAGAGGCGAGCGTCGTGCATTCCAGTCTTTAGTGATTGAAGTAGATCCTAACGGTGAGAGCGTAGAGTTTAAAAAGACTCCTGCTGACAAGTTGTTAGGCCTGTCCTCAAAAGAAGTTATTGATGAGTTAGTTGAATCAGGTATGTGGACAGCTTTCCGCACTCGCCCATTCGACAAAGTACCTACAATCGGTACCTTACCTCATTCAATTTTTGTAACAGCAATTGATACAAATCCTCTTGCTGCTGACCCTAAGGTTATCATTGATGCTGAAGCTGAAGCTTTTGCAAATGGTATCAAGGTGTTAAGCCGCATCGGCGATTTCAAGGTATACGTTTGCAAAGGTGCAGAGTCATTACCTTCAGTTACTGCTCCTAACGTTCAGGAAGAGACTTTCGCAGGTCATCACCCAGCTGGTTTACCAGGCGTTCATATCCACCATCTTGATCCTGTTTCAGAGACCAAGACTGTATGGCACATTGGTTATCAGGACGTAATCGCAATTGGTCATCTGTTCGTAGAAGGTGAGTTCTACAATACTCGCGTTATTTCTCTTGCAGGTCCACAGGCTAAGAAACCTCGTCTAGTTAAGACAATTATCGGTGCTTCTGTTGCTGAGTTAACAGAGAACGAGATTGTTGCTTCTTCACAGGGTGTTCGTGTAATTTCTGGTACAGTACTTTGGGGTAACACCGCTGTAGGTCCATATGCTTACTTAGGTCGTTATCATCAGGGCGTTGCACTGTTAGAAGAAGGCACCAAGAACGAGTTCTTCTTAAAGAACTGGATGGGCTTAGGTATTCACCGCCATTCAGCTACAAGAGCTTTCTTAGCAAACTTTATTCATCCAAGCACATATACTTTCAACACTGCTTTAAACGGCGGTCCACGTTCAATCATGCCAATTGGTTGCTACGAGAAAGTATTAGCTCCATATGATGTTGAAGCAACTATGCTTGTTCGTGCTATCGATATTAACGATACCGATCAGGCTAAGCTACTTGGTATCTTAGAATTTTCTGAAGAAGATATTGCATTGGCTACTTATGTTTGCCCTGGCAAGAACGACTTCGGTCCACTGCTTCGCAGAAGCTTAACTAAGATCGAAGTGGAGGGTTAATAAGTGTTATTAGACGTCTTAAAGAAGTTCTCTCTACTCTTTACAAAGGGTGGCCTATTATCATGGTTCTATCCTTTATATGAGGGTACTTTCACTTTCTTATACAGCTCAGGCCGTGTAACTACAGGTAAGACTCACGTACGTGACTTCGTTGACTTAAAGAGAGTCATGATCATCGTATGGTTAGCAGTTTTCCCTGCAATGTTCTGGGGCTGGTACAACATTGGTAATCAGACTGTTTTAGCAATTTCAACATTGCCAAACGTAGCTGATGTTGTTTCTCAGAACTACAGCCTATTCAGTGCTGACTGGCATTACGCAATCGCTCAGATCTTAGGCGCAAGCTTAGGTACTGATGCTGGCATCTACTCTAAGATGGTAATTGGTGCAGTTTACTTCTTACCAATCTACATCGTAGTATTTGCTGTTGGTGCATTCTGGGAAGTTTTATTCTGCTTAATTCGTCACCACGAGATTAACGAAGGTTTCTTCGTAACCTCTATCGTGTTCGCATTAGTTGTACCTCCAACCATGCCATTATGGCAGGCTGCTTTAGGTATTTCCTTCGGTGTTGTTATCGGTAAGGAAGTATTCGGTGGTACCGGCAGAAACTTCGTAAACCCTGCACTGTGCGGTCGTGCATTCTTGTTCTTCGCATACCCTGCATCCATTTCAGGTACCAACTGCTGGGTTCCAGTAGATGGTTTCTCAGGCGCAACTCCTCTGGCTCAGTGGTCACAGGGTGGTGCTGAGGCACTAAAGGATGCTGCTGGTAACGCTATCAACTGGATGGACGCATTCTTAGGTAACATTCCAGGATCAATTGGTGAAGGCTCAACTCTAATGATTTTAGTTGGTGCTGCAATTATCCTAGCTACCGGTGTTGCTTCATTCCGTATCATGGTTGGTATCTTAGTAGGTGCTTTCTTAACTGCAACTCTGTTCAACGCAATTGGTTCAACCACCAATGAGATGTTCAACATGCCATTTGAGTGGCACGCAGTTTTAGGCGGCTTTGCTTTTGGTACCGTATTTATGGCAACAGATCCAGTATCAAGCTCATTCACTAACAAAGGTAAGTGGGCATTCGGCGTTCTAATCGGCGTAATGGTAATTCTGATCCGTACCGTAAATCCTGCTTACCCAGAAGGCATGATGCTTGCAATTCTATTCGCTAACTGCTGGGCTCCTCTATTCGACTACCTAGCAACTCAGCGCAATATCAAGAGGAGACTAGCCCGTGTCAAAGCTTAATAAAGACTCCGCATTAGGTACTTTTGTCATCATTATTACCTTCTGCTTAGTTTGCTCTGTGTTAGTTTCATCTGCAGTAGTTGCTTTAAATCCATTTAAGGCAGCAGCAGTTGCTAACGATCGTCAGGTAAGTATCCTGAAAGTTTCTGGCTTTGAAGTTAAAGGCTCAGTTGCTGATACTTTCAACAAGCACATCGAATCACATCTAATCGATGTTGATACCGGTGCTTTAGCTGACGACAAAGTTAATAAAGACGAAATTGAAGGTTATAACTTCGCTTCATTAGCTAAGAAACCTGAGACATCAGTATCTATTCCAAAGGATAAGGATGTTGCTGGTATCTTAACTCGTTCAAAGTTAATGCCTGTATATTTTGCAAAGAACGATGACGGTAAAGTTGAGCGTGTAATCCTACCATTCTATGGTCAGGCTCTATGGTCAACTGTATATGGCTACGTAGCTCTTTCACCAGTTGATGGCAACACTATCTTAGGTGTTACCTTCTACTCACACGGTGAAACTCCAGGCTTAGGTGGTGAAATTGACAACCCTCGCTGGCAGGCTCTATGGGTTAACAAGAAGTTAACTGATGAGAATGGCGAGTATAAGTTCCATATCACCAAACATGCACAGAACAAAGATTACGACATCGATGCTCTGTCAGGTGCAACCTTAACCTCTAACGGTGTTGATCATCTGTCAGCTTACTGGCTAGGTGATGCTTACAAGCCATTCCTAGAGAAACTTAGCAAAGGGGAGATCGTTGTAAATGAGTAACAAGGGTCCTAGCTTAAAGGAAACATTCCTAACTCCTATCATTGCAAATAACCCTGTAATGATTCAGGTTTTAGGTATCTGTTCTTCCTTAGCAGTTACCTCTAGCATGAAGACTGCTTTTGTTATGGGTATTTCAGTATCTTGCGTATGTGCTTTAGCTAACTTAGCTATTTCTATCGTACGTAACTACATCCCTAACTCAGTACGTATTATTGCTCAGATGACTGTTATTGCTTCATTGGTAATCATCGTTGACCAGATCTTAAGAGCTTTTGCTTACGATCTGTCAAAGCAGTTATCAGTTTACGTTGGCTTGATTATCACCAACTGTATCGTTATGGGTAGAACTGAAGGTTTCGCCTTAAAGTCAAAACCTCTTCCATCATTCTTAGATGGTTTGGGAAATGGTTTAGGTTATCTTCTGGTTCTATGTGTTGTCGCATCTATCCGTGAAATTTTCGGTTCAGGTACCTGGTTTGGATTAACCGTATTTGAGACTGTAAACAACGGTGGCTGGTACGTACCATGCGGTTTACTTGTAATGCCTCCATGCGCATTCTTCATCTTAGGTTTACTAATCTGGGGTGTTAAGTCAATTCGTAAGGACTTACAGGAGCCTCTCGTATACGATACTCATAGGGAGGATTACTAATAATGTTAGAGCATTATATTTCTCTCTTCATTAAGAGTGTTTTTATTGAGAACATGGCTTTAGCCTTCTTCTTAGGTATGTGTACTTTCCTTGCTGTGTCAAAGAAAGTTTCTACCTCAGCAGGTTTAGGCGCAGCTGTTATCATGGTTCAGGTTTTAGCTGTTCCTGTTAACAACTTAATCAACACCTACATCTTAAAACCAGATGCTTTAGCACCAGGTTTAGATCTATCATTCTTAAGTTTCATTACTTATATTGGTGTGATTGCAGCTCTTGTTCAGATCTTGGAAGTATTCCTAGATAAATACGTGCCTTCACTGTACGCAGCTTTAGGTATTTTCCTTCCATTGATCACTGTTAACTGCGTTATCTTCGCTGGTGTTTCATTCATGGTTCAGCGTGAATACAACTTCGGCGAGTCAGTAGTTTATGCATTAGGTTCAGGCTCTTCATGGGCACTGGCTATCATCATCCTTGCTGCTATTAACGAAAAGCTCAAGTATGCAAATGCTCCAGCTGGCTTACGCGGTTTACCTTTAACCTTTATCACAGCAGGTCTGATGGCTGTTGCCTTCATGTCCTTCTCTGGTATTCAGTTGTAAGGGGGAATAGATGGAAACTATTCTAGCCGGTGTTGCAATGTTCTGCGCTATCGTCGTAGTACTGGTAGCTCTGATCTTAATTGCTAGAAAATTCCTGGTTCAGTCAGGTGACATCAAGATTGGTGTTAATGGCGATCCAGATAAGACTTTAACCTGTCCTGCTGGCGGTAAGTTATTAAATGACTTATCAGAAAAAGGTATCTTCGTATCATCAGCTTGTGGTGGTCGTGGAGCTTGCGGTCAGTGTAAAGTTAAAGTAACTGAAGGCGGTGGTAACGTTTTACCTATCGAGTACTCTCACTTCACTAAGAAGGAGATTAAAGAAGGCTGGCGTTTAGCTTGTCAGGTTACTGTAAAGAACGACTGTCAGATTGAATTACCTGCATCAGTATTCGGTGTTAAGAAGTGGGAATGTGAGGTTATTTCTAACCACAACGTTGCTACCTTCATTAAAGAGTTACGTCTGCGTATTCCAGAGGGCGAGGAAGTTCCATTCCGCGCTGGTGGTTATATTCAGATCGAAGCTCCAGCACATACTGTTAAGTATGCAGATTTCGATATCGAACCACAGTACATGGGCGCATTCAAGCACTTTGGTTTTGATAAGTTAGTATCAAAGGTTGATACTCCAACTATCAGAGCTTACTCAATGGCTAACTACCCAGGTGAGAAAGGCTTGATCATGTTAAACGTACGTATTGCTACACCTCCATTTAGCAACCCATCAGCTCCTCCAGGAATTATGTCTTCATACATTTGGAGCTTAAAGCCTGGTGATAAGGTTACTATTTCAGGTCCATTCGGCGAGTTCTTTGCTCGTGATACTGACAATGAAATGGTATTCATTGGTGGTGGTGCTGGTATGGCTCCAATGCGTTCACACATCTTCGACCAGTTAAAGAGACTTAACTCAAAGCGTAAGATTTCTTTCTGGTACGGTGCTCGTTCATTACAGGAAGTTTTCTATGCTGATGAGTTCGATCAGTTAGCTAAGGAACATCCAAACTTTACATGGCACTTAGCTCTGTCAGATCCTCAGCCAGAAGATCACTGGACTGGTTTAACAGGCTTTATTGCTAATGTTCTATATGAGCAGTACTTAAGAGATCATAAGAACCCAGAGGATGTTGAGTACTACATGTGCGGACCTCCTATGATGTCTAAGTCAGCAGTTGATATGCTTCACTCATTAGGCGTTGAAGATGAGAATATCTTATTCGATAACTTCGGTGGCTAGTAAGTAAACAAGCTATCAAATAGCGCTCAAGGCCTGCTTTTTAGCAGGCCTTGTTGTAGTTGCAAATAAATTTCATTTCGCTTTTTTTATATTTACCCTCTCAAGATCAGACAGTTATCAATTTTTACACTGTAAATCCCTCAAATTTACTCCAGTTAAATTCTTTTAGTTATTGTGCAGTTTTACTTTTTTTCTGAAAATAAGTAACAATTTTTGTATTTGGTTATATACTATCGAAAAAAATAAAGCGCTATACAAAAAATTACTATTATGATGAGGTCACTATCATATTTATTTGTACTTACAGCCCTAACTTATAGTACAAATTCAAATGCAGCAATGTGGGCAGCAGGCGATCTTACCTATGCAAATGGTGAGACAGAGGTCTCTGCTTTTGTAAATGCCCCAGGAGACACACAGCTTCAAGCAGTTCTCTGTTCAAAGAACTCTCAGGATAACTATCGCTTCACTTTACTCTTACCTAAAAAAATCGATGCTGATTCTGTAATTAAAGTAACAGTAAAGACAGATGAGTTAAATGTTGAAGAGTATGGTGAGGTCTCAGGGAACTCACTTGATTTACAAATCGATGAGAATCTATTGTTGGCAATTCCTGATTCAACCAAGCTAACCCTAGTCTTTGACAAAGAGGATGCAGACTTTTTAGGTATTCCTGCTACTATCGATGTGTCGATGTCAGGAGCTGACATGACTATCCGCAATGTAGCTTCAGAGTGCACTGCTTTGTGTATTGGCAATGACTTTAAATGCAATTTTCCATTGCTGTCATCATTGCTTTGGCCACAGGACAGATACGAGAAGTCTTATATAGATAATGTCGATGATCTGTGTACTGCTCAGATAAGACCAAATCTTTATAAATTCAATTACTCAGATTCATGTAAGTTAGCTTTAGACAGATTCTATAAAAAAGATGGTCTAGGACCTCTTTCATATATCTACAAGCTCTTTAATGATAAGAATTCTGTTTTTAACAAGTACAACGAAAGCTGGAATAAAGTAGTTTCTTTAAGCCAAGCTTCAGCTTTAAACCTGCCTGTAAAAGCAGATGGTCGAGAGTGGTATCTTGCTTTGTACTCTTTAGTTGGTAAAAGACACATAAAAGAGTTCCCAGGAAGCTTCTATACCATTAAATCCTTACATGGTGATCCTACAACTGTTGTCTATGACACAGACAATCGCTATGAAATGGAGCTTTTAAAATACTCATCTGTTTTATACAGAAGAGTAAAAGGATCAGTATCAGCTGTAAGTGCTGTTGAAAAGTCCTTAAAGCTTTGGGCAGATTTTTACAGACAATTATCAGGCGCATTACCTAACATTCAGCAGGCTCAGGCAATTAGACCTATTATTTATAGAACCATGCTGATGAGAATTTGGAATCTTGCGGGAAAACCACAGGGAATAAGACTATTACCTGAAAATGCCTTTAAACAGGGAACAGGTGGTAAGACTGTAACCGGTGAGCCACTAGAGTCACAATGCTCTTTCTTTGAAGGCGCAAACGGTGAGCAGTTCTATTTTGCATCTGACAGCTGCATCTCAGGTATAGATGATTACATGAGAACCTCTCCATTAAATACAGAGAAGTACGGTGAGGTAGTATCTAAGTGGGATGCTTTCTCTAATGCTTGGTCTCATTCTCAGTTCTACAACGACAGCATCGATGATGCTGTAGGTGAACATCCAAGAGCAAATTTAGGTTTGGCTATACTCTCTTTATTTAAACTCTATGGCTTTGGTGACTATTTCTTATTAAGAGAGTGTATCTCAAGCCGTGATATGGATATCTGTGGCTATGAAGCTCATAAAGCCTACAGTACCTACTCAAAAGAGTTTAAGTACAGATTAGAGTCAATTACTAATGTCTCAGACAGCGATGGTAAAAAGCTCAATCAGCTAAATGAGTTATGGCTAGATTACTATCATACTTTAGACGATTACCTAGATGAGTTAGTAGACAAAGGTTATCTTCCACAATGGAGAGCAAGCTTTGTAAAAGGTCTTGCCTGCATTATTCAAACGAATGCGCTCTTAAACTTCCCATACGACAGGGCAGAACTGCCAGATGTATCTTTAAAGAACGATACTAATTCTGATGGCGATGTCGTAGATGAGAAGGGTAATAAGATGACAATTGAGCAGGATAAGTATCAGGATTATCAGGATGATGATGTTGATGACGATCCTGATGCCGACGTGGATGACGATATCATCGTACCTTATTAAGAGATTGCTTTAGCGTGCACGAAAGCTGAATATAGAAAGTACTTTCAAACTTAGTTAACAAAAATGCCAGCATCAGCTGGCATTTGTATCAGATCTTGTGAAACGTTAAGTTCAGACTTAACCGTGAACTTCTTCTTGGGCCTGACGTAATAACTCGTTCAGACCAACCTTTGATAAGGTTCTCTCATCAACACGCTTTACGATGATAGCTGCATACAGTGAGTACTTGCCATCCTTTGAAGGTAAGTTACCTGCTACAACTACTGAGTGTGGTGGAATTCTACCGTATGAAATCTCACCTGTAGTTCTATCATAAATTCTGGTAGATTTACCTAAGAAAACGCCCATAGAGATAACTGAGCCTTCACCTACGATAACACCTTCAACAACTTCTGATCTTGCGCCGATAAAGCAGTTATCCTCAATGATGGTAGGACCAGCCTGTACTGGCTCTAGAACACCGCCGATACCTGCACCACCTGCGATATGAACATTCTTACCTACCTGAGCGCAAGAACCTACAGTAGCCCAAGTATCAACCATGGTGCCAGAACCTACGTGAGCACCGATGTTTACAAATGATGGTAATAAAATGGTGTTTGGCTCAAGATATGCGCCACGACGAACAACACAGCCAGGAACAGCACGGATGCCTTCTTTAGCAAAACGTTCAGCTGTATAGCCTTCAAACTTTAAGTGAACCTTATCGTAGAAAGCGCCACCTGGAACTTCGGTTAAGAAGTTGTCTTCAATTCTAAAAGACAGTAATACAGCCTTTTTTACCCACTGATTGGTAACCCAGTCACCATCTTTCTTTTCAGCTACACGGATCTCACCTGCATCTAGGGCTGCGATAACCTGTTCAATAGCGTCTCTTAATTGTGGGGTAACAGTCTTTGAATTGATAGAAGCACGATTCTCAAAGGCCTCTTCAATAACTGGTTGTAAGTCTAAAACAGACATTTAAATCTCCTATTGGCATTTCTTGCAATCTAAGATTCATCAAGAGCTGCTTTTAATGCTGTGGTCAGTTCTTCTTTTTTGATTGAATCTAGAGGTAATCCGTTTTCATCGGTAATTGCAAAGTAATCATCAGCTCTTTCACCTGTAGTGGTGATTCTAGCTGCACTGATTAGACAACCTAAATTACCAAGTGTTATGCCGATTTTAGCCAATAGACCTTGTCTGTCAAGCGTAGAGATTTCAAGCTTAGTCTGCTTTTCAGACCCAGAATCTAAGAAAGAAATCGTGGTTGGAAGATCGAAAATCTTACGTCCAGAATTAGATAAAATAAGGCTTTGCGACTCATCATCAAGACCTGCGAGAATTGCTTTTCTCAGTCCATTTAAGCGGTCATGATCAAGGGGCAGTCCTTTTTTGTTTTGGAACATAATTGTGCACAATGCATGAAAATTGTGCGTTAAAAATATCTGTGCACTAAAAACGTTCAACTGCTTTATAGCCATGGTTTTAACTAGGTTTCCAAAGAATTTTGGAGAATTGCTCTGATAGTAAACCAAAAGTTCGGTACCTACATTTGGAGTCTGAGAGAACAGAATTAAAGGCTTATCTGTATGAGAATATCTTAAGATATTACGAGCATGCCAGCTGATATCCTCAGGCTGATAGTGGATAAAGTACTCTATTGGGAACTGACGAATATACTTTAAGATATCATCCTTCTTGCAGTCTTTAGTAAGCTCGATAACCTTTTCTTTACGCTCTAAAGCCTGCTGTTGCATGTTGGTCTCAAGATCGGTTTCACCTTGTGAAATAGCGATCTTTGTGGACTGGTAGAGTTGCTTGAAGATATTATCTTTCCAAGAGTTCCAAACGTTGTCGTTTGTAGCACTGATATCAGCTACAGTAAGACAATACAGTAAATTTAAATGCTCCTCATCACCTACAAAGTCAGCAAACTTGTTTATCACCTCAAGATCGGTAATATCACGTCTAGTAGCTGTGGTACTAAACTGCAGATGAGATGCTACAAGCCAGCTGATAATACCTGTCTGATAATCATTAAATCCGTGTAATTTACAGAATGATTCAGCTTCTTTAGAGCCTTTTTGCGCATGGTTACCGCCACGACCTTTAGCAATATCGTGTAAGAGGGCTGCGGTGATTAAAAGCTCAGGCTCTGAGATCTTTTTGACAACGATTTTAAAGAGCTGATAGATAGGATCTTTGGATTGAGCTAAATCGTGGATATTTTTAATTACTCTGATTGAGTGCTCATCAACACTGAATAAGTGGAATCTGTCAAATTGAGCTAAACCTTCAATTCTTGCCCACTGAGGCATGTAGCTAGAAAGCACACGTGTCTCATGCATTAAAGAGAAGAGTAGAGGTGCACTGTCAGTTTTTTGCAGTAGCTGTCTGAACTTCTCTCGGCAATTAGGATCAGTAATTAGGTAATCTTTTAAAACTCTACGTCCTTCACGTAAAGCTCTCAAGCAATTTACATGAATGTTATGAATAATAGGACGAGAGTCGATAGCTAAGAACAAGTCTAAGATCTTGGCTGGATCGTTTTTAAAGAGTTCATGATCTAAAACATCGATAAAAGTTCCTTTTTGTACAAAGGAACTGTCAATAAAGACAGGATCAGAGAACTCTTTACCTACATAGCCTTTAACTTTGATTGAAGCCTGCTGAACTAAAATGTAATTTAATTCACGAACTCTGTGGAAGATACGGAAAAGATCACGCATCATGGCTTCTACAGGTGCGTTGCCTTCATCTCCATAACCTAAAATTGAAGCTACAGTCTTTTGAAAATCTAATCGAAGAATATTAGAGTTAGAGTTACAGTGAATAGCGTAGCGTACATCCCATAAGAAAGATTGGCATGAGAGGTACTCCTCATATTCAGATTTGGTAAGCAGGCCTACTGAGCATAAATCGTCGTCATGTGTAGCATGGAAGATCTTAATGGCAAGCCACTGCATGATATGCAGATCGCGTAGACCACCAGGATTATTCTTAACATCAGGCTCTAGTGAATACACAGTATCTCTAAAGCTGTGATAGCGTTGCATCTGTTCAGAGACTTTAGCTTCAAAGAACTTTTCATCGTCCCAAAACTCATCATTTTTAAGCGCAGTTAAAAGATGATCATAGACCTCTTTATTACCTGCAATATAGTGAGTTTCTAAAAGATTAGTAATGATGGTGATGTCTTCACGGGAGGCTAAAACAGTTTCTTTGATGGTTCTTACAGAAGTACCTAAATCAAGTTTTAGATCCCATAAGAAGGAGACTAATTTCTCAATAGCGTTACGGGCATCATCAGGAATAGGATCAAGTCCAGAGACAATTAAAAGGTCAATATCAGATTCTATGAACTGCTCTGCTCTTCCATAGCCACCTACAGCAGCTAAGGTGAGGTAATCATAGTTATTACCTAAAAAATGCTCCCAGATCTTTTTTAAAAAGTTATCTAAACTTTGAGTCTCGCATTTTAAAAGATTGGCGACCTGAAAGCCTTTTAAGAAACACTCTTTGTGGTATTCCTTATAAAGTTTTACAAGTTCACGACCTTGTTTGATGTCATAGACATCAAGTGCTGGAGCTTTAAAAGGAAAAGCTTCGTTTACATCAGCGGTATTTACCTTTCTTGGAATGGAAATAGACTCAAACATGATAGGTAACTCTGTTTAGATCTTTTTTAGATCTGTGTTTTAGGTTAATTAAGCTTTATTGCTTTGGAATGCTCATTGTAAGCTTAATAGTCATGCTGTAAATAAAGCCTGCCAAAGAATATGGCAGGCATCTCATTACTTAATAGATTTTATAGCTAATGCACCATTTATGTATCTGAATTTATGTAAAGGGCAAAAAGCTCTTTGCTCATAAATTGGTGACTATAAATTAGTGAGTAATAATGCGAGGGAAGTCTTCATCTTTACGTAAGGTTAAGACTTCAACTCCGTTAGGAATTACTAATAGAGTATGCTCATACTGAGCTGATGGTTGTTTATCTGCTGTAGTTACAGTCCAACCGTCTTTTCTATTAGTTCTGCACTTATAGGTACCAGCATTGATCATAGGCTCAATGGTAAAGCACATGCCTTCTTGCAGAATTAAGTTCTCATTGTTTCTGTAATGTAATACAGAAGGCTCTTCATGGAAACCAATACCAATACCATGACCACAGTAATCTCTTACAATTGAGAAACCAGCCTTATCAGCAACTTTCTGAATAGCATCGCCAATGTCAGCAAGATTAGAACCTGGTCTTACAGTCTTAATAGCTTCGTACATTGACTCTTGAGCACATTTACATAACTGCTCGTTTCTAGGTGAGGTGTGATTACCTACAATGTACATTCTTGAGCTGTCACCGTGGAATCTGTCTTTTAACACAGTAACATCAATGTTGACGATATCGCCTTCTTTTAACTTATGAGGACCAGGAATACCGTGACAAACAACTTCATTGATACTGATGCAAGTAGCCTTAGGGTAACCCTGATAGCCTAAATCAGCACTTTTAGCCTTTTCAACATTAACGATGTAGTCGTTCATGATGTTGTCAAGTTCCTCAGTAGTAACACCTGGAACTACATAAGGCTCAATCATTTCTAGTACTCTTGCAGTAGCAGCGCCTGCAATACGCATTTTTTCAATTTCGTTTGGTGATTTTAAAGTAATGTCCATAACGCTCATCCTTAGTTAACTATGGCTTATTATAATGATTTTTTGTATGTTTCTGACAAATGATGATAGGAATGGCGATTTTTTTTCTTATTAAGGCAAAATTTTTAAAATAATCCATGTTAGAATAACGTGCCTTTGTGTAGGTACGCAGGGGTATTGTGTCTGAAAATTAAGTTCTAGACACAAGTATTGTTTTTAAGAAATCGCACACTGTTTATTAACGTTGTGTACTGGGTGCCAATTAAGATGTGAATCTTACTTGGTTGTACAAGCGAAACAGTGGAGGCACAACCCTAATTTTAGAGGATATTATTTATGTCTACCATCACTATGCGCGACATGCTACAGGCTGGCGTTCACTTCGGTCATCAGACTCGTTACTGGAATCCTAAGATGAAACAGTACATCTTCGGTGCTCGTAACGGCATTCATATCATCAACTTAGAGAAGACCGTTGAGTGCTACGATGCAGCATTAAACTTCCTAAGCAGCACTGTTGCTCACAAGGGCAAGGTTCTGTTCGTAGGTACCAAGCGCGCAGCTGCTGATAAAGTAGGTCCTGCTGCTACTGCATGTGGTCAGTTCTACGTTGATCACCGTTGGTTAGGCGGTATGTTAACAAACTGGAAGACTGTTCGTCAGTCAATCAAGCGCTTAAAGGAGCTTGAGACTCAGACTCAGGACGGTACTTTAGAGAAGTTAACTAAGAAAGAAGCTTTATTACGTACCCGTGAACTTGAGAAGTTAAACCGTTCATTAGGCGGTATCAAGGATATGGGCGGTCTACCAGATGCATTATTCGTAATCGATGCTGAAGTAGAGCACATCGCTATCAAAGAAGCTAACAACTTAGGTATTCCTGTTGTAGCAATCGTTGATACAAACTCAAATCCAGATGGCGTTAACTACGTTGTTCCTGGTAACGATGATGCTATCCGTGCTGTTGATCTATATCTAAAGGGTGCTGTTGAGACTATCAACGCAGCACGTGCTGATGTAGTTCGTCAGGAGAAAGAGGCTAAGGCTGCTGCTGAGGCTAAAGCTGATGACGCTCAGAAGGCTGAGTAAGTTTTCGTACTAGGATCGTATGATCCTGATCCTGTGTTTACACAGAACTTTAGAAAATTTCTAAGGCCGGTTCATCCGGCCTTTTACAGATTAAGAGGAAATAAAACATGGCTAACGTAACCGCTGCTATGGTTAAAGAACTACGTGACGCTACTGGCGCAGGTATGATGGACTGTAAAAAAGCTCTAGTTGCAGCTGATGGTGATATGCAGAAAGCTATCGATGCAATGCGTAAGAGCGGTGCTGCTAAGGCTGCTAAGAAAGCTGGCCGTACTGCAGCTGAAGGTATCATTGCTGTTGCACAGAATGGTTCAAAAGTTGCTTTAGTAGAAGTTAACTCAGAGACCGACTTCTGCGCAAAGAACGCTGAGTTCGTTGCATTTGCTCAGAAAGTTGCTGATTTAGCATTAGCAAACAACATTTCTGACGTTGAAGCATTAAAGGCTGCTACTTTAGATGGTCAGACTGTTGCTGAAGGTTTAACCGCTTTAGTTGCTAAGATCGGTGAGAACTTACAGGTTCGCCGTGTAGCAATCGTTGAAGCACAGGACGGTCAGACTGTAGGTCTATACGTTCACTCAAACAAGCGTATCGGTGTTGCTGTAATCCTAAAGGGGGGTGACGCAGAGTTAGCTAAGCACATTGCTATGCACGTTTGCGCTTCAAAGCCAGAGTTCGTACACCCAGAAGACGTTTCAGCTGAAGTTGTAGCTCACGAGCGTCAGGTTCAGATCGACATCGCTATGAAGTCAGGCAAGCCACAGAACATCGCTGAGAAGATGGTTGAAGGCCGTATGAAGAAGTTCACCGGTGAAGTTTCTTTAACTGGTCAGCCATTCGTTATGAACCCAGAGCAGTCTGTAGGTCAGTACTTAAAGGAACACAATGCTGATGCTGTTTCATTCGTACGTTACGAAGTAGGCGAAGGCATTGAGAAGCAGGTCGTAGACTTTGCTGCTGAAGTTCAGGCTCAGGTTGATGCCGCTAAGAAATAATTGCGGAGTTAAATAATGTCTTCAGAGCAAAAAAGTCAAGTAAGACGCATCCTACTTAAGATCTCTGGTGAGGCTTTAAGTGGTGATACAGGTTTTGGTATTGATCCTCATGTTTTATCACAGACTGCTAAAGCTATCCGTGATGTTCAGAAACAAGGAGTTCAGACTGTACTAGTAATCGGTGGTGGTAACATCTTCCGCGGTGCAGCTCTGCAAAAGGCTGGTTTTGATAGAGTAACAGGCGACCAGATGGGTATGCTTGCTACTATCATGAACGGTCTTGCAATGAGAGAAGAACTCAAGGCTCAAGGTGGAGAGTGTGTACTGATGAGTGCTTATGGCATTCCATCAATTACTACACAGTACAGTGCAACTGAAGGTAGAGAACTTTTAAAGAAAGGATCTAGCCTGATTGTAGCTGGTGGTACTGGTTCACCATTCTTTACAACAGATACCGGAGCTGTACTTCGCGCAATTGAACTTCAATGCTCTGAAGTATTAAAAGCCACAAAGGTTGATGGTATTTATACTGCTGATCCTGTAAAAGATAAGACTGCAACCAAGTTTGACAGACTTACCTTTGATGAGGTTATTTCAAAGCAGTTACAGGTGATGGATCTAACAGCTTTTGCACTTGCACGTGAACATCACATGCCAATTAGAGTATTCTCTATGAATAAACCTGGTGCTTTTGATAGAGCCGCTAAAGGCGAAGCAGAAGGCACAGTGGTAAGCGATTAAGGAGTCAGATTATGTTAAAAGACGTTCAAAATAAAGCAGAAACACGCATGAATAAAGCTTTAGAAGCTTTAGATGGTCGCCTTTGCAAGATCCGTACAGGTCGTGCTCAGCCTGCTCTTTTAGATGGTATTATGGTTGACTACTATGGTAGCCCAACCCCATTACGTCAGGTTGCACAGGTTAATGTTGAAGATGCTCGTACCTTAAAGTTAAGTGTATTCGATAGAAACGCTATTAAGGCAGTAGAAAAGGCTATTCAGCAGTCTGAATTAGGTTTAAACCCTGTAGTTGCAGGTGTTGAAATCCGTGTTCCACTTCCACCTTTAACTGAGGAGCGCCGTAAGGAGCTTGTTAAGATTGTTAAGGCTGAAGTTGAGCAGACCAAAGTTGAGATCCGTAACATTCGTCGTGATGCTAATGCTGAAATCAAAGATCTTCAGAAGAACAAAGAGATCTCTGAGGACGAGCAGCGTTCAGGTGAAGAGAAGATCCAGAAAGCAACTGATGCTTCAATCAAAAAGTCTGATGATCTGTTAGCTGCAAAGCAGAAAGAGTTAATGGAAATTTAATTAGCTCTTATGTCAGATATTTGTGATATTCCGGGGAGCATTACTGCTCCTCGTCATCTTGCCATTATCATGGATGGCAATGGAAGGTGGGCCTTATCTCGCGGTAAGCAGCGTGTCAGTGGACACCGTGAGGGAGCGAACGCCGTTCGAAGAGTTATAAGTTTATCTGCGCAATTAGGTGTAAAAGAGCTTACACTTTTTGCTTTTTCCAGTGAAAACTGGAAACGTCCTGCCTTAGAAGTTAATGCGCTGATGACATTGTTCGTTCAAGCCATTAAAAAAGAAAGCAAGTCATTAAAAGAAAACGGCATTAAAACCTGCATTGTGGGTGATAAGTCTCGTTTTCCTGCCATCTTACAAGATCAGATTAAGAAAGTAGAAGAGCTCACTAAAGACTGCTCTGTAATGAAACTGAACATTGCTGCTAATTATGGCGGCAGGTGGGACATTCTTCAGGCAACACAAAAACTATTAAAAAAGTGTACTGAAGAAAATCTAAATTTTAATGAACTTAACGAGGATAGCATCAGTCAAAACTTAAGTGTTCCAACTGATGTGGATTTGTTAATTAGAACTGGTGGTGAAAAGCGCATTAGTAACTTTTTAATGTGGCAGGCAGCCTATGCTGAATTATTTTTCACCGATACCTTATGGCCTGACTTTGATAAGAAGGATTTGATTGAAGCTTTTACTTTCTTCAATTCAAGAGAACGCCGTTTTGGTATGACATCAGCTCAAGTTCAGAATAAGGAAAAGGATAATGCTGACTAGAATTATTACTGCAGTTGTTCTAATTGCAGCCGTGCTAGCATGGCTTTTTAAAGCAAATTTTGAAATCTTTTCAATGGGTGCACTTTTCATCTATGCTGTAAGCGCATATGAAATGGGGCCTTTATTAGGCTATAAGTCAAGAATTCCCTTTATCATTGTTGCTATTGTTGTAGCTTGTATTGCTTTCTTTGTAGCAAATCCTGGTTTATATATTGTTGAAGGTATTCCAAAGTTTAGCCAGTATGTTGTAGCTTCAGGTCTAATCGTCTGGTTTGTTTCAATTCCTTTATTATTAAAGTTTCCAAAAGATACAGCCTGGCATCAGAACGTAGTGTTAAATACAGTAATTGCTGTCCTGATGCTTTTACCTTTCCTAGAAGGTATCTTAATTTTACGTTCAAGCGACTATGCAATTGATTACAACGCAGGTGCTTGTCTAGTTCTTGCTGTAATGGCTCTAGTTTGGTGTGCAGACTCTGGTGCTTACTTTGCAGGAAGATTCTTAGGTAAACACAAAATGTTACCTAACGTAAGCCCTAAAAAGACCGTTGAAGGCTTAGCAGGCGGCATTATCACCGCTCTAATTGGTTTATATATCTTTGATAAATTAGGCTGGTTTGGTCAGTATTCTCAAAAGCAGGGGGTATTAGTTATCGCTGCTGTAATTACCATTATCTTCTCAGTAATTGGTGATCTTGTAGAGAGTATGTTCAAGCGTTTAGCTGGTATTAAAGATTCAGGCAAAATCTTCCCAGGTCACGGTGGCATGTTAGACCGTATCGATTCACAGCTAGCTGCTGTGCCTGTATTTTTAACTATGGTTTGGCTATTTAGCGGAGAGCTATTCTAATTATGCGTAATGTTACCTTATTAGGTTCCACAGGCTCTATTGGAACCTCAACTTTAGATGTGTTAAGACGCCATAAAGATGAATTTAAACTTCATGCTGTAGTTGCGTCTTCATCTGTGGATAAAATGGTAGCAATCGTTCAGGAATTCAAACCTGAACGTGTAGCCATGCATAATGAAAAAAGCGCAAAAGAGCTTAGTCAAAAACTCAAAGATTTAGGTATATATACTGAGGTTTTAGCAGGCGCTTGCGGTGTTGAAGAGGTAGCAGGCGATGGCGCTGCCGATGTTGTAGTAGGCGCAATCGTAGGTTCTGCAGGTCTTAAGCCTGTAATTGCGGCAGTAAAGACTGGCTGTGTAATTGCTCTTGCGAACAAAGAAGCTTTGGTAATGTCAGGTCAGATCTTCTTTGAAGCGGTGAAAAAGTACGGTGCAAAAGTTCTACCAGTAGACAGTGAACACAGTGCCATCTTTCAGTGCCTACCATATGAAGCTCAAATCAATTTAGGTTACTGCAATCTAAAACAGGCTAATGTTAACAAGATTTTACTTACAGGCTCTGGTGGACCTTTTAGAGATTCTCCTTTAGAGTCATTAAAGACAGTAACAGCAGCTCAGGCTATTGCTCATCCTGTCTGGTCTATGGGACCTAAGATCTCTGTAGATTCAGCTACTATGATGAACAAGGGTTTAGAGTTTATCGAAGCAAGATATCTTTTCAATGCAACTGATGATGACATCAAAGTTGTAATTCATCCACAGTCTGTAATTCACTCAATGGTTTCATTTACAGATGGTGCAATCTTAGCTCAGTTAGGTCAGCCTGATATGAGAACGCCTATTGCTGTAGCTTTAGGTTTTCCTCAGAGATTAACCTCAGGCGTGGATATGCTTGATTTTGAAAAGCTATCAGAGCTTACCTTCAGATCGCCTGATTTTGTGCGTTATCCATGCTTAAAGCTTGCAATGCAGGCAAGTAAATCAGGTCAGGGGGCAACAACCTGTCTTAATGCAGCCAACGAAGTTGCAGTTGATGCCTTTTTACACAATCAAATTGCTTATCTTGATATTGCAAAAGTTGTTGATGGTGTATTGCAAAAGGCAAATGTAGGTTCATTATCAAATATTGATGAAGTCTTAGAGACAGACAGAAAAGCAAGAGAAATTGCTAAATCAATCGTAGGAGCTATTTAATGTTAGGTATTCTAGGTGGTCTGTTTTATTTTTTGATTGCTTTGGGAATACTTGTAACTATTCACGAGTTAGGCCACTTTTTAGCAGCTAAAGCTTGTGGTGTAAAAGTTCTTAGATTTTCATTAGGATTTGGTCCTATCCTCTTTAAGAAAAAGGGCAGAGATAACTGTGAGTACGCCATCAGTGCTATCCCTTTAGGTGGATATGTAAAGATGGAAGGCGAGAATACGCAAGTTGAGGATAAAAGCTCATTACCTGAAGGTTCATACAAGTCTAAGAAAGTATGGCAAAGAGCTATTATTATCTTCGCTGGTCCCTTCTTTAATCTGGTACTAGCAGTATTTTTATTTACCTATATCAATATGTCAGGTATCACTCAACTGTTGCCAGTTGTAGGTGATGTAAAACCAGATTCAATTGCTCAAACCTCAGGTTTTAAAGATAACGACTTAATCGAAGATATTAACGGTAAAGATATCACCTCATGGAAAGATGTGATGTACGAGTTAGTAGAGATCATGGGCTCTAGCACTCCTGCATCTGTTACTGTATCTTCAGATTTGGGAACCGGTCAAAAGAGAGTTTTGTCATTAGATGCAAGCTCTGTCATTTTAAACAGAAATGAATCTCCAATTGAAAAAGTAGGTCTTACTCCATGCTTTGGTAAGATTAAGACGACTTTAGCTATGGTAGAACCTGGTTCACCTGCTCAAAAAGCATCTCTACAAAAAGGTGATGAGATTGAAAAGGTAAATGGAGTAGAGGTAACTTCATGGTACCGTATTGTAGACATGATCCACGAGTCTAATGGTGCTCCTTTAAATCTTGTGGTAAACAGAGATGGCTCTTTATACCAGACTACTGTAATTCCTGAGAATAAGTACTCTGAAAAGACTAAAAAGACCGTACCTTATGTGGGTATTGCTCCAGAGTATGAGCCAATCCCAAGCCTTAGAAAGACCACAAAATATGGTCTTGTAGATGGCATGATAAAAGCTGTAGCTGATTCAGCTTCAATGGCAAAACTTGTTTTAGTATCTACTTATAAACTGGCAAACGGCACCATTTCAGCTGACAATATCTCAGGTCCTATAGCGATTGCTCAGGGCGCAAAAGAGAGTGCAAGTTTCGGTTTTAAAATCTTTATAAGTTTTTTAGCTGCTATTAGTGTAAACTTAGGTATTCTCAATTTGATGCCAATTCCAGTTTTAGATGGCGGTCAGCTTTTATTTTTGGCTTATGAAGCAATAATGCGAAAAGAGCCTAGTGCAAGAACCCAGATGGTTCTTACATCATTTGGTGCAGCAATATTGCTGACAATGATGATTTTTGCAGTATTTAATGATATCAAAGGTTTTTAGATAGCTGATTTATCATGGCAACCTTAAAAAAACAGACTTTAAAAGCTGTTTTTTTGAGTTTTTTTTGTTATTTTAGCTAGGCAAGTTCAAAATCACTTAAACAAACAGTTTGGTTTTACAATGAAAAGAAGAACTTTTATTAAGACAGCAGCCTTAAGTGCAGCAGTTGCAGCAGCAATTGCAACTCCTCAAGCAGTAAGCGCTGCAGGTGATCCAGTTATTTCTAACATTCAGATCCGTGGTCTGAATCGTGTGTCAAAAGGCGCAGTTTTATTAGCATTGCCTGTTAAAGAAGGCGATGTAATGACACCTCAAAATACCGCTCTAGCTATGCAGCAGTTATATGCAACTGGCGATTTTGATGACGTTAAGCTGTCACGTGATGGTGATACTTTCATTGTTACCGTAAAAGAAAGACCTACCATTGGTGCTGTTGATTTCTCTGGTAATAACAATATCAAAAAAGAAGATCTAGAAAAGATCATCAATCAGCAGGGTATCCGCGTAGGCGAAGCTTTAAATACCCAATCTCTAAACCAAATTCAAAAATCTTTAGAGGATTTCTACCATTCATCAGGTATGTACCAGGCTAAGGTAAATACCGTTATCACACAGTTGCCTAGAAACCGTGTTGATATCAAGATTGAAATTACCGAAGGTAAGGCTGCTGAAATTCAGCAGATCAACATCGTAGGTAACAAATCATTTGATGAAGATGTGCTTTTAGCTCAGATGCAGTTGCGTGATGATGTTCCTTGGTGGAACTTCATGGCTAACCAGAGATTTAACGGTCAGAAATTCCGTGCAGACTTAGAAGCTTTAAAGACCTTCTATATGGATAGAGGTTTTGTGAACTTCAAAGTTGATTCAACCTCAGTTGAACTTACCCCTGATAGAAAAGGTATTTACTTAACTATCGCTATTGATGAAGGTGAGCGTTACAAGGTTCATTCATTCTCAGTTCGTGGTGATACCTTAAAGTATGGTGCTGAGTTAAATGAAGCTATTACCTTACATGAAGGTGAAATTTACAATCAGCGTCGTGTAACCGAAAATGAAAAGACTTTAGCATCTATCTTAGGTAAATACGGTTATGCAAACTCAGAGGTTAAGGCTTTCCCAATTTACAATGATAAAGAGAAGACTGTTGATTTAAACTTCAACGTAAATCCAGGTTCTCGTGTTCATGTATCACAGGTTTTAATTACAGGTAATGATTCAACCGATGATACTGTAATTAGACGTGAATTAAGACAGATGGATGGCTCATGGTTGTCATCTGAAGCTATTGAAGTATCAAAGACCAGATTAAATCGTACCGGTTACTTTGAGACTGTTGATGTAACTACAGAAAACGTTGGCGCAACTGATGATACAGTTAACGTTAACACTAAGGTTAAAGAGCGTCCTACAGGTTCTATCTCAGGTGGTATCGGTATTGGTACTGACTCTGGTTTAACCATTCAGGCAAGTATTTCTCAGAACAACCTCTTTGGTTGGGGTACAAGAGCAAACATTACCTCTTATGAGAACGACTATAGAAAGCATATGGAAATTGGTTATACCGATCCATACTTTACTGTAGATAACGTAAGCTTAGGTGGCAGATTATACTTAGATAAGTATGATGGCGATGATGACGACGATGTTGTAGATTATACCAACCATACTTATGGTGCTACCTTCAACTTAGGTTACCCTATTTCTGAAAACTGGTTTGTTAACTACAACCTAGGTATTGAGAAATCTAAGATTAAGAATAACGGTACTCGTTTCGAGCAGTCAGATGTGTTCTTTAATATGTATTCAAAGGACGCTACCCGTTCTGTTAACTTCTTAGACTACAAGCTAGGCTTTGATATTACTCATAACAGTCTTGATAAAGGTGTGTTCCCAACTTCAGGTAACAAGCAGACTGTATCTTTAACTGCTACTACACCTAATTCAGATATGCACTATTACAAGGCTACAGCTGAAACCTACCATTACTTCCCAATTGATATGTACCATGAGTACGTATTCACCGTTCGTGGTCGAATCGGTTATGGTAATGGTTACAGATCAAAGAATGGCGTAAGAGAAATTCTTCCATTCTTCGATAACTTCTCATTAGGTGGTTCAGAGTGGATGAGAGGCTTTAGCCGTAACTCAATCGGTCCTCGTGCACTGTATAAGTATCCAACAGTTGATGCTTACTACGAGTCATCAACCTCAGTTGGCGGTAACGCATTCTGGACAGCTACAGCTGAATTTGTAATTCCAACCCCATTAGTAGCAGAAGCTTATAAGAGCAGCGTAAGATCAGCTGTCTTCTTCGATGCTGGTGCTCTATGGGATACCCGTTCAAAGATGTACACTGTTGATTACTCAGATCCAGGTAAGTACCGTACTTCTATCGGTTTTGCTTTAACTTGGATGTCTCCTATGGGACCTCTATCATTTAATCTAGCTAAAGCAATCAAGAAGTATGATGGTGATGATACCCAGCAGTTCAATTTCAACATCGGAAGCAGTTTCTAAAAGTAGGAGTAAAAAATGTTAAAAAAATTATTACTAGCATCTGCAATTTCAATGGCTTTAATTTCAACCTCAACTTATGCAGCAGACGCTGCTGATGCAGGTAAGACCGAGCAGGCTGCTAAGAAGTCAGCAACAAATATTGCAGTTGTAAATCTCCGTTTAATCATGGCAGAGCTTCCACAGGCAAAGGCTGAGTCTGAAGCAATGCAGAAAGAATTTGGTCCTCGTTCTGAAGAATTACAGAAGATCCAGCAGGAAGGCGCTAAGTTAGAAGCTGAATTACAGAAGTCACAGGGCGACAAGGCAACTGAGCTTCAGCGTAAATTAGCTAAGTTAAAAGCAGACTACGACCTAAAGGGCCAGGCTTTACAGGAAGATTCTCAGAAGAGACAGCGTGAAGCTGAGATGAAGCTAGGCAAGTTAATCCAGACTGCTATTGATAGAATCGCTAAAGAGCGTGGTATCGAGTTAGTAGTACGTGGTGAGTCAGTTGTATTCGCATCAGATGCTGTTGATATTTCTGATGAAGTTATCGCAAGAGCTTCAAAGCTAAAGCCAGCTAAGAAAGAGAACAAAGATAACAAAGACAACAAGGATAGCAAGAAATAATTAACAGGAATTAATCTATGCTGTTAAAAGATATTGCAGAGAAACTTGGTGCAAAGTTAATTGGCAATGGTGAAATTGAAATTACTCATGTTGCCAATTTAAAGACTGCAAAAGAAAAAGAAATCAGCTTTTTATCTGATCCTAAATACAGAGCAGTATTAAGCGAGTCTCATGCTGGTGCGGTGATCTTAAAAGAAGAAGACGTACCACATGCTAAATGCGCTGTATTAGTAATGAAGGATCCTTATGTAGGCTTTGCTAAAGTAGCTCAGTTACTAGATACAACTCCAGCAATTGCTAAAGGTGTAGACAGCTCTGCTGTAATTTCCCCTGAGGCTACCATTGGTAAGAACGTATCTATTGGACCTAATGTAAACATTCAGGCAGGTGCTGTAATTGGAGATAATGTTCAGTTAGGCGCTAATGTTGTAATCGGTCCTAAAGCAAAAGTTGGCAATAACACAAAGCTGTATCCTAATGTTAGCCTTTACCATGATTGTGTAATTGGTGACAACTGCTTGGTTCAGTCAGGTACTGTAATTGGCGGTGACGGTTTTGGTTATGCAAATGAGCGTGGTGAGTGGATTAAGATCCCTCAGACCGGTCGAGTAGTAATCGGCAACAGAGTTGAAATCGGTGCTTGTACCTGTATCGACCGTGGTGCTATTGATGATACCGTTATTGAAGATAACGTAATTATTGATAACCTCTGTCAGATTGCTCACAACGTTCATATTGGCTATGGAACAGCAGTTGCAGGTGGTACCACCTTTGCCGGTTCTGTAACCATCGGAAAATACTGTATAATTGGCGGTACTTCTGTATTTAATGGTCATATTAGCATCTGTGATGGTGTAACCATCAGCGGTATGTGTATGGTAATGCGTTCTATTGACAAGCCAGGTATCTACTCATCAGGTATTCCTGCTCAGACCAATAAGGAATGGCGTATTACTGCAGCAAGAACTCTACATATTAACGAAATGTATCATCGTTTATCTGCTCTTGAGGAACAGGTAGAGTCTTTGACCAAGCAATTAAAGCAATAAAATAGAAAAGGTGATTAAATGACTGATACTGTAGAAAATAAGCATACATTAGATGTTGAGCAGATCATGGCTCTGTTACCACACAGATATCCATTTTTAATGATCGACAGAGTTGTAGACTATTCAATTACCGAAGAGCACAAAACTTTAAGAGCAATTAAGAACATTACTTTTAATGAGCCTTTCTTCCAGGGCCATTTCCCAGGCAAGCCAATTTTACCTGGTGTGCTGATTTTAGAGGCTATGGCTCAGGCTACCGGTATCTTAGCTTTTACCATGGTTGGCAAGCCAAACGATGGTGAGTTATATTATTTTGCTGCAATCGATCATGCTCGTTTCAAGAGACCTGTAGTACCAGGTGACCAGTTAGTTCTTGATGTTGAATACTTCAAGGAGAAACGTGGTATTGCTTCATTTAGCGGTGTTGCAAGTGTTGACGGCAAGGTAGTTTGCACAGCTGATTTAATGTGCGCTAAACACTAATCATCAAAAGGGTAAAAGACATTGACTCAAGCTACAGGAATTATTGATCCAAGCGCAAAAATTGGACCAGACGTAAAGTTAGGTAAGAATGTTACCATTCGCGAGAATGTAATCATTGAGGGTGATGTTACTGTAGGTGATGACTGCATATTTGAACCTTTTTGTGTAGTACGTGGTCCAACCACAATCGGTAAAGGAAATCACTTTTACCAGTTTTGCTCAATCGGTGAAGGTTGTCAGGATCTAAAGTATGCAGGTGAACCTACAACATTAACTATTGGCGATTACAACGTTATCCGTGAGCATTGCTCAATGCACAGAGGTACTGTACAGGGTAGAGGTACTACTACTGTAGGTTCTCATAACTTGTTCATGATCAACACTCACGTAGCTCACGATTGCTTAATTGGCGATCATTGCATCTTCTCAAACAATGCAACTTTAGCAGGTCACGTAACTATTGATGACTATGTTGTATTTGGTGGTTTAGCTGCAATTCACCAGTTTGGTCGTGTAGGTTGTCATGCTATGGTAGGTGGTATGGCTGCATTGAATATGGACGTTCCTCCATATGTGATGGCAGCAGGTCACTATGCTAAACCTTTTGGCATTAACAAAGTTGGTTTACAGCGTCGTGGTTTCTCAAAAGAAGCTATCTCAGCTATCTTCCAGGCTTATATGTTCTTATACAAGAAGAGCCTGACCTTAGAAGAAGCTTTAGTTGAAATTGAGAAATTAGCTAAAGAGCACAGTGAAGTTCAGCCTTTAGTTGACTTCTTAAAGCAGGACGGAAGAGGAATCATTCGCTAATGCTGGCTAATGCAAATCCACATCTTTACGCTTTAATTGCAGGTGAACCTTCAGGTGATACTTTAGGTTCTGGCCTTATCATGGCTATTAAAAGACGTGATCCTTTGGCTCAATTCATAGGAATTGGTGGTCCAAAGATGATCCATCAGGGCCTGCGTTCATCTGCAAATATGGAAGATTTAGCTGTAATGGGACTTACAGAAGTCCTGCTAAAGCTTCCTAAGATCTTAAAAATTAGATCAAAAGCTGTAAAGAACATCATCGAAGCAAAGCCATGTGTTTTTATTGGTATCGACTTACCTGACTTTAACTTATATGTTGAAGAAAGGGTAAAGAAAGCTGGAATACCAACAGTCCATTATGTAAGCCCATCAGTTTGGGCTTGGAGAGAGAATCGAGTTAAGCGTATTCAGAACGCCTGTGACGAGATTTTAGCTCTACTTCCTTTTGAAAAGAACTGGTATGCTCAACGAGGTATTCACTGTACCTATGTAGGTCATACCTTAGCTAATTCAATCCCACTTGCCGTATCTCAAACTCAATGCAGAGAGAGAATTAACCTCTTCAAGACAAGCGTAGAGCCTGTCAAAGGTAAGGTAATGGGAATTCTGCCTGGTTCTAGAAAGGGTATCATCACCAAGATGTTACCTATCTATGCACATGCAGCAAGAATTATTAAGAAAAAACTTCCAGACACTGTCTTCATTTGTACAGTGCCAAGCTATAAACAGGCAATTTTAATTAAAGATCTTTGGCTTGAAGTTGCACCTGATTTATCTATAACTGTCTTTGTTGGTAACACTCAGGATGTGATTGCGTCATCTGATGCTGTGCTCTTAACCTGTGGCACTATCGCACTTGAGACAATGCTTTTAAAGACTCCTTTTGCAGTTGCATACAAGGTAAGTCCTCTTTCAGCATTTATTGCAAGACGCTTACTTAAGATTGATACATACTCTCTGCCAAATTTAATTGCAGGTAGAAAGATTGTTAAAGAATTCATTCAGGAAGATTGCACCAGTGCTGCTTTAGCAGATGAGATGCACAAGCTTCTTATCTACGATAACATCCTCATGAAAAAAGAGTTTGAGGATATTCACAAGAGCATGCGCTGCAACTCTGATGAGTTAGCCTGTGAGGCTGTATTTAAGGTTATTCACAGAAGCTGTGAGGACAACTCAACCTTAGAGAGTACTGCTCAGATTGAAAGTGCTGAAATTGAAAATGAGCAGTATGAGGCAAATAATGCAGTGACTGAGAACAAAGATAACAGTCAGAAGGTATCATCAGCTCAAGACGCAAATACTCAAGTAACTGAATCTCAATCTACAAACTCTCAAGTTACAAACTCTACAGAGTTTAAGCAAGATTAGAATTAGTAGTAATTTACATCTACAGAAATTAACATGGCTAAAAAGATAGTCTTTGAACCTTTTGTTTACCCCGTTGATCCTACTGTATTTAAGGTTTGCGGTGCCGATGAGGCAGGTCGTGGACCTTTAATGGGTAATGTGGTAGCAGCCTGTGTGGTTTTAGATCCAAACAATCCTATTGCAGGATTAAATGATTCTAAGCAGTTATCTGAAAAGAAAAGAGATGCTCTAGAGCCACTTATTAAAGAAAAAGCTCTTGCCTACGGCATCGGACAGTGTACCCCTCAAGAAATCGATGAGATGAACATCTTAAATGCGTCACTTGAGGCGATGAAAAGAGCCTATGAAAATATGGCTTTAAAGTGCGATTTGATCTTAGTGGATGGCAACAAGACCGTTAAGAATATTGAGATTAAATGTGAAGCTGTAGTAAAGGGCGATGCTCGTGTAGCTGAGATTGCTGCTGCCTCTATTCTTGCAAAGGTAGAACGTGACCGTCAGATGTATGAGCTTGATAAGCAGTACCCTGAATATCAGTTTGCAAAGCATAAAGGCTATCCTACAAAGTTGCATTTAGAACTCTTAAATGAACTTCCTGTTCTTTCATGCTATAGAAAAACCTATGGTCCTGTAAGAAAGGTCTTAGAGGCAAAAACTCAAAATCTATGTAATTCTACAGACTCTCTTGAGTCATTACTGTAGAACTTTTGTCTAAATTCAGCTTTTGTAGTAAAATTGAACGATTGACTAATAGGAAAACCTGTGAGGTTAAATCCAACGTGATGAATATTAATTATCTAGAATTCGAGCAGCCAATTGCAGATCTGCTAGCTCATATTGAAGAATTAAAAAGACTTAGCGCTGATTCAAGCTCAGGAGTTGATCTAACTTCAGAACTAAATCAGTTAGAGAAGAAGAATCTTGAGTTGACCAAAAAGATTTTCTCTTCATTAAGCGATTGGCAGATTTCTCAGCTGTCAAGACATCCAATGCGTCCTTACACCTTAGACTACATTCAGAGAATTTTTACAGATTTCCATGAATTAGCAGGTGATAGAGCATTTGCTGATGATAAGGCTATCGTTGGTGGTTTAGCTCGCTTAAATGGTAGACCTGTTATGGTAATTGGTCATCAGAAAGGCCGTGATACCAAAGAGCGTACCTTAAGAAACTTTGGTATGCCTCGTCCTGAAGGTTATCGTAAAGCAATGCGTTTAATGAAGCTTGCTGAAAGATTCGGTATGCCTGTAATTACCTTTATTGATACCCCAGGTGCATATCCTGGTGTTGGTGCTGAAGAGCGTTCACAGGCAGGTGCTATTGCTGAGAGCTTAAAGTTAATGTCAGATCTTACCGTTCCAGTAGTTTGCACTGTAATCGGTGAAGGTGGTTCAGGTGGTGCGTTAGCTATCGGCGTAGGTGACAGAGTGAATATGTTAGAGTACTCAACCTACTCTGTAATTTCACCTGAAGGCTGTGCTTCTATTCTATGGAAGTCAGCTGATAAGGCTCCTTTAGCTGCTGAAGCTATGAACATTACAGCTCACCGCATCAAGGATTTAGGTTTAATTGATAACGTTGTAAAAGAGCCACTAGGTGGTGCACATCGTAACTACGATGAGATGGCAGAAAATCTAAAACAGCGTATTGAAACTGATTTAGCTGAGTTATCAGGTATTTCTGCTGACAGAATCGTTGAACAGCGTTACTCTCGTTTAATGAAGTACGGATATTGCTAAAAGAAAAAGCTCTGCAAGTTGTAAATGAACTTGCAGATAAAATTATTCATACTGTGGCACCATGCAGATTGGTCGTAGGCTTATCTGGTGGTGCCGATTCAACCTTAGCGCTAATAGTCGGTAAGGCTGTTACACTTAAAGATCCTCGCTACTCCCTCCTTGCAGTTCATTGCATCCATGGTTTAGATGCCGATGATCCTGTTTGGCTTGCTCACTGTCAAAAGCTCTGTAAAAAAGTAGATGCTCCTTTGGTAACTCCAAAGTTACATATCGTCTATGGTAATGGCAGATCACCTGAGGAAGTCTCTCGTGCTGAAAGATATAAAGCCTTATTTACAAATGCTAAAGATAATGGTGTATTGCTCTTAGGTCATCAGGCAGATGATCAGGTAGAGAACTTTTTATTAGCTCTAAAGCGTGGTTCTGGTCCTTATGGCTTATCAGGAATGAGCTTTTATATTGAGGATAATAGAGGCAGAATTTTAAGACCATTACTAGAGTATACCAAGCATGAGATCATCGAGATCATTGAAGCTTTAGGCTATGATCATGTCTTTGATATTTCAAATACCTATTTAAAATTTGAAAGAAATTTCATGAGATTAAAGGTATTACCTCTATTAAGGGAACGCTTCAACGGTATTGATGGTTCAATTCACAGAAGTGCCAAGCTGTGCTCTTATGAGCATGATTTGGCAATGCGTTATGCTAAAGATAAGTATGATCTAGTCTTTGATAAAGACAATTTACGTCTTGATATCAGCAAGTTTGACGTTAATGATACAGCTCTTGCAACCTGCATCATCAGACTTTTCTTAAATGAAAAGACTGTAATGCCTCCTGAGTACAATCAGGTTCAAGAGACCTTAAAATTGTGTCAGAGCTCAGCAGATCAGCATGGCGACATCCTGTTAGGCGATTATTCGGTAAAGCGCTTTAAGCATTATTTATATCTTGTAAAAAAGATAGAGTTACCTCAGAAGAAAACATATTTCTTAAAGAAAGGGGAGAGCTTAAAACTTGGTAGTTTTGAGTACTCTTTAGATAAAGACTTTGTAAAAGATGAGGTCATTCTTGATTTTACCTACACTGGTAGTAATAAATTAAAACCTCTTACTAGATCTCACAGTAGAGAGATTAAAAAACTCTTTGGTGAGTATGATGTGCCAGCCTGGTTACGCGGTGCTCATTGCTTAGTAAAAGATAGAGACACCGATAGTGTTATTGCTTTTGGTGATCTTTTTATAACCTCTGATTGTCCTTCAAAAAACAACTCCTCTCCTTTGAAGATCTCTCTTAAAGATTAAGTCATTCTTGAGAGTAACGTAAGGCAATTTCCTGAATATATAAAAAAAGAGCCTGATGAACATTTTGTCATCAGGCCTTTTAGGAAATAAATAATGAAAAAAGTCACCAGCTTGAAGAATTCCTAACTGATATACCTCTTAGAGTACTGCTCTATCAATAAGTTCAAAATAATTTCAAACTTTTTTTGATGATGTAAAAAAACTGATAACTATGGTTCATTTTTTAGTAAGGCAAAGGACATTCAAAGTCTGTTTTACTAGAAGTTGAGTAGGTAGATACAGATGACAAGAAAAAAAGAGCCCGATAAACATCTCGTTATCGGGCCTTTTGAGGAAAATATATAATGAAAAAAGTCACCAGCATTGAAGAAATCTTAACTGATATACTTCTTAGAGTGCATTAATCTTAAAAAGTTCAAAAAATTTTTGCATTTTTTCAAAAATATTAATGACTTGCCTTAAAAGCCTATTCTGTAGCCAAAAGATACTATTCACTTAAATTGTTCTAAAAGTGAATCCAAAAGAAGATTAAAAGAAGTAAAGCGCAGATAAAAAAAGAGCCCAATAACTTTTTATTGGGCCTTTTGAGGAAAATATATAATGAAAAAAGTCACCAGCTTGAAGAAATCTTAACTGATATACTTCTTAGAGTGCCCTAATTTAAAAAAGTTCAAAAAATTTTTCGATTTTTTCAAATATTTTTTTATTTGCTTTTTTATTCTTAAAAATGTCTCGCAATTTTACTTGCAAAATTTTGCAATTTTGTTGATTTACAAGCATTTAATTAAATTTAGACCTAAAATACACGACCGTTGGAAAGCGTTGTTAAAACTATTACATTATCGTTATCAAAAGATCTCTGATCACATTTCGCTTAACAATAATCATTCCTTTTAGCAAAGTTTTGCTTAAGCTAAGTTTTTATTCACTTTTTACTGTGACTGCATTTGCATATATACGGATTTGTCCCATATAAATGCAAATTATCACCTAAAATATAAAACTAGGTATTCGTACCTATTGTTATCGACTAACGTTGGTCAACGTAAGCAGGATGGTGTCATGAATCGGTTTTGCATGAATTTATTAAAAGTTATCTCTTTATCATTAGGGCTTACTGTATCTTCATGTTATGCAATATCGAATATCAACGTTTACTACTACAATGGTAATGACAACTTCATCAACCTCTATGCAACTTTCTTAGGTAAACTCTCAGAAAGATCTCCTTTGAACTTTAAGTTTCATGATGCTCAAAATCATCATCAAGAGCAGTTAGAAAGCATTATTACCGGTCTGTATTCTGGATCACCTGCCATTGTGAATCTTGTGGATGTAAATGATGCTCCAAAGGTTTTAGATGCTGCTAAAGACTCTGGCAGCAAGGTTGTCTTTTTTAACCGCCTTCCAACCGACTCAGCTCTTTCAAGCTATGATGACTGCTGGTACGTAGGTGCTAATTCTGAACAGTCTGGTATCTATATTGCTGATGAAATTGATGATTACTTTAAAACAGTAGCTCATTATGACAAGAATAAGAATGGTCAATTAGATATGGTCATCTTACAAGGTGAGAAATTCCATCACGATACCTTTAACCGAACTTTAATGACTGTAACTAAGTTAAAGGAAAAAGGTTATCCTTTAAACATCATTTCTAAGAACTATGATAACTGGGATCGTTACAATGCAAAACGCGATCTTTTAAAGCAGATCGATCTTGTGGGCATAAGTAATATTGAAATTGTCGTAGCCAATAATGATGCTATGGCTTTAGGTGCATTAGATGCTCTAAAGAGTCGAGGTTATAACACAGACGTAAAAGACAAAGATCATTACATTCCAGTCTTTGGCGTGGATGGATTACCTGAGATGTTAAAAGAAGTCGAAGCAGGTCGTGCTACAGGCACTCTAATTTCTGATTATTCAGCTTTGGCTAAGGTATGTTACGAGATCGCAACCTCTGAGGCTCAGACAGATGAAGAGGTTACACAATTAGTCTGGTACAAAACAGAAAATCACAAGACCATGATCCCTTACATTAAGTTTGCTTCATTTAAAAATTACATGAAACAAAAGTACGTGTTGCCTTATCAAAAGTAGAAAATCAGGAATACAAAAAAGTAAAAAAAAACCTAGCAGAGCTAGGTTTATTATGGGATGTAAAATTATTTGTGGCTAACCACTTTATATCTCTTAGAGAGTTCCATTCTTAAAAAGTTCAAACAAATTTCAAAAATAATGCAAAACAAAAAAAATTTGAAAAAAGCTATTGATTTAATGAAATTTTAAGGTTAGCATAGACTAACACGAGTTAACCAAAACTAATTACGTTAGTTAGGCAAGCAAATGACTCGTTTGCATGTGTTCTAAAAAGGTGGTACGCCTTTTCTTTTGCGGTTTTGAGAAATGCGCTCAAAACCGCTTTCTTTTTCTAGATCTTGAAAAGCTATAGTTCTTCATAAAGTAGTTCTGAACAAAGACTGTTCTTAAAATCTATGTTCAAGATTTACGAATCTTATAAACAAGAATGGGAACGCTAAATGAAGGGGAATATTTGAAGAAATTAAATGTCATTTTGGTGTTTCGCTGAAACTGATGGCTAAGAGCGAAAAGTTCACCATCAAAATGATATGGGGATGATGTTTAAAACCTAAACTCCCGTCACCCTAGTTTACAATATGGGTGACGAACCTCACAAATTCCCTATATTTAATTATTTTTCATTTGTTTTTAAAGGATTTTTCTTGCCTTAATTTCATTTTAGGTATATCATAGTCTATAATTTATTTATATGGACTATATCATGACTTCTGAAGCTATTAAATGGAACTTTTCCAGTTACACCGATATTAAGGGCAGAACCTATATCATCTCCTACTACAACAG
>JBNMJE010000003.1:0-64754 GCA_050873645.1 Succinivibrio sp. | reverse complement strand
CAAGAAGTAGCTATAACGAAACAGTACAGAGAACAGATTGGACTAATGGCTGTATTGCTTTATTGAACCCAGATTTAGATGTATTTTTATCTATGGTAGATGTAGGAACTCCAATTACAATCAATCCATAATAGAGTTCCTAGAATCAACTAATCATCAGGGAACCATTTAGCAGATGCGTTAGATTCTTCCCCTTGAACACTAAAAACGATATCCACTACATGGACATCGTTTTTTAATTGCTCCTGAGCACCGGTAAACCAAATCTCAGCAACAATACAGTCATCAATATCTGAATCAGAAGGATCTAACTCGTCATCTTCAGAAATATTTCTGAATCTGCACTCCATCGAATAGTCATCATCATTAGTGATTTTACGAACCTTTGCATAAGCATCAGGATCATTAAGACTTAGAGCCTCTTCACTAATGGTTGTATACAAATCTACAACTTGCTCAGTAAGTGCATCAATTTGTTCATCAGTTAAATTGTCAACATCAACCATATTAAACAAGTTCTCCACCAGAACAGAAAGTAGAACCAGTTACATGGTGTAATGTTCTCTTAAAGCCAGGATTGAAGCACTCTTCCTTGTCGTCCCAACAATCAGCTTTTACGTAGACATTTACAACTTTTGATAAGCAAATGCCTTTGTCCGCAAATAACTCTTCATCCTGTAATTCACACTCAAAATAAGCTAACGCACCTGACATTACATCTAGGCCTAACTTCTGAGACTTTTCAGTTTTAATATCTTTTACCTGTAACTTATTACCAACATCGCGACCGTGAACAGAACCTAATTCTAAGGCGGTTTTCTTCTGATCTTCACTAGGCAGTGCTACAACAAATTTCTTTGTATGACGGATGTTCTCTGAAGTTGTATGTTCCTTATCAAGAACGAGTAATAAAACATCAGGATCATAAGGACATGACCAAGCTGCAGTCATACCATCTGGTACATCTTTAGAGCTCTTAGTAAAGATACAAACTAAAGGACCACCTGAAAATGCTCTATAAGCTAAAGAATTGTCGATATTTTTATACATACGAGCCTCTATATAGCACAAAAAGAAAAAGAGCCTCCTAGGAGACTCTTCTATTTTATCTTATTTATCTAAATATTAGATAGTATTATCTAAATCTGCAGGAGGCCAGTTCTCAAGACGCATACCTAAAGATAAACCTCTTTCTGCAAGAACATCCTTGATTTCAGTCAATGACTTCTTACCGAGGTTAGGGGTCTTAAGTAACTCTACTTCAGTCTTCTGAACTAGATCACCAATATACTTGATGCCTTCGGTCTTCAGACAGTTTGCAGAACGAACTGTTAACTCAAGATCTTCAACAGGGCAAATCAACTTAGGATCGATTAAAGGTCTGAATGAAGAATCTTCTGTAGGAGCTACAGAATTTCTGATATCTACAAATGAGTTTAACTGATCTGCGAAAATAGTAGCAGCGATGCTTACAGCGTTCTTAGGATCGATGGTACCATTGGTCTCGATATCAAGAATTAACTGCTCTTTCTCATCTGCAATAGGAGCTGTGTGAACTGCAACATTTAACACTGGGCAGTATGAAGGATCGATCTGTAAATGACCGATGAAACGCTCTTCAGAACCTTCAACATAAGGACGATTAACAGCTGGTACATAACCACGACCGCGAGTTACATGTAAGTGCATGTTTAACTCTTTATTCTCGTCTGTTAAATGGCAAATAATTTGCTCTGGATTCTTAATCTCAATACCAGCTGGACACTGAATGTCAGCAGCAGTAACAGGACCTACACCTTTCTTCTTTAACTGAAGAACAGGCTCGTCTCTTAAAGAACCTTCAGCAGCAACAGCAACTTCTTTTAAATTTAAAAGTATAAGAAGAATATCTTCTTGAATGCCTTCTACTGCACTGTATTCATGCACTACACCATCAATTTCAACTGCGGTGATGGCATATCCAGGAATAGAGGACAGCATAATACGACGGAGTGCTGTGCCTACGATTTGAGCATAATGTGGCTCAAATGGCTCAAGAATTACACGGCTTACATTACGAGAAAGCTCGGTAACTTCTTTAATATTTGGCTTAATAGAATCAATGATCTGATCCAAGGTTTCACCCTCGTTTTTTAGTACAGTTAGTTAGCTAGAAATCTGAATGGGCGCAGCTATGCGCCCATAGGATTATTCAGCTGCTTTAGAATCTTTTGACTCTTCTGCAACTTCAGGACGGTCAGTTAACATGATGTAAGCTACAGGAGCTTTATCTGTTGAACGTAAACCAGCCTTTAAGATACGGGTGTAACCGCCGTTACGGTTAGCTGATAGCTTACCAATAACGTTGAATAACTTAGCAACAACTGCTTCGTCACGAAGACGAGCCTGAGCTAAACGACGGTTTGCAACGGTATCAACTTTAGCTAAAGTGATTAAAGGCTCAACGAAGCGACGTAATTCCTTAGCCTTTGGAACAGTAGTCTTAATTACTTCGAAGGTTAATAAAGCTTTAGCTAAATTACGGTACAATGCAGCACGGTGTGCAGCTGTACGACCTAAATGACGGCCACTTAAACGATGACGCATTTTTAATTCCTTCTAAACAGTTATTTGTTTGGTGCACGAAGTCCTGGAGGTGGCCAATTTGCCACACGCATACCTAAAGACAAGTTTCTCTGAGCAAGAACGTCTTTAATTTCATTTAATGACTTCTTACCAAGATTTGGTGTCTTAAGCAACTCTACTTCGGTCTTCTGTACCAAATCGCCGATGTAAATGATATTCTCCGCCTTTAAGCAATTTGCAGAACGAACGGTCAATTCCAAATCGTCTACTAACTGCATTAAAACTGGATCAGGCATTGGAGGAGCAGCAGGTGTCATTACACGCTCGCTGATCTCTTCCTTATCTACTATGTTGCAAATGCTGTCACAGATCAGATTAGAACCGTTCATTAAAGCAACTTCTGGAGCAATTGTTCCATTAGTTTCAATATCGATTACTAATCTATCTAAATCTGTACGCTGCTCAACACGTGCTGACTCTACTTCGTAGACATAACGACGAATTGGGCAATAATTTGCATCAATTAAGATGGTCTCATCTGAATCAGCAGGGACATGCTTATCAGAGGTTGCCACCACATAACCCTGACCAGAGGTGATGCGAATTTTCATCGACAACGAAGCCTTGGCACCTTTTAGAGTGCAAATACGGGCTTCAGGGTCAACAAAAGAAATATTTTCAGGACATACGATGTCAGAAGCATGAACTTCGCCTTCGCCACGTCTCTCAATTGTTAACCAAACAGGCTCTTTTAAAGGTTCTTGAGCTGAAATAGCAAGTAACTTTAAGTTCATTACTACATCAAATAAAGTTTCCTCAAGATCAGCTTTAGAGCTGTTAATGTCCTTAACGCCCGCCATCTGAAAAGCATCTACTGCTGTTCCAGACAGGGTCTTTAGTAAAATTCCACTTAAAGCTACGCCTAATGTGTAACCGAAACCACGCTCAAGTGGCTCAAGCACTAAACGTGCATGATTTGGGCTGACTTCAGTATAATCAACTGGCTTTGGCTTTAGTAGTTCAACAACAGACACTAGAGATACCCCACATTATAAAAGCGGTGCTGGCAATGTTGCCGTTATTACTTAGAATACAATTCGACGATGAGCTGTTCCTTAATATCGGAAGGTAGCTCAGCACGTTCAGGATTGCTCTTATAAGTACCCTTCATATGATCGTGATCAACATCGATCCATGTTGGCTTAGTAGCACGCTGTCCTGATAAGTCGATTGCGGCCTTAATACGTAACTGCTTCTTTGCCTTTTCGCGAACAGCAATAACGTCTGAAGGCTGTACCTGGTAAGAAGGAATGTTTACGATATGATCGTTAACAGTAATTGCCTTGTGGCTTACCAACTGACGAGCTTCCATACGGGTTGAACCAAAACCCATACGATAAACTACGTTATCCAGACGTGCCTCAAGAAGCTGTAACAGGTTCTCACCGGTGTTACCGTTCATTCTTGATGCTTTCTTGTAGTAGTTACGGAACTGACGCTCTAATACGCCGTAAATACGACGAACTTTCTGCTTCTCACGTAACTGCATGCCGTAGTCTGAAAGGCGTGCTTTATTTGCGCCATGCTGACCTGGTGCAGTGTCTAACTTGCACTTGGTGTCAATTGAACGAACACCTGACTTTAAGAATAAGTCAACACCCTCACGGCGGCTTAATTTCAGGGCTGGACCTGTATATTTTGCCATTTATCTTTCTCCAGAAATTGAACTCGTTAGGTTATACGCGACGCTTTTTAGGTGGGCGACAACCGTTATGAGGGATTGGGGTAACATCGGTAATGTTGGTGATCTTATAACCCTGATTGTTTAATGCACGGATTGAAGACTCACGACCAGGACCTGGACCCTTAACCAAAACTTCAAGATTCTTAACACCGAATTCTTTTGCAGCCTCACCAGCACGCTCTGCAGCAACCTGAGCAGCGTATGGAGTTGACTTACGAGAACCACGGAAACCTGAACCACCAGCAGTTGCCCATGATAGAACATTACCCTGACGGTCTGAGATTGACACGATGGTGTTATTGAAAGATGCATGGATGTGTGCTACGCCATCAGCAACCTGCTTCTTAGAGCGCTTGCCTGAACGAGCACGTGTAGCAGTAGCGGTAGCTGCCTGCTGTTCTTTTTTGATTTCTTCAGCCATCTAAGCTCTCCTACTTCTTAATGCTCTTGCGAGGACCCTTGCGAGTACGTGCATTGGTCTTAGTACGCTGTCCACGTACTGGTAAACCTCTGCGGTGACGCAGTCCACGGTAAGTACCAAGGTCGATTAGGCGCTTGATGTTCATAGAAACTTCACGACGAAGATCACCTTCAACGGTGAACTTAGCCACTTCGGCACGGATTTTATCTACAACAGACTCATCTAAATCTTTAAGTCTTGCAGACTCTTCAACACCTGCGTTAGCAAGAATCTCGCTTGCGCGGGTTGGGCCGATGCCATAGATTGACTGTAATGCAATCACAGCGATCTTTTGATCAGGCACATTGATGCCAGCTATACGGGCCACTATTGATCTCCTAAATATAGGTCGGTTAAAAACAATGGCTGTCGCAAAGCCCGTTAGGATACGCGACAACCGCTCATAGTGCACTTTGGCATGTCAGAAAAGCACCAAGATGTTACTCTTAGTGCTTAAGCTGTATGATTATACAGATTTTAATTTAAACATGCAAGCGAACTTGCATATTTAAACAAGCATTAGCCCTGACGCTGCTTATGCTTTGGATTCTCACAGATAATGCGAACTACACCGTGACGACGAACTACTTTGCAGTTGCGGCACATTTTTTTAACTGAAGCACCAACTTTCATTTTTATTCTCCAATTAACTAGATATTAACGACCGTAATTTCTTAAGTTTGCTTTACGCATGATATCACCGTACTGCTGATTCATCATGTGACTCTGTAACTGTGATACGAAGTCCATGCAAACAACTACGATAATTAGTAATGAAGTACCACCAAAGTAGAACTGAACATTAAACCAGTTCATTAACATCTGTGGAACAAGGCATACTAATACCATGTATAAAGAACCACTTAAGGTTAAGCGAGTCATTACCTTATCAATGAATCTTGCAGTTTGCTCACCAGGACGAATACCTGGAATAAAAGCACCACCTTTCTTCAAGTTATCTGCTATCTCACGAGGATTAAACACAAGTGCAGTATAGAAGAATGTGAAGAAAATGATTGCTGCAGCATACAATAATTCATATAGAGGCTGACCTGGCTGTAAAAAGACAGAAATGCTACCTAAAACATTAGATACAGCATTATCGCCTTGGCCGAACCAAGATACAACGGTACCAGGGAACAGAATAATTGACGATGCAAAGATTGCTGGAATAACACCTGATAAGTTGATCTTTAATGGTAAATTAGAGCGTGGCTGAGAGTAGATTCGATTACCCATTTGGCGTTTAGCGTATTCGATAACAATCTTACGCTGACCGCGCTCAACGAAAACCACGAAGAAGGTCACTAGGACCACTACTACACCAATAATCAGCAATGCAATTGTTGACAAGTCACCCTGACGAGACTGTTCAAAGGTTCTTGCTAAAGCTGATGGCAGACCAGCAACGATACCAGCGAAAATGATCAATGAAATACCATTTCCGATACCACGTTCAGTGATCTGCTCACCTAACCACATCAAAAGCATTGTACCGGTTACTAAGCTTACTGTAGTAACAAAGTAGAATCCAAAACCAGGATTATCTACTAAACCAGGCATCATGTTAGGAATACCTGTTGCCATACCGAAAGCTTGAAGAGCTGCTAAAAATACAGTAGCAACACGTGTGTACTGAGTAATCTTACGACGACCAGACTCACCTTCTTTCTTAAGCTCTGCTAAATTTTTGTTTAGCACAGCAAGTAACTGGATGATAATAGATGCAGAGATATATGGCATGATACCTAATGCTAAAACTGATGCACGCTCAAGAGCGCCACCAGAGAACATGTTAAACATGCCAATAATGGTTCCGCTTTGCGAATCGAAAACACGCTCAAGAACGTCAGCATTCACACCTGGAACAGGAATAAATGAACCAAGTCTGAACATGATCAGAGCAATCACAACAAACAAAAGACGCTGACGAATTTCGCCAGTGCCCTTAGATTGCTGAGCAGCCATTTCACGACTTCTCTCAAATAGCGATTTTCTAGCCATGCAAAACCTCATTAAGGGGCCATTTAGGCCCCCTTTTTAATTACTTAGCTGAAGCAGCCTTCTTTGCTGCTTTCTGCTCTGCAGTTTTCTTAGCAGGCTTCTGCTTGCCAGCTGCAGCTAGAGCCTCAAGACGTGACTTCTGCTTAGCAGCAGATTTAGCGTTTGACTTCTCTAAACGAGCAGCAGCATCAGTGATGTACTGAGCAACTTCTACGGTACCACCAACTGCTTCAATAGCAGCCTTAGCACCCTTAGTTACGCCTACTCCCTTTAAGGTGATCTTCTTAGTGAAGTTAGGAACGCGTGATAATACTACCTTAACGTACTTAACTTTCTTGTTGATTAAGCGAGCTGCTAATAAAGCTGCCATATCAACTACATCACCCTCAATACGATTTAAATCGTTTAAGGTAACCTGAGCAGTAACGTCAGCCTTTGGAGACCAGAAACCAAACTTTGGTAAACGGATCTTCATTGGCATCTGACCGCCTTCGAAACCTGGACGCTTGTGAGCACTCTTACGAGCACCAGCACCTTTAACACCACGACCACAGGTCTTGCCTAAGCCAGAGCCAATACCACGACCAACGCGAACAGCTGCTTTACGTGAGCCTTCTGCAGGCTTTAAAGTATCTAAACGCATGTTTTACTCCTCGACTTTTAGCAAGTAGCTAACCTTATTGATCATACCGCGAACTGAAGGAGTATCCTCTAACTCAACGGTGTGACGAATGCGACGTAAGCCTAAACCCTTAACGGTAGCAATGTGCTTTGGCTGACGACCAATAGTGCTCTTAATTAGAGTAACTTTAACGGTTTTCTTATCTGCCATTTTTTACTCCATGATTTCCTTCACTGAAAGGCCACGCTTTGCAGCAATTGCCTCAGGAGTACGCATAGAAGCTAAAGCAGCAACAGTTGCTCTTACAACGTTGATTGGGTTGGTTGAACCATAAGCCTTAGCTAAAACATTACGAACACCAGCAACTTCTAGAACAGCACGCATAGCACCACCAGCAATAATACCGGTACCTTCTGATGCAGGCTGCATGTAAACCATAGAACCTGAATGCTCACCCTTAACTGAGTGGTACAGAGTACCATTGTTTAGGCTGATGTTGTTGTTTACGTTACGACGAGCCTGCTCAATTGCCTTCTGAATTGCAGCTGGAACTTCGCCTGCTTTACCGTAACCATAACCTACACGGCCGTTACCATCACCAACTACTGTTAAAGCGGTGAAAGAGAAAATACGACCACCTTTTACTACTTTAGCTACACGATTTACAGCTACTAACTTCTCTTGTAGCTCGCCAGCCTGAGTTTCATCTTTGTGTTGCATTTTCACACTCCTAGAACTTGAGGCCAGCTTCACGTGCTGCGTCAGCTAATGCTGCAACGCGGCCATGATACTGATAGCCTGATCTGTCAAAAGCTACGGTTTCAACCTTAGCTGCAATTGCACGCTCGGCAACAGCCTTACCAACAACCTTGGCAGCTTCTACGTTACCAGTGTACTTAAGACCCTTTACAAGGTCCTTATCTAAAGTGCTAGCTGAAGCTAAAACACGGTTATCATTGCTGATAATCTGAGCATAGATGTGACGTGGAGTACGGGTAACAACTAAACGAGTTACACCTAACTCATGCATCTTTGCACGAGACTTAGTAGCGCGGCGAATGCGTGCTTCTTTCTTATCGAACATGTTATGCCACCCTATTATTTCTTCTTAGCTTCTTTAATGTGAATGATTTCGTCTGCATAACGAACGCCTTTGCCCTTATATGGCTCTGGAGCACGGAATGCGCGAACCTTTGCAGCAACCTGACCTAATAAAGCCTTATCATAGCTCTTTAGGATGATGTCAGTCTGAGATGGAGTCTCAGCAGTAACACCTTCAGGTAACTCATAGTCGATTGGGTGAGAGTAACCTAAAACTAGGTTTAAGGTCTTACCCTTAACAGCTGCACGGTAACCAACACCAACAAGCTTTAAAGCCTTCTCGAAACCTTTATCTAAACCAACAACCATGTTGTGTAATAAAGCACGTGAAGTACCTGACTGCATGTTTGACTCAGTGGTGTCTTCCTTCTGAATAACTAAGATCTGGTTATTCTCGTACTTAGCACCAACTGTTGGATGTAAATTTAAGGTCATCTCGCCTTTCTTAGACTTGATGGTAACCTTCTGACCGTCGAGAGTAACTTCGACGCCCTGAGGAACTGCGATATGTTCCTTAGCAATACGTGACATGTTGCCTCCCTAATTATGCGACGTAGCAAATAACTTCGCCGCCCAAGCCGTCCTTACGGGCAGCACGATCGGTCATTAAGCCTTTAGAAGTTGAAATAACAGCGATACCTAAACCATTCATGATACGTGGTAATTCGCTGCTTCTCTTGTAAATACGAAGACCAGGACGTGATACACGCTTGATCATTTCGATTACAGGAGCGCCTTCATAATATTTCAGGCCAATTTCTAAAACTTTCTTAACTTCACCATTCTCTGCAACAGAAGAAACATAACCTTCTTTTAATAGCAGATTAGCTAAAGCAACCTTTAACTTAGATGAAGGCATTGTAACTGAAACTTTGCCAGATGCCTGGCCGTTGCGAATGCGGGTTAATAAATCCGCAATAGGATCTTGCATCATTTGTATCTCTCCTCTTACCAGCTAGCCTTGTGTAGACCAGGGATTTCGCCACGCATCATGTGCTCACGTAGCTTAATACGGCATAAACCGAACTTACGTAAGTAACCATGTGGACGACCTGTCTCACTGCAGCGATTACGCTGACGTGAAGGGCTTGAATCACGTGGTAGTGCTGCTAAAGCCTGCACTGCTGCGAAACGCTCTTCATCTGAAGCAGATACGCTAGAAATAATCTTTTTGAGATCTGCGCGCTTTGCACGATACTGTTCTGCTAAACGCTTTCTTTTAAGATCTCTGTAAATCATTGAAGTCTTAGCCATTAGTTCGTCCTCGAATTACTTGTGGGCCTGAGTACGGAATGGGAAGTTGAAAGCCTCTAATAAAGCTTTACCTTCTTCATCTGTCTTAGCTGTTGTGGTGATAGTGATATCTAAACCACGAACTGCATCAACTTTATCAAAGTCGATCTCAGGGAAAATGATCTGCTCACGTACACCCATTGAGTAATTTCCTCTGCCATCAAATGACTTAGCAGATAAACCACGGAAATCACGGATACGTGGAATTGCGATCACAATTAAACGCTCGAGGAACTCCCACATACGCTCACCGCGTAGTGTAACTTTACAGCCGATTGGATAGCCCTCACGAATATGGAAGCCCGCTACGGATTTGCGAACTTTGGTGATTAGAGGCTTCTGACCAGCAATAGCGGTCATATCGCGTGCAGCATTCTCTAAAACTTTCTTATCTGCAACTGCTTCACCAACACCCATATTCAGGGTGATCTTCTCAATCCGAGGGACTTGCATGATTGTCTTGTAACCAAATTTTTCTGTTAAGGCTTTGATTACTTCCTGCTTGTATAGATCATGCAGTTTCGCCATCGTTATTCTCCTTTAATTAACGCTTACTTGGCTGATGAAGAAATGATCTTGTCATTTGACTTGAAGAAACGAACCTTTTTACCGTCTTCGATTCTGAAGCCAACACGATCAGCCTTCTTAGTATCTGGGTTGTAGATTGCAACATTAGAAACATCAATAGGTGCTTCGATGTCTACAATACCGCCCTGAACGCCAAGATTTGGGTTAGGTTTCTGGTGTTTTTTCTTGACATTAATGCCTTCAACTAACACCTTGTGCTCACTAGTTAAAACACGGGTAACTTTACCAGTCTTGCCCTTGTCCTTACCTGTGATAACGATTACTTCATCGTTGGTGCGAATTTTCGCTGCCATTTTATTAATACTCCCTGTAAATTAGAGTACTTCTGGAGCTAAAGATACAATCTTCATAAATTGCTCTGAACGTAGTTCACGAGTAACTGGTCCGAAGATACGAGTACCGATAGGCTCATGCTGAGCAGTTAATAAAACTGCTGCGTTAGTGTCAAAGCGAATTACTGAACCGTCTGGTCTGCGAACACCTTTCTTGGTGCGAACAACAACAGCGTCTAGTACGTCGCCCTTCTTAACCTTGCCGCGTGGAATTGCGTCTTTAACAGACACCTTAATAATGTCGCCAATGCCAGCGTAACGGCGGTGTGAACCACCTAAAACCTTAATACACTGAACTGCACGTGCGCCAGAATTATCGGCAACGTCAAGCATGCTTTGCATCTGGATCATTTCAAATGCTCCGGTTAAATATAAAAAAACAACTCTCTAAACTAATTTAGAAAGGCGCTAAAATATACCATAAAAAAAATGAGACCGCAAGCATATATTCTCGCGGTCTCTCTCATTTGTTAGAGATTAGGCGTTCTGAGCCTTCTCGATCACGCTAACTAGTTTCCAAGAAATAGTCTTAGCAACTGGCTTGCATTCACAAATCTCAACAATATCACCTACGTGAGCAGCGTTCTCAACGTCTGATACGTGGAACTTGGTAGTACGAGTAATAATCTTACCGTATACTGGATGAGCAATACGGCGCTCTACTGCTACTACACAAGCTTTCTGCATCTTATCGCTTACAACGCGACCGCGAAGAGAGCGAGCTACTTTTGCATTTTGTTCTGACATTTAACTCTACCTCTACTTTGCGCTCTCTGAGTTTAATTTCTCAGAAAGGATTGTGTTAATACGTGCGATATCGCGACGTACCTTACGAACGTTATCAGTCTGCTGTAACTGACCAGTCTTTAACTGAAAACGTAGGTTGAACTGCTCGCGCTGAAGATTTGAGAGTTCAGTCTTTAAGTCTTCAACTGACTTATTGCGTAAATCGTTTGCTTGCATTAGATCACCTGCTTACGAACGAAGGTGGTAGTTACAGATAATTTTGCTGAAGCAAGACGGAATGCCTCACGAGCAACTTCTTCACTAATGCCACCGATTTCGAAAAGTACACGACCAGGCTGAATTGGAGCAACCCAGTACTCAACAGTACCTTTACCTTTACCCATACGAACACCAAGAGCTTTCTGAGTGATTGGCTTGTCTGGGAACACACGGATCCAAACTTTACCTTCACGCTTCATCTCACGAGTGAACGCACGACGTGCAGCTTCGATCTCACGAGCAGTAATCTGGCCGCGAGATGTAGCCTTAAGACCAAACTCACCGAAAGATACGATTGAGCCAGCGTATGCTAAGCCTTCATTACGACCTTTCTGAGTCTTACGATATTTTGTACGTTTAGGTTGTAACACTTATACTTCCTCCGTTACTCAGCAGCCTTTGAAGCTGGAGCTTCTTCGGTCTTCTTAGCACCGCGACGGCCACGGCCATTGCGAGCCTGGTTGTCATCACGACGGCCACGACGACCTGCTGGAGCAGCTGCATTGTTACGGTCTTCGGTCTCTTCCTGAGTTAAAGGTAAACCACCTAAAACTTCACCCTTGAAGATCCAAACCTTAACACCGATTACACCATAGGTTGTTACTGCTTCTGATAAAGCGTAGTCGATATCAGCACGTAGTGTGTGTAGAGGTACACGACCTTCACGTAACCACTCTGAACGAGCGATTTCAGCACCACCTAAACGGCCTGATACTTCAACCTTGATACCCTTAGCACCAGCACGCATAGCGTTCTGAATTGCTTTCTTCATTGCGCGACGGAACATTACACGGCGCTCTAACTGAGAAGCAATAGAATCTGCTACTAACTTAGCGTCTAAATCAGGCTTGCGAATCTCGCTGATATTAACCTGAGCTGGAACACCTGCGATTGCAGAGATCTTCTGACGTAACTTCTCAACATCCTCACCCTTCTTACCGATTACGATACCAGGACGAGCGGTGCAGATGGTTACACGAATGCTCTTTGCAGGACGATCAATAACGATCTTTGATACAGATGCGTTCTTTAACTCGTTGGTTAAATACTTACGAACTGCAGAGTCGCTCTTGATGTTAGCAGGGAAATTTGCAGTAGATGCATACCAAACAGATGAGTATGGTCTAGTGATACCAAGTCTGATTCCGTTTGGATTAATTTTCTGACCCATGATTACTCCCTAACGCTATCTGCTACAACAACAGTGATATGAGAAGTACGCTTTACAATGCGATCTGCACGGCCTTTAGCACGTGGCATGATACGCTTTAGTGAAGGACCCTCATCAACCATAATCTTTGCAACAACTAAATCGTCGATGTCTAAAGACTGGTTGTGCTCTGCATTAGCAATTGCTGAGAGCAGTACTTTACGGATAATAGCAGCAGCCTTACGAGGGCTGAACTGTAATAAATCCAAAGCTTTCTGAACAGGTAAACCGCGAACTTGATCAGCGACCAAGCGAGTTCTCTGTGCAGAAGAACGAGCATAACGGTGTATTGCTTTAACTTCCATTACATTAAACTCCAATTAGGCCTTAGCATCAGTTGCTACGGTGTGACCCTTAAAGGTACGAGTAGGTGCAAACTCACCTAACTTGTGACCAACCATTTCGTCTGAAACGAATACAGGTACGTGCTGACGACCGTTATGAACAGCGATGGTCATTCCAATCATCTGTGGAATGATAACTGAACGGCGTGACCAGGTCTTGATTGGCTTCTTATCACCAGTCTGCTGGACCTGCAGTACCTTCTTTAGTAAGGACGCATCAATAAATGGACCTTTCTTTAAAGAACGTGGCATGTTATATCCTCGCTAATCGATTAACGGTGATGAACAATGTACTTATCAGTACGCTTGTTCTTACGTGTCTTGTAACCCTTACATGGAGTACCCCATGGAGAACGTGGCTGAATGCCCTTGTTACGGCCCTCACCACCACCATGTGGGTGATCGATAGGGTTCATTGACATACCACGAACTGTAGGACGTACACCGCGCCAACGCTTAGCACCTGCTTTACCTAACTGAGCTAGCATGTGCTCGCCGTTACCAATCTCACCGATTGTTGCACGACCGTCAGCTAAAACTTTACGCATTTCGCCTGAACGCATACGTAAGGTTACATAAGCACCTTCACGAGCAACTAATTCACAGTAGCAACCAGCTGAACGAGCAAAAACTGCACCAGCACCTGGGTTTAACTCAACTGCGTGAATTGTTGTACCAAGAGGGATATTGCGCATTGGTAATGCATTACCTACTTTGATAGGAGCATCTGAACCAGATACAACAACGTCGCCTTCCTTTAAGCCTTTAGGAGCTAAGATATAGCTACGAACACCATCAGCATAGCAAACTAATGCAATGTGAGCTGAACGGTTTGGATCGTACTCAAGACGCTCTACGCGTGCCTCGATACCATCCTTCTGACGCTTAAAGTCAACTAAACGATAACGCTGCTTGTGACCACCACCAATGTGACGGGTTGAAATGTGACCATAGTTGTCACGACCACCAGTCTTACGCTTCTCTGCTGTTAGAGAACGCTCTGGACCACCTTTCCATAAGCCAGGTGTCTTAATCTGTACGACATGACGACGGGCTGCGGAGGTTGGCTTTGCCTTAATGATTGCCATTACTTGCTCTCCTTGTTAGTCTGCTGTGAGGCATCCTCAATGTCTAACTGAGTACCCTCAGGAAGAGTAACATAAGCCTTTTTCCAATCAGAACGCTTGCCAAAACCACGAGCTGTACGACGTACTTTGCCCTGGAAATTAAGGGTGCGAACTGCTTCAACTTTAACGTTGAATAAAGTCTCAACTGCAGCCTTGATTTCGTCCTTAGTTGCGTCCTTTAATACCTTGAATACTAAAGTATTCTTATCCTGCTGTGCAGCTGAGCTCTTCTCAGAGATTACAGGTGCGCGTAAGATATTCATTAAACGTGCTTCTGACATTATTTCAGCAACTCCTCTACTTTCTTAACAGCTGCAGAAGTAATTAAAACTTTGTCAAAGCCTACTAGGTTTACTGGGTTGAACTCAGCAGTACCTGGCTGACAAACTTCTACTCTGTATAGATTACGAGATGCTAAGAATAAATTCTCTTCGAAAGCATCAGTAACGATTAGAACCTGCTTTAAGCCTAAGTCCTTTAATTTTGCAACTAATGACTTGGTCTTGTGGTCTTCAACTTTGAAGTCGTCAACTACAACTAAGCGGTCCTGACGAACTAACTCTGATAAGATGCTGCTCATAGCTACGCGATACATCTTACGGTTAACTTTCTGGGTCCAATCCTGTGGCTTTGCAGCGAAGATGGTACCACCTGCACGCCATAATGGTGAACGGGTTGAACCAGCACGTGCACGACCTGTGCCCTTCTGACGGAAAGGCTTCTTACCGCCACCTGATACCTCAGAACGAGTCTTCTGAGCTTTAGTACCGGCGCGTGCAGTGCTCAGGTATGAAACTACTACCTGGTGCACTAATGGCTCATTAAACTCACGGCCAAAGGTGCTCTCTGACACTTCTAGCTGCTTGTCTGCGCCAACTAACTTTAATTCCATGATCCTATTACCTCGGGTTAAGCTTTAAGACTTGGCCTTACAATTACATCCCCGTTATTAGCACCTGGAACAGCGCCCTTTACGAGAAGTAAGTTACGTTCTGCGTCAATGCGAACTAAGTCAAGGCCCAATACTGTAACCTTCTCAGAACCCATATGACCAACCATCTTCTTGCCCTTGAAAACTCTACCTGGGGTCTGATTCTGACCAGTAGAACCTGGGACACGATGTGAACGTGAGTTACCGTGGGTATAATCCTGATGTAAGAAGTGGTAACGCTTGATGGTACCTGCTGTACCCTTACCTTTTGACTGGCCGGTTACATCTACTTTCTTAACGTCCTGGAATGCGTCTACTTTGATTTCGTCGCCAACTTTGTATGAAGCTAGCTCTTCATCATTTAAACGGAACTCCCATAAGCCACGGCCTGCTTGAACACCGGACTTTGCGAAGTGACCAATTTCTGCCTTGGTCATGCGACTTGCTTTGCGCTCACCAGTAGTAACCTGAATTGCGGTATAACCGTCATTCTCAAGATTCTTTAACTGGGTTACGCGGTTTGCTTCTACCTGGATGACTGTTACTGGAACAGATTTGCCGTTCTCGTTGAAAACACGGGTCATACCAAGCTTGCGGCCAATTAAACCGATTGACATTGTATTATTCCCCTATTAGCGAAGGCTGATCTGAACATCCACACCAGCTGCAAGATCTAAACGCATTAAAGCATCTACAGTCTTCTCAGTTGGCTCCACGATATCAACTAAACGTTTGTGAGTACGGATTTCGTACTGATCACGAGCATCTTTGTTTACATGTGGGGAAATAAGGATGGTGTAACGCTCCTTGCGAGTAGGGAGCGGGATTGGACCACGTACCTGAGCGCCTGTGCGCTTAGCGGTTTCAACGATTTCAGCGGTTGAGTGATCAATCAATCTGTGATCGTATGCCTTAAGACGGATCCTAATTCTTTGATTCTGCATTGCAGACTCCATAATAAATAAAAGAACAAGTACACACCTGCCTTCTTACCTTTATTCAAAATAAGAGGAAGTGCTACTATTACCAATTTCTCCCAAAATTAGGGAGAGTCTCATCAGCCGCATCATTACGAAGTAGGGCTGGTCTCGTTGCGTACGTTTTTAAGCGCAGAACGAAAGTGCAATTATTATACACAAATTTCTACGAAGTACAACTTTTTTTTGCTATTTTTCGTACTCGGTAACGTGTTTTTTACCGTACATAGTCAATACTGAGTTTTTATCCAAGTCATACTTGTCTGAGGCGATGTCTAATTTAGGATTAAAGTTAGGAGCACCTTCAATTCCTAAAAGAGATACCATCAATTCATACAGTAGATCGTTTGACCAATAGTTCTCACTGTTAGTCTTTAAGTTAGCATAAATATTCTTACATCTATTAATGTAGTTATCTGACAGATAAACCACAGCAGGAATTCTTAACATCTGGGCATTAACATTTACTGGATCATGTCCACCTACGATATGTGGATCTTCTCCATGATCTGATAAGTACACCATTCCCATAAAACTGCTATATGATTTTGCTTTCTTGTAGATTTCTGACACTATATGATCTGTATACAGAACAGTATCATCGTAGTAATCATTATTCTCATCATCACCTTTGAATACCATGTATTCAGATGGTAAGCGCTTTTCATATTTCTGATGAGATCCCATTAAATGAATAACTATAAAGTTATTCTTTTTAGGATCGATTTTAGGGAATCTGTTTAATAACTCTTCATCAAAGAAAACACCTTCCATCTTAGCAGAGCCGTTAGTCCAGATTTCCTTATCAGCAGTAGAGGCAACGACAGTAATCGGAGTTTCATAGACACCAAACTTTCTTTGATTTGATAGCCAGTAAGTTGTGTATCCAGCTGCCTTTGCAATTTCCATAATAGAAAAAGCATCAACTGTCTCAATTGAAGAGTACTGATTTGCCTGTGTTAAAGCAAAAGAGAGCACTTGAACTGTCTGAGGCCATGAAGCGTAGGCATTTTTAAACAGAACCGTATTTAAAGACTCACTCTCTTTACTTAAATTAGGAGTATTGTCCCGATTAAATCCATAGACTCCCATTCTGTCGCGAGTCTCAGATTCCCCTATGACAAGGACAAATAAATTACCGTCAGCATTTAAATTGTTATCTAACTTTAATGAGGTTAAAGTTTTAAGTTTCTCAAGTCTTGCTCCTTTTTGCTTCTTATAAGCATCAAAGTTATCTAACTGTCTTGAGGTTACTTTAACTACGGCATAAGGCAGATAGTCCATTCTAGGTAGAGCAAGAAAAACAGACGCCACCATTACAAATAAAGAGAATAGAGCAAACTGAAGAGTTGAGCTTACTTTATTAGTCTCAACACTCTTAGATCCTGCATCAATTCTATTTAATAAGATGTAATTTACTGCAACGATAACTACGAGGATTACAAAAGAAACTACCCACATAATATTAAAGTTGCTTACAAAGAATTCTCTACCCTCAGAACCATTGGTTTGTGCTAAAGCAAGAATAATATCTGAGGAGATCAATGAACCTGTTGCCACGTAGTAACAGATCATAAGTAGAGGGAAAAACAGTCCAATAAAGACTAGAACAAAATAAAGGATTGATAAGAGGTGCTTTGAAAAATTACCTGTTATAGAACTTGTATTGCTTGAACCTGATTTTGTTTTGCTGTTAATGCAATTAAAGACATACTTAATACAGGCTAATAGAGAAAAAACTACAAAAGAGAAGGCTACGCCTTTTATAAAATCAAATAACGATGTGTTTAGACTCAATGAAATAGATAGAACATAAACACTCAAATAGGTAATTTCAAAAACTATAAATGCAAAGATTAAGCTTTTGCTCTTGCAAAGATGAAAACTAGACCACAGGCAAAATAGACCTAAGATAGAGTAAATAGTAAAAGCTAACATACTCTGTAAAGATAAATCATTAACAAAATACAAGATGACTGTGATAGCAACAGCTAAAACGATGTAAGAGACTGATTTATAAAGATCTGAATTTGACTTAATCATAATGAATTATTCTTGCAAAAATTTTTGTATATAATACGACATCTTAAGTCAAAGGTGCGATTTTCTATGATTTTTGATTTTTCTCTTCCTGATAACTTTGCTAAAGATTCTCCTAAAAAAGATCTTATACTGCCAGAGGGCGCAAATGGACTTGTAGTTCACTGCTGTTGCGCACCTTGCTCTACAAGCTTAGTTGAATGTCTTATCTTTAATAAGATTAAACCTCTTATGTTCTTCTATAACCCAAATATCTATCCTCTAGAAGAATATGAAAAAAGAAGAGATGAGTGGATTCACTTGTGCAAACTTTTAAATCTTGAATATGTAATCGGTGACTATGATTACAGAAGCTGGCAAGAAAAAGTAAAAGGTCTTGAGAATGAGCCTGAAAGGGGCAACCGCTGTTTGAAATGCTTTACCCACAGACTTACTGTAACAGCACTGTTTGCTAAAGAGCACAATATCAATACATTTACTACAACTCTTTGTACCTCAAGATGGAAGAGTAAAAAGCAAGTTGATGCAGCAGGATTTGCAGCTCAAGATGCAGTAGAAGGAGTTAAATACTGGGATCAGGACTGGCGAAAAGAAGGTCTTGTTGGTCGCCGATATGAACTGGTAAAAGAGATTAAGTTCTACAATCAGCTGTACTGTGGATGCCAGTACAGCTTAAATAACACTAATTACAAGAAGTAATTAAGCACCATACTGCTTGCGATACTCAAGCATTGCAGGAATGTGATCTTTTAACTTGTCATCATTTTCGATGTACTTTAATAAGTCATCGAAAGTAACAATAGAGATGATCTTAATACCGATCTGCTCTTCAGCTTCTGTAATTGCACTCTTCTGACCTTTGCCTTTTTCCATTCTATTTAAAGCAATTAAAGCTGCCTTAAAGTGAGCTCCATTTGCTTTAATGATTTCTTCAGACTCGCGAATTGCAGTACCAGCAGTGATCACATCATCAATTAACAGAATATCACCCTTTAAAGGAGCTCCAACTAAGTTACCGCCTTCACCGTGATCTTTCTTCTCTTTACGGTTAAAGCACCAAGGAACATTCTTGTTATGATCTTTTGCTAAAGCCATAGCAGTAGCACATGCTAAAGGAATACCTTTGTAAGCTGGTCCAAATAAAACATCAAAGCTGATCTTTGCATCTACTAAAGCATGAGCATAACACTCACCTAAAGTTGCTAAATCTGCACCTGTGTTAAAACCACCTGCGTTAAAGAAGTAAGGACTGGTACGACCTGACTTTAAAACAAAGCTACCAAACTTTAATACGCCTTTACTTAAAGCTAATTCAATAAATTTACGCTGATATTCCTGCATAAGAACCTCTAAAATTTTTTTTAAATTTTACCTTATAGTTTCTACACTGTGAATACAAAAATAAACTTCATTCCTTGCTATACTGAACCTTAAAAAGGAGAAGAATGTATGGAGCCTATTTTTAGCATGACTGGTTCTGCAAATATCATCAAAAGCAGTGATATTGCAGATCTGAATATTGATATCACCTCAGTAAATGGCAGATTTTTAGAAGTCAATTTCAAAATGCCAGACTCTTTAAGACATCTTGAAGCAAAATTAAGAGAAACTTTTCAAAAGTACTTAAAGAGAGGAAAAATAGACTGCTATATTACCTTATCTCAAAATCTAAAAAACTCACTAAAAGTTGATGAAAAGTCATTATCTCAACTGTCAGATGCACTAAAAACCATAGAAAAGTACATAAGTGGAGTTTCAACTAACGCTCTTGAGGTACTAAATTATCCTGGTATTCAGGTTCAAGATGAAAAGCTCCAATCTAACATTGATGAACTTATTTTGACATGTTTAACAACTGCTATTGAAAAGCTTGTTACATCAAGAGCTCATGAGGGTGATAAATTAAAACTTGCCATCGAATCAAGACTAGACAGTATTGAAAAGCAACTTGTAACCGTTGAAAAGTCTTTAAACGAGCTAGTCTTAAAAGAAAGAGAAAAGATCAAAGCTAAAATTGCAGAATTTGCAGTTGAAATTGATCCTGCTCGTATTGAACAGGAAGTAACACTTGCTGCTCAAAAAGCAGATGTTAGAGAAGAATATGACAGATTAAAGTCTCACATCAAAGAAGTCAGAAACATTCTTCAAACAGGTGGCATTTGCGGTAAGAGACTTGATTTTATGATGCAGGAATTTAACCGTGAAGCTAACACCTTAGCTTCTAAGGCATCTTCTCTGGACATTACCAAAGTTGCTGTGGAATTAAAGGTTCTAATTGAACAGATGAGAGAACAGGTTCAAAACATAGAATAACTGTTCTCTCTTGCCCGCTCTAAACACATGCTCAATTCTTCATGTCAAACCTACATAAAGTTATCATTATCCATAGAGCGGACTTCTTGTAATAGATTTGCAAATACTAAAGGGACTCCTTCTATACCTTTTTTCTGAATTGCATCTACTAAGACTAAGGCTAGCCCTGGTTTACTCTTTCTTTTAATTGCAAGTTCGATGACTTTATCCATATCAAAGCCTTTTCTTAGCTGATTGTTTCCTGATAAACCTGCTGCAATCTTAAAGTCTTTAGCATATCCCTGTGTATATAGATAATGTTCAATATCTCGTTGAGGTAATACCGTTAAATGAGACTCCCTGCTCTTTTTATTTAAAAAGGACATGGTGACATCAGCATACTTTTTACCAGCATCATCTCCATCAGTTAAAACGTGGTAGTTGATTCCTAACTGAGCTGCAATTTTAATTAAAGGTTTTAATCCACACTGAGCGTATTCGATAATTCTGATACCTTCACAAGCTAAGGAAATACCTAAAATAGACGCTATTTGAGTTAGGATCCAAACTTCAGTTTCACCCTCAACTAAGATCCAAGATCTTGCAAATAACACCATTGGTCTATTGATCCTTATATGGAATGCTATTTTTCTAAGATCCTCATAACTTAGCATAGAACTGTCTATCTTATAGCAACGTGTGTCGTAGTGTTTCTTTTGCAATCTTCTTAAAGATTCCAAACTTACCGCTGACAAAAGATCACCACTATTAGTAGTTACTATTTTCTGAACATCTGTAATCGCTAATAAAGACCAAAATGACAACAATAACGATGGATGGAATCGTGACTCAATATCCTCTAATATCAGAATTGGTCTACCTATAGGATCAATTTTTCTGTTGCCTTTGTTCAGCAAGATGGTAGCTGCAATATAAGAGAGCAAAGCCTTAGATTTGTTAAAACCAGGCGTGGTTAAAGTCTGCTTGATATTGGAAATAGACTCTAATGAGATTGGACTTTTGACAATATCAGATATATTTCTTGCCCTTGTTACTATCTTAGTTCTGTCTATTTCATTGTTTGCATATTCTGAAAAGTACTTATCTAAAAATGAACCAAAAGTATCTGCAAACATTTTTACAGAGTCACCAGGAAGAGCTGCGTCTTCTGACATTACATCTAAGATAGTTTTAATCCTGTCCTGAGAGATCGACTCAAAGTTTGAGTTTTTCTCCATTCTGCTGTCTCTTAATCTGAACACAGGATTTAAAGCTATAAGTTTAAAGATAGCTTTCTTTACCTCTTCAAAAGGAATGTGAACTTGTTTTTTTAAGATTAAAGAATGATAAGTTACGAAGTCTTTTTTCTCTTCGTCGTACCTTCCTATAACTTGCCAATGGATTCTATAGAATCCATCATCAGAATAGTTCCAAAACTGTTTTAACTCTTCGCAAGAATCTGCCTCTGCATTAGGGATGCTCTCTCTAAAATACAGATCAACTCTTATTTTCCCATCACCGGTGTTGAAGACATCTTCTTTATCAAAATCAGATAAAGGATCATTGTTTTCAATATATGAATCTAACTCTTCAAAGAAGTTTCCTGTTTTCTTGTCATCACTGACGTCTGTATCAGAACTTTCATTTGAACCTTCACTATAATCAGAACACTCTTGAGCACCTTCTTCAATAAAAGGTTCTCTTCCATCACAGGCTGGATTGGCACAATTCTCACAACTATATTCAATTTCACCTTGTCTGATTTTTTTTCGATAGGAATCATCGAAATTTAAGGCTTTTCTGTTGGAAACTTTCTGAACTAAATCTTCTTTTGGAAAATCTGGCTCTTTTTCAATTTTGACTGGCACATAGAGATCGCTTTTATCAAACTGGCATAGCTCTTCACCCTGACCTAGGAGCATCCATAGAACTCTTAACAGTGAAGTTTTACCCCACTGATTTTCACCAATTAGAAAAGTGCTGTCTGATTCAAAGTCCACGGAGAGCCTTCTAATACCGCGGAAGTTAGTAACTTTTGCTCGTTCTAAATACATACGCCCAACTTAGGCTTTCAATGCCGTGAATTCTTCTCTTACCTTAAGATTAGATTATTTATATGAATTAGCAAAGACAAAATAAAAAAGGCCATGATTTAACTCACAGCCTTTGTGCAAAAAATTGTTTAGTTAACTTTATTAAACTCTATGCCATACAGTGCCTTGAGGGGTATCCTCAAGTTCAATATGGAGAGCTTTTAACTTATCTCTAGCAGCATCTGCACGAGCCCAATCTTTTGCCTTTCTTGCATCATTACGCTCTTTAACTAATGCTTCAATTTCAGCATTGTCATCATTGTTAGCGCCACTAGTTAGGAAGGTATTTGGATCCTGCTCTAGAATACCCAAAACTGAAGCTAACTGCTTTAGTCTACCTGCAAGTTCTGAGGCTTTTGCGCCAGACTCTTTGTTAATCTGTTTAGTTAGATCAAATAAAACAGAGATTGCGCCAGGAGTATTAAAGTCATCATCCATGTACTCTTTGAATTTAGCTGTAAACTCATCTTCAGCTACAGTAGGCTCAACAGGAGTTGTGTCTCTTAGAGTTGTATATAATCTGTTAAGACCAGCTCTTGCCTTGTCTAAGTTCTCTTGAGAGTAATTTAAAGGACTTCTGTACTGACCTGATAATAAGAAGAATCTGATGGTCTCAGCATCATATGACTTTAGAACGTCTCTGATGGTAAAGAAGTTATTTAAAGACTTTGACATCTTCTCTTCGTTAATCATTACCATGCCAGAGTGCATCCAGTAATGAACGTAAGGAGTGTGGTTAGCACAACAACTCTGTGCAATCTCATTCTCATGGTGAGGGAAGATCAAATCTGAACCACCGCCGTGGATATCAAATTCTTTACCTAAATATCTGTTGTTCATAGCAGAGCATTCGATATGCCAGCCAGGACGACCTTCACCCCATGGAGACTCCCATGCCGGCTCACCTGGTTTTGACATTTTCCAAAGCACAAAGTCCATTGGATTGTGCTTGCTCTTAGCTACCTCAATTCTAGCGCCAGCCTGAAGCTCGTCTAATTTCTGACCAGATAAGCGACCATATTCTTTGAAAGAATTGATATCAAAAACAACATCTCCATTGTCAGAAACATAAGCGTTTTTATTATCAATTAGTTTTTGGACAATCGAAATGATCTCTTTAATGTTATCTGTAGCTCTAGGCTCAATATCAGGACGCTTGATGTTCAATGCATCAAAATCTTTGTGCATTTCAACAATAAACTGTTCTGCTAAATCTTTAGCTGCAATACCGCGCTCATTAGCTCTCTTGATGATTTTGTCGTCGATATCAGTGATGTTTCTTACATATTTAACGTCATATCCTGAATAGCGTAAATAACGAACAATTACATCAAAGTTCACGAATGTTCTGGCATGTCCGATATGGCATAAGTCATAAACAGTCACACCACATACATACATTCCAATCTTGCCAGGTTCAATTGGCTTGAACTCTTGCTTGCTTTTTGTCAGTGTATTGTAAATTTTTAGCATATTTGTCTCTAAAAAGGGTATTTGACAATTTAAATCTCAATTTACTAAAGATCATACCAAATTGCACAACTTCATACACATTATTCTTTGAACTAATTATTCTTGTGCAATTGAATAAATAGGCCATACAGCCTACGCACATAAGATCTTTTACGTTATAACTTTTAAAACTCACATTTTATAGGTTCAAATTTTAAGAAATCCTCATTTACTGTTAGAATATCATTAAAGATTTCATATAAATTTGTAGAGAGAACAATATGCTCACATTAAAAACAACCTTAGGTGACATTGTAATTGAGCTTGACTACGAGAAAGCTCCAGAAACAGCAAAGAACTTTGAGAACTATGTAAAATCAGGCTTCTACAAGGGCACAATTTTCCACAGAGTTATCAAAGGCTTTATGATCCAAGGTGGTGGTTTAACTGCTGATATGTCACAGAAAGAAACCAATGCTCCTATCAAGAACGAGGCTGACAATGGTTTAAAGAATGACAGAGGAACTATTGCAATGGCAAGAACCAATGATCCTCATTCAGCTACTGCTCAGTTCTTTATCAACACTGTAGATAACTCATTCTTAAACTTCAGATCAAAAGATCTTTCAGGTTGGGGTTACTGCGTATTCGGTAAAGTTGTAAAAGGTATGGATGTAGTAGATAAGATTGAAAAATCAAAGACTACTACTGTATCTTTCTATCAAGACGTTCCTGTTGAGACTATTGAAATCACAGATGCTTGCATAGACTAATTTAGGAAGGTGGCTTTTGCCACCTTTTATTTTCTTAGGTATTTTGCTCATGGCCACCTATATCATTGCTGATCTCCACTTAAGTGAATCAAAACCTATTTTGACAAATGCTTTTGCCAATTTTTATGACAATAACTTATACCTCAACGATAAGCTGATTATCGCAGGTGATATGTTTGACTTCTTTGTAGGTGTTGATAGAAGCTCAAGATTTCAGCAAAGAATAAGACAGATTATTTTAAAGGCCAAAGCAAGAGGCATTCAAACTTTATTCCAGTGCGGAAATAGAGATTTTCTGATGGATAAAGACATGGCTGAATACTTTGGAATGAAGCTAATAGGTGATTTTTATATCATTCCAACACCGGATGGACAGGCATTACTTATTCATGGAGATCAACTCTGCCTTCATGACAGGTCATACCAAAAGTTCCGCTCTATGTCCAAAAACAAGATCTTAAGATTTGTCTTTATGGCGCTTCCATTATCTTGGAGAAAAAAGATTGCCTTAAAGATCAGAAGAAAAAGCCAAAAGCAGGAACTCTTAAGAGAAAAGGAAAGAGATAATTCTTTAAACGATCCTAAAGTAAAGGAAGCTGGAGCGCACTTCCTTGCAACAACCGGCTCAAAGATTTTAATTCACGGCCATTTCCACATCTTTGGTGGACAGAATGATGCCTTTGGTGAAGGCACTTACAGATTGGGACTTGGCATGTGGAAGTCCCAATACAGTTACGTAAAAATTGACCGTGGCGAAATTAAATTAGTCCAAAGACAGATGGAAAAGAACTTCTAGTGAGCATCTGCCCAGTTTGAACTGCAGCCTATTCCTACTTCTAGAGGAACATCAATTTGGGCTGCGTTTTCCATAATATCTTTAATTACTTTTAAAGCCTCTTCTACAAAAGCATCCTTAACTTCAAACAACAATTCATCATGAACCTGAACTGTCATTCTGACAGTATCTTCAGGAAGAGACTTAATCCAGTCCATAAGTTTTATCATGGCGTTTTTAATCACATCTGCAGCACTACCCTGCATAGGAGCGTTAATAGCAGCGCGCTCAGCTCCTTTTAGTAACAGCACATTTGAACTGTTGATATTAGCTACTGCAATTTTTCTACCTTCAATAGTGGTTACATAGCCATGTTTGTGAGCAAAGTCTTTGGTCTGCTCCATGTAGTCTTTAACTTTTGGATAACGAGCAAAATAGCGCTCAATGTAAACTTTAGCTTCAGACATGCTCATGTGAGTCTGTTTTCTCAAACCAAAGGCTCCCATGCCGTACATTAGGCCGAAGTTTGTAGCCTTAGCGTGAGCTCTTTCCTGAGGTGTTACCTCATCAATTGGTTTGCCTAAAACTTCAGCTGCTGTTGCCTTGTGGACATCAAAACCTGCTCTGAAGGCTTTTAATAAATTAGGATCCTGACTGATGTGAGCAATCAGTCTTAATTCGATTTGAGAGTAATCAGCTGAAATCAGGGTGTAACCTTCTGGAGCTACAAAAGCCTTTCTGATTAACTTGCCTTCATGAGTTCTTGCAGGAATATTCTGTAAATTTGGATCAGATGATGATAAGCGTCCGGTTACAGTACCAGCCTGATTAAATGAGGTATAAATTCTGTGAGTCTTAGGGTTAATCAGAGTTTGCAGTTTCTCTGTATAAGTTGAGATTAACTTTGATAACTCACGATATCTTAATACAAGATTTGCAACATCATAGTCATATGAAATCTGCTCTAAGATTTCCTCAGCAGTAGAATACTTGCCATCTTTTGCTTTCTTAGGATAAGGGATCTGCATATCCTCAAAAAGCACTTTTCCTAACTGCTTAGGAGATGAGATATTAAATTCCTGACCGCATGAAACATAAATCTGCTTTTGAATATCTAACAGCTCAATCTTTAAATTCTGATTCTGTCTTTCTAACTCTTCTTTATCCACATAAACGCCAAACAGCTCCATTTGATAAAGAACTTTCAAGAAAGGCATCTCTTTTTCAAAAAAGATCTCTTTGTCTTTTTCAGATTCATTTAGCTTTTCGATTAGACAGTTATACAGTCTAAAGGTAACCTCAGCATCTTCAGCTGCATACTCACAAACTCTTTCTACAGGAACCTCATTTAAAGGAATTTTCTTTTTATCTCCTGTAACTTCCTTGTAAGTAATAGTCTTATAGCTTAAGTACTTTTTAGCCAAATCGTCCATATTAACAGGATCAGATGAATCAATAAGATGAGCTAAAACCATGGTATCAGCATAGACTTTTTTAACATCCATACCCTGATAGTGCAGAACTAGAAGATCAAACTTAATGTTGTGACCTACAATCTTTACATCATCTTGATTTAAAACTGGTAACAGCTTTTCTTTTACTTTACTTACTGTAAGCTGATTTGGTACTCCTAAGTAGGTGTGATTAAAAGGTATATAGTAACCTTCCTTTTGAGCAACACTCAAAGACATACCTATAATTGAACATTCCTCAGGACGAAGTGAGGTGGTTTCAGTATCTAAGGCTACCAATTTTGTTTTTTGGATCTTGTTACAAAGAGCTTCTAATGAAGGTATGTCCGTAATCAGATGGAAAGCACTTCCATAAGATTTAAAATCTACTGCTGATGCATCATGCTCAGAGAATAAAGCTTCTAGAGAACCTTCAGTTGCCTTTTCACCATTCTCAGTCAATCCCTGCTCTAGTAACTTTTTCTTTGCCTGTTCTAATAATTTGGTAAACTCAAGCTCTGAAAACACCTTTACAAGATCAGCTGTGTTTTCTTCAGGAAGAGGTACTTCATCAATAGCAAGAGGAAGTTCTACATCAGTTTTAATAGTTGCTAACTTGTATGACAGTCTAATCTTATCAATTGCTGCAATATATTTAGGAGCAAAGGTCTTAGCTCCTTTAAACTCTAATGAAGCGATCTTTTCGGTGTGTTTGAAGATCTCTTCAACTCCACCTATTTCGTTTAAAAGACAAATTGCAGTTTTCTCACCAGTACCTTTCATACCTGGGATGTTATCTGAGGTATCACCTTTTAAAGCTAGGTAATCAATAATTAGCTCTGGACCTACACCAAATTTTTCTTTAACGGCTTTAGCATCATAAAAGACATCTTTCATGGAGTCATAGAGAGTTACATTATCATCTACAACCTGAGACAAATCCTTATCACCGGTGCAAATCACGGTTTTAATTCCACGTCTTGAAGCTTCTTTTGCATAAGAGCCTAAAACATCATCTGCTTCAACACCACCTACAGATAACAGAGGAAAGCCTAATGCTTTAACAATTGTATGAACATAAGGCACCTGCTGTATCAAAGCATCAGGCATCTTTGCTCGATTAGCTTTGTACTCAGGATACATCTGATGTCTGAAGGATTTTTCTTTAGCATCAAAAACTACAATGAATTTTGAGCCTTCAAACTTTTTTAAAAGGCCCTGTAGCATTCTCGTGATAATTAAAGATGCTGCAGTTGGAATTCCTTTTGAATTTGTAAAATTCTGCTTAGAACCGAAAAAAGCTCTGTATAGAAATGATGAACCATCAACAAGTACTAAAGGTAAAGAATCTGCCATGATATTAACTTCCTAATGTAGATACCTCATTGTATCAGTTCCTTTTCTCATGTAAAAAACTTGTCTAAAAATATCTTGGTAATAGCTAAAGAAAGTCATAAAATAGCCTGTCTTTTGACAAAGGTGAGCCTTAGCGCTTGCTTTGGCTCTTGTTATTTCTACTATCCTGAAACGAAAATATTATGAATAATTTTTCTTTCCCTTTAAAAAAGCTTTGGTTTATACACGTATTTATACTTGTTTTAAGTAACTACGCAGTGCAGATCCCTCTTACCATCTTTGGGATCAACACTACATTAGGTACTTTTACCTATCCTTTTATTTTCCTGTCTACAGATCTAACAGTCAGAATATTTGGACAGCACAAAGCTCGTAAAATCGTCTTTATGGCAACTATGCCAGGACTGGTTCTCTCTTATTTTATAGGAGCTCTCTTTGAGCATGGACTATTCCAAGGATTTGATTCTTTAAGTACATTCTCATACTTTGTATTCAGAATCACTTTAGCCTCTCTGTCAGCTTACCTTATAGGCCAGCTTGCAGATATTTTGGTTTTCCAAAGATTAAGAGAGATGAAGCAGTGGTGGCCAGCACCAACAGCATCATCCATTTTTGGTAATTTGTTAGATACCTATGCATTCTTTGCAATTGCTTTCTATCATACTAATGATGCTTTCATGGCAGAACACTGGGTTGGCATTGGTTTTGTTGACTATCTAGTAAAAATCACTGCAAATCTTGTGATTTTCTTGCCGGTTTATGGCGTGCTTTTAAACTACTTAATCAAGAAGATTGAAGACTAGCGTATGCTAGCTAACCGTATATTGGAATTAGGTATACACGGCTAGATAAATAAGCTTGATTGAGATTTAATTTCACAAAAGACAACAGAATAATCATCTAATACATGCTAGTATAAAACTAGTTAATTTTTGGAGGATTTATGAGCGATAAAGTTCTGCATATCAACGATGATCAGTTTGAAAACGAAGTGTTCAACTCTGATAAGCCTGTACTAGTAGACTTTTGGGCAAACTGGTGCGGACCTTGCAAAATGATCGGTCCTTTTATTGAAGAACTTGCTGATGAAATGGACAATGTTAAATTTGTAAAAGTAGACATTGATAAAAACTCAGCATATGCAGCAAAGTATGGAGTAATGAGTATTCCTAACTTGCTACTGTTCAAGGACGGAGAAATTGTTAACCGCCAGATTGGAGCTTTACCTAAATCAGAGCTTAAAGCTTTCATCGAAAATTCAATAAACTAAAATCTCATCCGGCACTTTTAAGTGCCGGTTCTATATCTACTTTATTTACACATTCTCAAAGTCACTTCTTAGCTTTATCTTTTCTTTATTTTTGTTTGGACATAACATTTTTTCTGTCTTATTATTGTAAAAAATTTTCAAATTGAACAAAGAATGGACAAAATATGAGCACCAATATTCTGCTAATGTGCGGTGGTGATGGTTCTGAACATGAGATTTCATTACTGTCAGCTAAATTTATTGAAGAACAATTAAAATTAACCAAAGACTTTAACGTAACCAAAGTAGTTATTCACAATCACCAATTTATGGTTGATGACAACACTTGCGGATACTTTGACGCACAAGGTGACTTTGTATTTGGCGATAAAAAAATAAAAGTTGACTGTGTTGTTCCTTGCATTCACGGTATTCCAGGTGAAACTGGTGATATCCAGTCTTTCTTAAATATCCACAATATTCCTTTTATTGGTTGTGATGCTGAAGCTAGCAGATACTGCTTTAACAAGATCACTACTAAACTGTACTTTGATGCTTTGGGCATTCCAAATACCCCATATGCAATCATTCCATTAAAGGCAGAACAGTACAAAACAGTTGCTCTAGAGTTCTTTGATAAATACAAAGATATCTACGTAAAAGCAGCAAGTCAGGGGTCTTCAGTTGGTTGTTACCATGTAACCAAACGTGATGACGTATGGGATAGCATTGTTGAAGCTTTCCAGTACAGTACTGAAGTTATCATTGAAAAGAACATCATTCACAGAGAGCTTGAAGTTGCAGCTTATGAGATTGATGGTGAATTAAAGATTACAAATCCTGGTGAAATTATCATCCCAGATAATCTTTTCTACACTTTTGAAGAGAAATATTCAAAAAATTCTGGAACTATTACTACTGTAACACCTGAAAATCTTACAAGTGAAGAAATTGCAACAATTCGTGATTTAGCAAGAAGAGCATTCGTAGGATTAAAGTTAAGAGATCTATCTAGAATTGACTTCTTCTTATCAAAAGAAGACGGAATTCTCATCAATGAGATTAACACCTTCCCAGGCGCAACTCCAATTTCAATGTTCCCTAAGATGTTAGCTCACAATGGCGATAATATGGCAGATTTTCTTGCTAAAGCTGTTAAAAAAGCCATTTTAGAAAAGAAATAATTCAAAATTAAGAGTCAATCAAAGCCTAGAGTTTGTAAAAAAATCTAGGCTTTTTTATCTAGAAGTTATCAGGCTGTACTCTCAACATTCTGCAGTTCATTGCAGAATATTAACTCCTCTTATTTTCAGGTATTATTCTGAATTTCATTCAAGATATAGCTTTTGTATATATCCAAATATATAAAATAAGTATTTTACTTATTACCTACCGATTCATAGACTATAAAACAAGCTTAAATGTATATGAATTTTATCTATAAATTGTATCGCTAAAAAAATACATTCATAAACACTAGATACAAAATAAAATGGCGTTTGCAGAGAAACTACTTTTGAACAGTTCCATAAACGACCTCATCTACCTTTAAAGCCCAGCACATATCTCGTAGAGAGATATTTTATTTTTTCTAAATTTTAGGAGATGAAATGTCTACTTCAGTAATCGGTTACCCACGTATTGGCTCTTTAAGAGAATTAAAATTTGCACTAGAGGCTTACTTTAAAGGTGAAAAATCAGAAGACGAAATTCAGTCACTTGCTAAAGAGTTAAGAAAAGAACATCTAACAACTCAGAAAAATGCAGGTATTGATTTCATTTCTTCAAATGATTTCTCATTCTACGATAACACCTTAGATCAGGCTGTTTTACTTAATATCGTTCCTAAGAGATATCGCGAACTTGATTTAAGCGCATTAGAAAAGTACTTTGCTATTGCTCGTGGCTATCAGGGCTATAAAGGTAACGTAAAAGCTCTAGCTATGAAGAAGTGGTTCAACACTAATTACCACTATATCGTACCTGAGTTTGAAGACGACACTAAGATTGAGCTTGTAGGTACCAAACCATTTGATGAGTACACTGAAGCTAAACAGTTAGGCATTGAGACTAAGCCTGTTTTAGTTGGTCCATTTACCTTATTAAAGTTAATCAGATTTACTGGTAAAAAAGGTATTTTGGATGTAAAGGCAGACTTTATCCGTGTATATACCGAGATTTTAAAGAAGTTCATCAGTCTAGGCACTGAGTGGGTACAGTTTGATGAGCCTTACTTAGTACACGACCTAACCGCTAATGACATTAGATTATTCCAGGATCTTTACAGCGCAATTTTAAATAAGAAAGAAAACACCAAGATCTTATTACAGACATACTTCGGTGACGTTCGTGATATCTACACTGTTCTACAGTCATTGAACTTTGACGGTATCGGCTTAGATTTTGTTGAAGGCAGAAAGACCTTAGATCTTGTAAAAGAGCACGGTTTCTCACCTGTTAAGAGATTATTTGCAGGCGTCGTAAATGGTAAGAACATCTGGAAGAACAACTACGAAAAGACCTTATCTATTTTAAATACTTTAAAAGAAAAAGATATTCAAACTGTAGTTTCAACTTCATGTTCTCTATTACACGTTCCTTACACCGTTGAAAATGAAACTAAGTTAGAAGAGAAGTACAAGAAGCACTTTGCTTTTGCTAAAGAGAAATTAACTGAGTTAAAAGAAATCGACGAGATTTTTGCATCAGCTAACTTCAAGAATAACGAAAAGTATCAGCAAAATGTAGCTCTGTTCAATGAAGACAGACATGCATTCAACGCAGCAGTAGATGCTCGTGTAAAAGCAGTTACCCCTGAAGATTATGTAAGACAGCCTGAGTTTGCTCAAAGAGAAAAGATCCAGAAGGATGAGTTTAAATTACCTCTATTCCCTACAACTACTATTGGTTCTTTCCCACAGACAGCTGAAGTTAGAGCAAACAGAAAAGCATTCAGAACTGGCGAGATTTCTAAAGAACAGTATATTGAGTTCAACAAGAAAAAGATTGCTGATTGCATTGCTCTACAAGAAGAGCTCGGTCTTGATGTTCTAGTTCATGGTGAATTTGAGCGTAACGACATGGTTGAATACTTTGGTCAGCATTTAGAAGGCTACCTATTCACTGAAAAAGCTTGGGTTCAGTCCTATGGAACAAGATGCGTAAAACCACCTGTAATCTGGAGTGATATTTCAAGAGCTCACCCAATTACTGTTGATTGGTCAGTATATGCACAAAGCAAGACTGACAAGCCTTTAAAGGGTATGTTAACCGGTCCTGTTACTATCTTGAACTGGTCATTCCCAAGAGAAGATATTCCAATTAAGCAGAGCGTTTTACAGTTAGCTCTTGCTTTAAGAGACGAGGTTTTAGATCTTGAGAAGAACGGCATTAAGATCATTCAGATCGACGAAGCTGCTCTAAGAGAGAAATTACCTTTAAGAAAGAGTGATTGGTACAGCGAGTACTTAGACTTTGCAATTCCATCATTCAGATTAGTTCACTCTGGTGTTAAAGCTACAACTCAAATTCACACTCACATGTGTTATAGCGAGTTTACAGATATCATCCCTGCAATTGATGACATGGATGCAGATGTAATCTCATTTGAAGCTTCAAGATCAGATCTGTTAATTCTTGATTCTTTAAAGAAGAACAACTTCAAGACTGAAGTAGGTCCTAGTGTTTACGATATTCACTCACCAAGAATTCCTTCAAAAGAAGAAATTAAAGTTGTTCTAGAGAAGATCCTTAAGAAGGTCGCTCCTGAGAAGTTATGGGTAAACCCAGACTGTGGTCTGAAGACAAGACAGGATAAGGAAGTAAAGCCTAGCCTTAAGAATCTTGTAGAGGCTGCAAAGGAATTAAGAAATGAATACAGCAAGTCTCTTTAAACAGAAGACTGTATTCTCACTAGAAGTATTCCCTCCAAAGAGGGAATCTTCCTTACAGTCAATCTACAATGCCTTTGAAAATTTAAAGGAAATCCACCCAGACTTTATTTCCGTAACCTACGGTGCGGGTGGTTCATCTAACATTAACGCTACATCTAATATTGCTGACAGACTGGTTCACAACTATGGTTATACCGCTGTTGCGCATTTAGCTGGTATCGGTCTTAAAAAAGCTGATGTTGACCATATCATTGATAACCTTTTACCAATGGGTGTAAATAACATCTTAGCTTTACGTGGCGATGAGCGCGAAGGTATTGAGAAAGGCGACTTTGAGCATGCAGTTGACTTAATCTCCTACATTAAAGGAAAGTATGGCGATAAGGTAAATATTATTGCTGCCTGTTATCCTGAAGGTCACATAGAAGCTCATAACATTGTAGAAGATGTTAAGCACTTAAAAGAGAAAGTTGATGCTGGTGCAAGTCAGCTCATAACTCAGCTGTTTTTCAACAATGACAGTTTCTACCGTTTCAGAGAAAGATGCGATCTTGTAGGTATTAAAGTACCTATTCAGGCTGGAATTATGCCAGTTGCAAATAAGAAGCAGATCGAAAGAATTGTAACCTTGTGTGGTGTAGAGTTACCTACTAAATTTACCAAGATCATGAGTAGATATGAGGATAACCCTGAGGCTCTAAGAGATGCCGGCATTGCCTATGCAATTGACCAGATAGTTGATTTAATCACTCAAGGTGTTGATGGTATTCATCTGTATACAATGAACAATCCTTATATTGCAACTAGGATCCACGAAGCCATCAAGAACTTAATTTAAGTTAAGAATTCCGATTTAATCCCCAATAAAAAAGCTCTGCAGATTTTAATCTCAGAGCTTTATTTTATCTGACCTTTCGGTCTGATATTGTATTTTGTCTGACCTTTCGGTCAGACATTTTGTTCTACATCAAGTTACTTTGATCTTGCCATAGCTGTAAAGAACTCTTCATTAGTCTTTGTCAGCTTTAGCTTATCAATTAAGAACTCTGTAGCCTCAATTTCACCCATTGGATGTAAGAACTTACGTAAGATCCACATCTTCTGAAGCTCATCAGCACTAGTAATAAGCTCTTCACGTCTAGTACCTGATCTTGTAACGTCAATAGCTGGGTATACTCTCTTCTCAGAGATCTTTCTTGATAAATGAAGTTCCATGTTACCGGTTCCCTTGAACTCTTCGTAAATAACTTCATCCATCTTTGAACCGGTATCAATCAGAGCGGTAGCAATAATAGTTAAAGAACCGCCTTCTTCAACGTTTCTAGCTGCACCGAATAATCTCTTAGGTCTCTGTAAAGCATTAGCATCAACACCACCAGTTAATACCTTGCCTGATGAAGGAACAACAGTGTTGTATGCACGAGCTAAACGGGTAATAGAATCCATTAAGATCACAACGTCATGCTTGTGCTCAACTAAACGCTTTGCCTTCTCAATTACCATTTCAGCAACCTGAACGTGACGAGCTGCAGGCTCATCGAAGGTAGAAGCAACAACTTCACCTTTAACCATACGCTGCATTTCGGTAACTTCTTCAGGACGCTCGTCGATAAGAAGAACAATCAGAGTACATTCTGGATACTTGCTTGAAATTGAATGTGCTACGTTCTGTAAAAGCATGGTTTTACCAGCTTTAGGAGGAGCAACAATAAGACCACGCTGACCTTTTCCTACAGGAGCTACAAGATCAATAACTCTTGCGGTTAAATCTTCTTGTGAGCCGTTGCCTAACTCTAGGCGCATTCTTTCCTGTGGGAATAAAGGGGTAAGGTTTTCAAATAGGATCTTGTGGCGTGAATTTTCTGGATCGTCAAAGTTAACAGCGTCAACTTTCAATAATGCGAAGTATCTTTCACCTTCTTTTGGTGGACGAATTTTTCCTGAAATTGAATCGCCAGTTCTTAAGTTAAAACGTCTTACTTGACTTGGAGATACATAAATATCGTCAGGACCTGCTAAATAAGAACTGTCTGCACTTCTTAAAAAGCCAAAGCCATCAGGTAAAATTTCGATGACACCTTCACCGTAGATGTCCTCACCATTCTTTGAAGAAAACTTTAATAATTGGAAGATGATTTCTTTTTTGCTTAAACGGGCTACGTTCTCGATGCCGTTCTGTTCACACATTTGAACTAATTGTGCGACAGGCGTATTTTTAAGTTCGGTAAGATTCATAGACTAAATTAACAAACTTACTGTATGGGGAATACAGTATAAGATTAGATTCTCTAAAAAAATAAAATAGGAAATTCCTGTGTGAAAAACACTTCAAGATCCATGTGATCGCACGACAGACACGTCGTGAGATAATATTATCACAAAATTAGTAGCATTTTGTTTTTTTTCGCAAAGATATTTGTACAGGTTTGTTATAAAAATGTTCAACAAAATCCATCATATTGCCATTATTGGAACTGACTACAACAAGTCTAAAACCTTCTACGTAGACACTTTAGGTTTTGAAATTGTCAGAGAAAATTACCGTCCTAATAAACAAGATTACAAGATCGATCTTAAATGCGGAGATAGTGAAATTGAGCTGTTTATTGTAAAAAATGCCCCTAATAGAGTCTCAAATCCAGAGGCTTCAGGATTACGTCACCTAGCATTTAAGGTTGATAGTGTCAGTAAGACTGTAGCTGAACTTAAAAAGAAAGGAATTGAATGCGAACCTATCAGAATGGATGAATTTACACATAAGGCCATGACCTTCTTTAGAGATCCAGACAATCTGCCTATCGAAATTCATGAGTAAAAGCTAAGCGATAGCAGTAAATTCGCTACCATCTCAGCTTTTTAATGATGAATGACTAATACCTTTGAGATGCTATAGGGATGATCTTAAATGGTCGGTCTTCTTTTTTAATCTCATTGTAAGATCTTACAATCTGTCTTAAAAATTGACTTGCACCAGTAGTAACGATGTTTCCGAACATACTTCTGTTCTGAGCATAGCTTATATATAGATCTTCTTTTGCTCTAGTAATTCCCACATAAGCTAAACGTCTTTCTTCTGAAATTGATTTATCAGAGCCAATGTCAACAGAACGTTGAGATGGCAGAATGGTATTCTCAAAGCCAACTAAAAAGACATGCTTAAACTCCAATCCTTTTGAAGAATGAATGGTCATCATATTTACAGCATCACATTCTGTTGAGCTTGAACCATCTTCATCTAATTCTGATGTACTTACAAGAGTAATGTTAGACAGATAAGTTAATAAAGGATCTTCTAATGCAGTTGAAGTTATCTCTCCATCACTTGTAGTACCATCTGAGTTATCTGCATTGATGTCCTTAGCATCTTCAGCTGTTGCTTCTTTTGCAACCTGCGCATTCATTGAAGCTTCAAATTCTTTTACGTTAGATACAAGCACACCTAAGTTTGAAACTCTAGAATTTTCTTCGCCTGTCTTGCCTTCTTTTGCATCTTTTAAGGCATACATTTCATGTAAGCCTGAGGCATTGATAACGTAATCTACAAGTTCATGCAGAGGAGCATTTTCTTTCTTTTCTTTCATCTGCAAAATTAAATTATAAAAAGGAGTTACCTTCTTATATAAAGAGACTAATGCTTTGTCTGCACCTTCTTGCTTTGAGTAAGCTTCTAACAGACGTATAGCCTGTAACATCGAGCAATTTCTTTCTCTACCTATTGCTCTTAAATCAGCTACTACTTTAGGACCTAACTTTCTTGAAGGTACATTGATAATTCTAAGGGCAGCTGTATCATCATTTTCGTTGATAAGCAGTCTTAAATAAGCCAGAGTATCAAGGATCTCAGCACGTTCAAAGAAGCGCTGACCTCCATAAATCACAAAAGGAATATGTTTCATGGAAAGGCTTTGCTCAAAGCCTAAAGACAGGTAGTTATTTCTGTACAAGATAGCCATATCTTTATACTTCTCACCTGCTTCATGCAGTTTTGCAATAAGCTGTACTACTGCAGATGCTTCGCAATTATTATTTGAGCAATTTAAAATTGAAACATCATCTCCTTGACCAATGTTTCCTTTTAAAACTTTTTCCATCAATCTGTCAGAATTTTCTGCAATAAGGGTATTTGCCATATCTAGAATTTTCTGACTTGAACGGTAGTTTAGAGCTAAAAGGATTTCATGAACATCATCAAAATCCTTTAAAAACTTGTGCATATTGGTGTAGTCAGCGCCACGCCAGCCATAGATTGACTGATCATCGTCACCTACGACCATCACGTGTGAGTTTTTGCCAGCCATCAGTCTTAAAAACTTATACTGAATAGAGTTGGTATCCTGAAACTCATCTACTAGGATTTCTTTGAACCTGCGATGCTGTAAAGCTCTAATCTCGTCATTACTCTCAAGAAGCTCAACAGTTCTTAAAAGTAATTCGCTAAAATCTACTGAATTCTCATCATTACAGATCTTTTCATAAGCTGAATAGATCTTGCACATATTCTCATACTGAGACTCACCAAAGGTTCTTCCTCTTTTAATGTAGTCATCAGCACGAAGTCCATCTTCTTTTAATTTACAGATTTTTGATACAGCTTCACTTGGCTTAAATTCTTTAACATCGATGTTAAGCTCTTTCATAATTCGCTTAGTTAAAGTGGTCTGGCTGTCTGTATCTAACACTGTAAAATTAGGCTCAAGTCCTGCCTGTTTTGCATAAGCTCTTAACAGACGTAAACAGATAGAGTGGAAGGTACTTGCCCAAAGCTGGCGCTGTAAAAACTCACCTACAAATAGACCAATTCTCTCTCGCATTTCACCTGCAGCTTTATTAGTAAAGGTAACTGCAAGAATATTGCGAGGCTCAATCATGTAATGCTTGATTAAATAAGCAATTCTTGAGACTAAAACTCTAGTTTTACCAGTACCAGCACCTGCAATTACTAGCATATTTGATAAAGGAGCACTTACAGCTTCTTTTTGAGAATCATTCAAATTTTCTAGAATTGAGTTGCTTACAGAAGGATTTCCTAGCTCATCAAGCTCGTCCATAAAAATCTCCGCTGGAATTTTTGAGTTTTAAGAATTTTGACTGCGTGGATTATAGCAGAAATCAAATTTACTAATTAGACGAAGAATGCCTCTGTTCTGTGATTTTCTGGTCTAATTCTCTTTCAGCTATCAGTTTTACAGCTAGATAGGAATACGTTGTTTTATAACAACAGTTGCCTTAGCTCTAAGATGTCATCTATTTCAATATCAGGTAGCACACTTAAAAACTGTTCATCAGGAGAAATTCCTGTATAGCCTTTGCGCAACCATACACATCTGCAACCTGCGCTTACAGCACCTAAAACATCGGTATAAGGATCATCTCCTATGTGCAGAATTTCATCTAGATCAACGTTTGCAAATTTAGCGCACTCGTTGAATAAATCAGCATGAGGTTTTCTGTGAAATTTAAAACGTTCAGGTCTTAAATCGGTTTCAAAGTATGAAGCTACGTCTAGCTGCTTAGCATCAAGATTGCCATTAGATACTGAGATTAGAGGATATTTGTCCTTAAGATCTTTCATTAAAGCTCTTACCTCATCTAAGACAACTCCATCTGAACGCTTTTGCACAAATAACTTAACTAATGCAGTTGCTTCTTCAAGTCCACCTTTTAAAGGAATACCGATTTCTTTGAACGCTACAACCAAACTTTGAGCTCTTAATAAAGTTACATCATCTTCAAGAGACATATCTTCATGCAAAACTTTTGACTTTACGGCTGCCCAATAGTCATAGCTTAGGTACTTTCCGCCTAAACCATAACGCTCACACAAATAGGTAGTAAACCAGTTTTCTGCTCTAGTTAATACAGTCTGACAATCATAGATAGTGTTGTCTAAATCAAAAGACAGTACCTTTATCTTGCTAAGATCTAATTGTTTGTAGAATTTCAATTTTTCTTCCTATTAGCCAGAGGATGAGCCTTGTTGTAAACACTCTTTAAATGTTCAAAGTCTAGATGAGTATAAATCTGTGTAGCAGCTAAACTGGCATGACCTAACATCTCTTGAACAGAACGTAAATCAGCGCCACCTTGTAGTAGCTCTGTTGCAAACGAATGTCGTAATTTGTGAGGATTTAAATGAGTTTGCACACCCGCTTTTATCGACAGTTTCTCCAAATTCTGTTCTACTGCCCTTGTGGTCAGTCTTCTACCGTATTTATTTAAAAATAGAGCATCTTCTGATGGTTTGAACTCATCTCTTACCTTTAAATAATTAGTAATTTTATCTATAGCTCTTTGACCTACAGGAACAATTCTGTACTTACTGCCTTTACCTAAAACTCTGACTTCTTTGGTTTCATGGTTAAGATCTTTTAAATCAAGCCCCACTAACTCAGAGACACGCAATCCAGAGGAGAACAACAGTTCAGCAATAGCACTGTCTCTTAGTTCAAACAGATCTTTTGGCTCATAATCTAAAAGGACATCAACTTCGTTTAAAGTTAAGATCTTTGGCAGATGGCGTTTTACTTTAGGAGCTTTAATTAGAGAACAAGGATTATCTTGAAGAGCCCCCTGTTTTATGAGGTATTTAAAAAATGAGCTTAAAGCGTACAGATCGTGCGCTACAGAATTGTTTGACTGTTTTACATTCTCATCATTAAAGTTAAAGTCACGCTGTATAGCTCTCATCTGTTCAAGACCTACATCTTGCCATGACTTTACATTATCAAATTCGCGCTCTAATACAGCAACTGCTCTTTTTAGAACGTTGCTGTATGAACTAATGGTATGAACACTGGCACGCTTCTCATAACGAAGATGATCTATAAAACGATTAACCTCATCAGCAAGCATGATATTCACCCAAAATGAATTTCAAAAATAAGTTATTCAGCTTGTGACTAAATAACAACAGTGCCTTCAAATACTCTTTGAGCAGGACCTGACATCATTACAGGAGATTTACCTCCTTCCCATGAAATTCTCAAGGTACCACCTGGTAAGGTTACATTTACAGGAGAAGATACTCTACCCTGGGAAATAGCAACTACAGCTGCAGCGCATGCACCGGTACCACAGGCTAAAGTTTCTCCACAACCACGCTCAAAAACTCTTAAGTTTAAAGCATGGTTATTCACAACCTGAGCAAAACCTACGTTCACTTTTTCAGGGAAGTTCTTGTGACACTCAAGCTCTTTACCATACTTTTCAACAGGAGCTGTTTTTACATCATCAAAGAAGAACACAGCATGTGGATTTCCCATAGATACAGCTCCATGAGAAAACTCAGTACCATCTGATAAAGTTATCTTGTACTCATTAGCACGGGCTGGAGCATTAAATGGGATCTTGTGAGGTTCAAACTCAGGTGCTCCCATATTTACAGTCACGGTATCATCATCGTTAAGCTTTAATCTTAATACGCCTGATACTGTACTTACCTTAATGTCTCTCTTATTGGTAAGGTTGTGATCGACTACGAATCTAACGAAGCAACGAGCTCCATTGCCACACATCTGAACTTCAGAACCGTCAGCATTAAATATTCTGTAGTGGAAATCAACCTCAGGATCAAAAGGTGGTTCAACCAGCAATAACTGGTCAAAACCTATACCAAAATGTCTGTCTGCTAATTTTTTAATGAGTTCTGGTGAAAAAAATACCTTTTGGGTAACACCGTCAACGACCATAAAATCGTTACCCAAACCATGCATTTTTGTAAACTTTAAAATCATTTTTATTATCCTAGGATAATTTCGTCCTTCCAGATATCTTCATAAGACTGACGTTTCTTGATTACATATGACTTGTCACCATCAACCATCACTTCACATGGTAAGCGTCTTGTATTGTAGGTTGAAGCCATTGAAGAACCGTATGCACCTGCACCGCGAACAGCTAAGATGTCACCATTTCTTACATTTAGCTTTCTGTCCTTGCCTAAGAAATCATCACTCTCACAGATAGGTCCTACAACATCAGACTTTACAGCCTCACCGTCAGGATGAACTGTAGTGTTAATGATGGTCATCCATGAACCATATAAAGCAGGTCTAATCATATCGTTCATACCAGTATCAGTGATGATAAAGTGCTTATCGCCATTGTCTTTTTGGTACTGAACTTTAGCTAAAAGAATACATGCATTAGCTACCATAGCACGACCTGGTTCAATATAGATTGAAACGTCTAAGTCCTTTAATCTCTCTAAGATAGGAGCGCAGTACTCACTTGGGGTAGGAGGTGTTTCGTTATCATAGGTAACACCTAAACCACCGCCCATATCAATGTGATCTACTTTGATACCTTCAGCTAGTAATTTTTTATATAAAGAAATGATTTTATCGGTTGCTTCAATAATTGGCATACCAGATGTCATCTGAGAACCAATATGGCAGTCGATTCCAGAAATCTTTAAGCAAGACTCTTTTGACATCTTCTTATAAAGATCAAAAGCAATTTCTTCACTTACACCGAACTTATTGTTCTTAAGACCGGTTGAAATTGAAGGATGAGTTTTAGCATCAACACCAGGATTTACTCTAAGAGCAACTGGAGCTACTACATTTAACTTCTTAGCAACCTTAATTACAGTATCAATCTCTTGAGCTGATTCAATGTTTAAGCAGTTAATTCCCTGTGACAGAGCAAATTCAATTTCCTGCTCTGATTTGCCTACACCTGAGAAAACAACTTTCTTAGGATCTCCGCCTGCTGCAATTACTCTACGTAATTCACCTTCAGATACGATATCAAAACCTGCGCCTAGCTTTGCCATTTCATGAATAACAGCAAGATTTGAACAAGCTTTTACAGCAAAACAAACTAAATGCTTTTTCTCTTTTAATGAGTCCTCAAAAGCATTCATATGTCTATGCAAAGTTGCTTTTGAGTAAACATAAAGAGGAGTACCGTACTCTTTAGCTAAATCGGTAGCTTTGATGTCTTCAGCGTATAAATCAGGGCCTTTAAAATTAAAATAATCCATTTTTTCCTTCCATCACAAACTGCATTCTTATCTACTTACATACGCAGTTGTTTTTATTGAATTTTGATTCTATTTGTAACAGTGAATAGTTTCCTATTTCTTTGACTCTTTTTGAGACTCTTCATCTTCTTTAGAGTTGTTATTTGAAGAAGTGTTCTTAGAAGCCTGTTCATCAGAACTATCATCATCTTCTTGCTGAGCATATTCAGGCTCAATATAAAGTTTGCCTTTAATGCCACAGCCTGAAAGCTCACATAAAGCGACAAATACAACAAATGCAGAAATAAGCTTTTTCAATTTTCTGTCCTACAAAAATGTTTAAAGTCTAGATGAGTATATCAAAATATTAATATGCGTTAATTGCAAATTTAACTTGCCTAAAAATTTGCACTGTTATGAAGATCAAGCATTCATAATCGTAAATGGATGAATGGAGGTTTCATCTTCAGATAACACAAAATACTGAGGCAAATTAAAGTTCAAATTGTTGTTAGTTACATCATTTTCAGTATTTTGGGTATAGAACCTGTTAATAGCATTTACAAGCTTTGATCTTGAACCTGAAAAATCATGAAAGATCTTTACTTCATTTCTTTCATTAACAATGTAAATATCCCACAAGTTACCTTTTTTCTTAAAGAAATATTGAACGATACCAGCTGAGGCACACTTTTCTACTTGAGTTGGCACCTGCAAAGCAAACTCAGGTCTCATTCCAAAGCGAGACAATACAGTTACATCGTCATCTGAAGTTCTGAATGTAGAATGTCTAATTAAAGATAATGAACCTTCTTCATTGACCATAGCCTCATAGGTGTTGTGGCCTACATTAAACACGTAGCTTGACTCATAATCTCCTAAACACGAGAAGATACCTCTTATGGTTGCTTCTAGGTCGAATCTAATCAAATCACTATGTGCTTTTGAATATGACAGAACTTTTAATACTGAGTTGTAGTCATGAGACTGATTTGAGAAAAGAGCTCCATGAATTCTGATAATCGAAGATAAAGCTTCAACTAAACCTAATTCACCATCAGGATATGAAATACAGTTAATTTCACCCCATGAATTCAAGCATACAAGATCAACAGAACCTACAAGGCACATCTTTTGTCTTCCACAAGACAGAGATGAACCGATCTCGATGTCTGAAGGAGAGATTAACAACTCTTGAGTAATATCATTCTCAAGATTTATCAATATCATGCTTTTTAAAACTTTTCTTGGTTTTTGCAGATCTGCCTCTGATACTTCCAAATGGCTACTGTTCTTAAAGAACATCGCCATGTCATAGGATAATTTCTTGATTTTATCAGCGGTCAAATAGCCATCTTTGTTTGAGACGAAAACTTTACTTGAGCTGGTTAAAAGATTGTTAAAGGTTGCCCAAGCTACGACTTCTACAGCTCTTGGCGCAATATATACAGCCTTTGTAGACAGTAATGACAAACTATCTATCGCCGTAGGGAAGATATGCCAGCCCTTTCTACAGATACTGTTCTTAGATGGTTTTACAAAAGTAATAGTGTTCTCTTCTAGAAGATGAATAAATTCCTTACTTGCAATTAGAATTTTGCCAGGATATCTATCAAAAGCGGCATAAATTTTTCTAGATAAAACACCAGCATCATCCGATGTAATAGCATACTCAATCTTATTTTCAACAGAGAATCTTAGTAAAGTTCTATAACTTTCTAGAAGAGATGAAAACAAATCTCTTTGAGCTCTTTTTACAGTTTCTATATTCCACTGATCGATATTGTTCAGATGATTGCAATAAGCTCTTGTCCAACCCCACATCAAGCTTAATCGTCTTAAGAAACGTTCTCTTTGCTCACGCAGTTTTCCTTTTGAAATATGAGCTATAGATTGCTGGATTTTTAGATAGAAACAAATTCTTGCAAGTCTTAATCTTGTAGCATCACCTTTTCTCTTTAAGTATTTTGCTACTTTTCTATACATCAAATAGTAAGCATCTTGCTGAAGAGTGTATTGAGTGCTGTCATATACGGCACTCTTTAATTCCATGGACAACAGTCTAGTATTTGGATATTCGTCAGCATAAGCTTCCATTAAAAGAATTTTTAATACAGCTTTTAACGGATGATCAATACCCTTATATACAAGCCATAAGCCAGAACCAAAGTATTCAACTGGAGAGCACTTGGCTACAGAGCCAAAATCGAACCAAGACTCTTTATCAACAGCAGGACTTTTGTAAAAGTCATCTATGAACTCTTGATAATTTTGTTTTTCTTCACTTTCGCTTACCATGAACCAGGCTAAGTTTCTGCCACACAATCTAATTGATGATCTGTAAAACTCATCTAGCAGGAATAGACTCTGAGCAGAACCACAGTCTTCAGTATCCATGTTTCCATGTTCGCCACTTGAAAACTTATCTTCAGGAGTTACGAACAAATTAACATCAGCCCCTAAAGTTTTTGCAAATGAGGATAAAAAGTGACACTTTTCAGCTAAAAGTTTTATTTCCTCTTCTGGTGTGTTTTTATTTACACATACCCAGATATCTAAATCTGAATTCTGCCCTTGCGCAATAGATGAAGTACTACCCATTGCATACAGCGCATAAATTGGATAATGCTTCTCTTCAGGAGTATCAGGATCAATTCCATGATCAATTAGGTAATGACGCTGAAATTCATTAGGTGTGAATTTATCAATACCAAAAGGAACTGTACTTGATCTGTATCCTGGGAGTTTTGGGGAATTGTAGTGAATAAGTAAAGGTAGAACATTCAGAACGTTAGCCACATCGTTCTTCATAATCTGTAAAGCTCTTTTTAAGCGTTCAGTATTTAGAGCTTCAAATTTATTTAATCTAAGTTCAAAACTAGCTTTATCCATAAATTAGACATGAAGATTGTTGTGGATTGAAAACTAGAAAATTATATCACCTTTCATTTCAATTATATTTATCTATGTGGTGCTCACATAAAAAGCGCATATTTATCCAAACGACAGCCAATTCACTGCGCATAGCACATCCTTGATAAGGATATTCAAATAAATTGTTCAAATAGTGATCTGTGACAGTAAGTTTAATCATATATGCTAGCAAAATCATTGAGATAGTTTTATCCGTGTTATGATAGGCAAGATTGTATATATGCGAGATATGATTATGAAGCAAAAAATAGACAAGAATTCAAAAGAAGCTCCTAAAGAAGCTCAGATAGAAAAAAGTCTAGAATCTAATAGCGATGAACAACAGCGTTTAAAGCTAGAAGAAGAAACTAAAGCTATTCATAAGCAAGCAGAATTACTTCTTGAAGATGAAGCAAATCGTAAAAAAGCATCTCAAGATAAAACAACTTTATCTGGTGAAAAAATATCTGATAAAAAAGAAAAAACTACTACAGATAAAGACACAGTACTTAACAAAGATAATAGTATGCAAAACAATACCAAAGATAACTCTCCTGAAAAAACAGCTGTTTCTCCTAGAAACGACGAGTCTCAGATTAAATCACTTAAGTTCAAAGTTAATGCACTTGCAGCTATCCTTGTTTTAACTATTGCAGGCGGTGTTTATGGTGCTTATCAGTTTGATAAACACAAGTATGATGATCTTGAGGTCATTACCAACAACTTAAAGACTACTGAGCAGAATATTCTAAATACACAGAACAAGATTAATGCTGTGTATACAGATATTTTAGAAAAGGATAAAAGAGCAGATATACTCTTCTCTCAGAATGCTGATTTAAGATCACAGAACAACGTCTTAAAGAACAATGAAGAAGCATTACAAGAAAAGATTGATGCTGCTGTTCTTAATACTGAGAAAATCAACATCAGATTAAACAATTATGAGGATAGAAATCCTTATGATTGGTTTATCGCTCAGAGCTATTTCTTAGTCTCAAATGCACAGAATATTCTGTCATTCTCTGATAACGTTCAGTCTGCATTGCTCAATTTAAAACAAGCTGATCTGCTACTTGTAAAGCTAGATGATCCAAAAGTAAAAGCAATTAGAGAAGCAATTATCCAGGACACTATTGCTCTACAGAATTTACCTACCATCGATACTACAGGTATCTTCTTAAAATTAGACAGTATTTATAACAATACTGACAACATGCCATTAAACGAATTCTTAAGTGGAAATTCAAAAGATGCATTTAAGAAGGTAAATGAGCCTTCTGATCAGGTAAAAGACTGGAAACAGAATTTATGTACATCTGTAAAAGAATTCTCATCAAGATTCATTGAAGTTAGAAGACGAGAAGATTCTGTTGTAAATCAGTTCTTATCACCAGATCAGACCAAGATCTTACTAAAAAACATCAAGACCGAACTTCTTTTATCAAAGGTTGCAGTATTCAACCATGATGAGGACAGCTTCAACCATAACATCAAACAAATCCAAGACCATATTAGATCTTACTTTGATGTAAACAATGAAGTTGTACAGAACAACCTAAAGTCTTTAGATGAACTAGCTGAACTAAAGATAAAACTTGATAAACCAAAACAGTTATCAAGCATTAAGTTATTTAATTCTTTAGCACAAGAAAAGTTCAATCTGTATGAAACTCAGAAAAAACAGCTAAAGGAAGGGAAAAATGATTAAATTAATCTTAGTCATCTTATTTACTAGCATAGCTGTTATTTTAGGACCTCTGCTTGCAGACAGTCAGGGGTTTGTTCATATTGCTACTAATTCAAAAATTATTGAAACCTCAATTACAACCGCCGTTGTTATCTACATTTTGAGTGTTTTCATAATTTTTGTTGTTTATTCTCTCCTAAAGAAAATTTACCTGGTACCAAAGGGAACATTAAGAGCTTTTAAATTAAGAGCTAGCAAAAAGAAATTATCTCAGCAAGATGAAGCAGAGATCTACTTTGAGCAAGGTGAGTATGAAAAAGCATTAGCTTTATTCAAACACATCAACTCTATTAAAAAGATGTCTGAAAAATCTCTTTTAACTGCAGCTCAGTGTGCTTTTCACATTGGCTTGTATGACTACACAAGACAAGCTTTAGATGAAGCTGAAAAAAGAGGTAAAAACGTAAAACTTGCAGCTGAAGTTATAAGAGCTAAGTTAAACTTAGATATTGGTAATCCTAAAGCTTCATTAGAGTTTTTAGAAGAAACCAAAGGTAACCTGTCTAATGCTTCAGTGCTTCGTATGTTCGTAAAATGCTATAGCGAATTAGGTCTTACTGACAAGATTGTTGCTATTTCAAAAGAACTTGTTAAGAACAAAGTCTTAACTGAAGAAGAAGCTAGAAAATACTATTTAAAGAACATTCAGGAAAAATTATCTAAAGCATCAACTATTGATGAGGTAGATACTTGTTTTAAAGACTTAACAAAGAACGACAAGAAAGAGCCTAAGATCATCAGTGCTTTCATTTATAAAATGATTAAATTAGGTGACGTTAATCATGCTAAAACCTTGTCTTTATCCTTGTTAAAGCAAGATCCTGATCCTTCCTTCTTAGACAGTATCTCTACCTGGGAAATTGCAATTCCTGATGTCTTGGTATCATTAAAGAAATATGCTGCTAAGAATATGATCACAACTCAAGTAAACCTGCCTTTACTAAAGGCAATGGCTAACCTTGAGTATAAGTCAGGTTTATTAAGAGACGCTTTAGCTGATTACAAACAGGCCTTATCTATCGAGCAAAGTCCAGATCTTTATATTAGAGTGGGAACTATCTTAACCGGTCTTCAGAACTATCCAGAGGCTACTGAGTATTTTGCTCGTGCAAATTCACTATATTCAGAAGAAAAGAGCCTAGCTTTAGTTAGCAAGTAATCTTAACATCGCGCTCAACAAAAAAAACGCTACTTCAAAGAAAACTCTGAAGTAGCGTTTTTGTTTTCAATTCTTATCTAGGTCTAATACAACTGAGCTCTAGACTGTTTTTTCAAAGTTTCCTCAAGCTTTAGTTTCTGATTAGCTCTGTAAAACAGAGTTTTCAAATCATCTTCTGAAACTTTTCCACAAGCTTTGAATAATAGGTAAGATCTACCATCAAAATAAGTAACAAGTCCTGAACAAGGAGCATTATCCACGAATTTAAATGAAAATCCTCTTAGATCTATAACTGGTTTTAAATCCCAACCTTGATAACTGTCCATTATGTATTGAGCATAATCTTTAGTTGTAGATAGGTTCACTACAGGATTAACTATAGACAGTGATGCCTGTGCATTACCGTCTGTCTTCTCATAAGTTACAGAGCTATTGGTAATAAACTCGTCATAATCAGACTCAGCGGAAATTGCTACCGCTGAGGCCAAAAATAATGATAATGCTAATGCCTTTTTCATTACTTAATTAACTGCTGATAAGCTGTATTTGATGTTACTTCCTCAACTGGGTAACCAAATGACTTGATAACCTCGTTGATGCCCTCTTCCTTACCGGTTACATCAAAGCCACACAGTACAGAGCAGAACTCTAAACCGGTGATTCTGAAGTGGAACAAGGTAATGTTATATGAATTACCTAATGTCTCTAAGAAACGTAATAGAGCATTTGAAGTTGCAGGGAACTCAAACAGATACAGTCTTTCGTTTAACTTAGTTGAAGGGTGACCACCAACCATGTAACGTAAATGATCCTTTGCTAAAGAATCATCGGTAAGATCGGTTACTAAGTAACCATTCTTCTTTAAAGACTTACAGATCTCGTTTAGCTCTTTCTTACCCTCTGTTAACTCAACTGAAGCAAATACTCTTGCTCTATCTGAGTTGTTGTAACGATAGCTAAACTCGGTAACAACTCTGTCGCCGATGCTCTTAGTAAAGTCTAAGAATGATCCGCTCTTTTCAGGAATTTCAACAGATAAGATACCCTCAGACATCTCACCTACATCACAACGCTCAGCAACCATACGTAATGTATGGAACTTAACATTTGCACCTGACAGAATTGCAATGTGATTGCCTGACTTGATGTTGTTTTCTCTTACGTATTTCTTAAGACCTGCTAATGATAAAGCACCACTTGGCTCTGCAATAGCACGAGTATCATCAAAGATATCCTTCATAGCAGCACAGATTTCATCGTTAGAGCAGGTAACGATATCATCTAAGTACTTGCTCAGTACTCTAAAAGTCTCAGTACCAGCCTTGCTTACAGCAACACCGTCGGCAAAGTGAGAAACATAACCAATATCAACAGGTTTACCTGCTTTTAGAGCAGCTTTCATACAAGCACTGCCCTCAGCCTCAACACCGATTACCTTAACATGAGGTAATAGTGACTTGATGTAAACAGCAATACCAGCTGCTAATCCACCGCCACCAATCTGTACGTAGATAGTATCGATGTTGTCACACTGACCAATTAACTCATGAGCGATAGTACCCTGACCTGCAATAACATCAGGATCATCGTAAGGAGGGATCATGGTTAATCCCTTCTTCTTTGATAACTGCTGAGCATAGTCATAAGACTCATTAAAGCTGTCGCCATACAGAACTACCTCAGCACCATAATTTCTTACAGCATCAATCTTAAGATCTGGAGTAGTTGTAGGCATAACAATAACAGCTTTAATGCCTAACTTTTTAGCAGATAAAGCAACGCCCTGTGCGTGGTTACCAGCTGAAGCTGTAACAATACCAGCCTTTAACTGGTTCTCATCTAAGTTCTTAATCTTATGGTAAGCACCACGAAGCTTAAATGAGTGGATCTTCTGGTAATCTTCACGCTTTAAAAGTACATTCACACCTAATCTTGAAGATAAGCTCTCAAGATTCTGTAATGGTGTCACCTTTACTAGATCATAAATTCTAGCAAGCAGGATCTTCTTTAGATATGCTTGAGAATCTAACTGTTTTTCAGCCATCTTATAGACCCTCTAACTTGCTACGATCACGAACGCCACCCTTGTCGGCACTTGAAGCTAATTTACCGAATGCCTTTAGAGCAAATGAGATTTCTCTATCTCTGCCAACTGGCTGCCAAGCATCCTTACCCTTAGCTTCCATAGCCTTTCTTCTCTTAGCTAATTCTTCATCGCTAACAGCCATTCTGATGGTACGGTTAGGAATATCGATCTCGATTAAATCGTTCTCTTCTAGAAGACCGATGTTACCGCCATTAGCTGCCTCTGGTGATACGTGACCAATTGATAGACCTGATGAACCACCTGAGAAACGACCATCGGTAACTAAGGCACACTCTTTACCCAAGCCTACTGACTTAATGTAAGAAGTTGGGTATAGCATTTCCTGCATACCAGGACCGCCACGAGGACCTTCGTAACGAATAATTACAACGTCGCCAGCCTTAACCTTGCCACCTAAAATACCTTCAACACCAGCTTCTTGGCTCTCGAAGATTCGAGCTGGACCTACAAACTTAAGAATTGACTTATCAACACCTGCGGTCTTTACGATACAACCGTTGATTGCTAAGTTACCGTATAGAACTGCTAGACCACCATCCTTTGAGTAAGCGTGCTCAAAGTCATGAATACAGCCGTTTGTTCTATCCGTATCTAACTTATCTGTAGTGTTGTTCTGTGAGAAAGCAACAATGTTGTACTTTCCACCAGCACAAGCGCTGTAGAACTTCTTGATTTCAGGATCTTGAGTCTTTTCAAGATCGTACTTATCAATCTGCTCACCAATGGTCATGCCTAAAACAGTCTTGCTACCTTCGTGGATTAAACCATTCTTCTTTAACTGAGCCATGATGTTCATAATGCCGCCGGCATTATGTAAATCTTCCATATGCCACTCATGGGTTGATGGAGACATCTTGCAGATGTGAGGGATCTTACGTGATAGTCTGTCAATATCAGCCATTGTAAAATCAACACCGGCTTCCTGAGCTACTGCTAATAAGTGAAGAACTGTATTGGTTGAACCACCCATTGCAATATCAAGGCTCATTGCATTTTCAAAGGTATCTTTGGTTGCAATTGAACGAGGTAAAACGCTCTTATCGCCATGCTCGTAGTAAGCATTAGCCATCTCAACAATGCGGTGAGCTGCCTTTACGAATAATTCCTTTCTAAATGCATGAGTTGCAACTAATGAACCGTTGCCAGGTAATGACAGACCTAAAGCTTCGGTTAATGAGTTCATTGAGTTAGCTGTAAACATACCTGAACATGAACCGCAGGTTGGACATGCAGCAGACTCAACAGCATTAACTTCTTCATCTGATACGTTAGGCTCTGCTGATACAATCATTGCATCAATTAAGTCAACTTTGTGGTCACAGCCTTTTACACGGCCAGCTTCCATAGGACCACCTGATACAAAGATTACAGGGATGTTCAAACGCATTGAAGCCATCAACATACCAGGAGTTACTTTGTCGCAGTTAGAAATACATACTAAAGCATCAGCTTTATGAGCATTTACCATGTACTCAACAGAGTCTGCGATAATATCTCTACTTGGTAAAGAATAAAGCATGCCAGTATGACCCATTGCAATACCGTCATCTACTGCAATAGTATTGAATTCTTTAGCAATACCGCCAGCCTTTTCGATTTCTTTTACTACCAATTGACCTACATCATGTAAGTGAACATGACCAGGGACGAACTGGGTGAAAGAGTTTGCAACCGCAATAATAGGCTTACCAAAATCCTCATCTTTTACGCCGGTTGCCTTCCACAATGCACGGGCACCTGCCATGATTTTGCCTTCATAGGTAACCTTTGAACGGTAATTATTAGACATATGCAGTATTCCTTTATATAAAACTAGACTAAGACAAATAAATATGTCTTCAAATAGATTTGCGCTGTTAGTAGTTTATTTTGAATTGTAATAAAAGACCCACATCCTTAGGGTGTGGGTCTATATGTAAATTTTATTTTACTTGTTTACTGGGGTTAACCAACCGTACTTATCTTCGGTCTCACCTCTTACAACAGCGAAGAATGCCTTCTGTAATTTCTCGGTGATAGGACCACGGCAACCGCAACCAACATCGATACCATCAACTGAAGCAATAGGAGTGATTTCTGCTGCAGTACCAGTGAAGAACATCTCATCTGCTAAGTAAACCATTTCACGTGGGATTGGCTGGTAACGAACTTCGTAACCTAAATCCTGTGCAACACGAGTTACAGCATCACGAGTGATACCTGGTAATAGACCTGAAGTGTTAGGAGAAGTATATAGAACACCGTTCTTTACGAAGAATACGTTCTCACCTGAACCTTCTGAAACGTAACCGTTAGTATCTAAAGCGATAGCCTCGGTATAACCATTGTTGGTGCACTCGTTAGCAATCAGAATTGATGATAGGTAGTTACCTGCAGCCTTTGCCTCTGTAGGAATTGTATCTGGAGCTAAACGTCTCCATGAAGAAACGCAAACTTTAATACCTTTCTTCATACCTTCTTCACCAAGGTAAGCACCCCATGGTAAAGCACAAACCATAGCATCAGCATTTACGCCTTTCTTGAACTTAACACCTAAGCCAACTTCACCCATGAAGATCAATGGACGGATGTAACCATACTCAAGACCGTTCTCTGAGATAACTTTCTTACAAGCATCCATAACTTCTTCTTTAGTCTGAGCTACAGGGAAACGGTAAATCTTTGCTGAATTGAATAAACGATCAATGTGATCCTTTAAACGGAAAATCTGAGGGCCATTCTTAGTAGCATAAGCTCTAATACCTTCAAACACTGCTGAACCATAATGAAGAGCGTGAGCTGTAACGTGAACTTTAGCGTCTGCCCATGGAACCATCTTGCCGTTAAACCAAATGTACTTGGTAGTGTCTGAATTCATTTTTAAATCCTCAACTAATTAAAATAAAAGGTCCTACTGTTATTAGTAGTACTAGTAGCAGATTTTATCATTTTCATGAATGCGTTACTCTATAGCACAACTTATTTGATTAACTATTTTCAAATAACTCATTCGAATAACGGATACTTTATCAAGTAAGTTTGTAAATTCTGCTCTAGTTTATGTTCAAGATTATATATCAAAAAACGGAACATAGTTAATATTATGTTCTAATTTTTGCAAAAATAACTATTTCTAAAAAATCTTGTTACAATAAGCACAATTTTTTCTGATAGTGAGGCTATTAAACTCAATGATTTCTTTTTTACCAAGTCCAATTCTGTTGGTTATAAATTGCATTCTGATCTCACTGAATGTAATTGTTATTGCAACACCTATGATGGTTTTAGGTGTTTTCAAATTCTTACTACCATTTCACTTTGTTGCCATTGCAATTGAAAGGTGCAACTACTACCTGTATAAGATTTGGGTATTTGATAACAGAGTAATAATCAGACTTACCAATAACATTAAGTGGCACGTAACCGGCGATAAAATACCTACAACCAAGAAGTCATGTATCATTATCAGTAACCACATCAGCTGGTTAGATATTCTATTTATTGGTTGTGTATATAAAGGAAATGTTCCAACAACCAAATTCTTTATGAAGCACTCTTTAATCTATATTCCTTTTGCAGGCCTTGCTTGCTATGCCTTAGGCATGCCTTTCTTAAGACGTTATCCAAAGGAAAAACTATTAAAAAATCCTAAGTTAAGAACCAAGGATATTGAAACTACAAGAGCAGCTTGTAAGAGACTAATTGATTTTCCTACAACTTTAATTAACTTTGCTGAAGGCAGTCGCTACACTCCAGAAAAAGCAAAGAAAGCTCGTTCTCCATACAAGCACTTACTTCCACCAAAAGTAGCTTCATTAGGTGTAGCTTTAAGTGAGATCGGTAATAAAGTTGATTACATCTTTAACAATACTTTCTACTATCCAGACAATCAAAAGAAAGCTTTTGTGGATATGTTAAAAGGCAGAGTTAAAAACGTATATGTAAATGTTGAAATCATGGAGAAAACTCCTGAGCTTGAAGGTAATTATCTAGAAGATAAACAGTACAAGCATGAGTTCACAATGTACGTAAGAGAGCTTTGGGATAAAAAAGATAAACTACTAGATAAGATGCACCAAGATTACGAAGAGAGCAAGCGTAAGTAGTCAACGTCAGAAAAATTTAAAGGAAGCTCTAGCCTTAGCTAGAGCTTTTTTGTTTTAAGGTAAGGTTAATAGATAAGCAACTAAAGCTTCATAATCTTCGATTGACTCAAGATTATCAGTCTTTACTAAATACTTACCGTTAACTACGATTTCTGGAACAGCATCGATTTTCATCTCTTTAGTATGTCTGTCATACTCAGCAACTTTTGCTTGAGTTACAAAAGAGTTATAGATCTGCTCGTACTTTTCAGATGGAACACCTAAACTTTCAAATACTTCTACAAAGTAATCATGATTTTCAGGAATATCCTGTTTTACATGAATTCTATTGAACAGTTCTTCTTTTAATTCATCTTCAATTTCTAGGTTGATAGCTACTGCATAAGCCTTCTGAGATTCGACACCTACATCACCACCGATTAAACCTACAGGGTTAACTACAAACTTAGCTTTATCCTTGAAGAATTCAGCCATCTGAGAAAAAGGCTTTTCCATTGCAAAGCAATGAGAGCAGAAGAATGAAAAGAACTCTCTAATCTCAGGTTCAACAGTTTTATTTGTTGCTCTGATTTCATAATCCTGACCTTCTTTATAATCACGTGCCTGCGCACTTGAAATAAAGAAAATTGACAAAACTAACAAGGTAAATGCTTTACCAAGAAATTTAAACATATGATTTTCTATCCTATATGAAATGTAATTGTGCAAAAGTGTAACTGTGCAAAATTATTCATCGCACTTACTTTTTTGTCAATTAGACAAAATGTTATCATCACAAGCAGTCATCAAGACTCATTATAAAAGTCAAAACAAAGCTTAGTCTTTATCAGCAATTGTAAAGTCGGTAATCTTTTGCTCCCAACAGGAAACTTTATTTCTAAGTTCAAGAGCACTTCTTCTTTCTCTTTTAACTCCACGGCTTAAGAGTTTAAAAAAGCAAACAGTTAAGAAGTTGTTCTTTGCGCAGATCTTACTTAAAACGTACAGTAGCTTTACTTTGTTTCTAGTAATTTTTGGCTTTTTCTCATCAAAAAGATCTGATTTAGAAATTAGTTTTAATGTTGCTGTTGCCATTGCAATATTTAACAAACAGAACAATCTAATTCCGTATTCAGAGGTTGGAACTTTACAGATAAATGCTAAAGCGTCATCTAAATGACCTTGGCACAGTGCAATGTAATTCTCTACCATGTTTCTATATTCAGAATTTACAACTTTTGGTAAGTAGCTTACATTACGTTTTTTATCCTCAACTCTATCTTTTAAGATATTTGTAAGCTGAAGGCCTTCTCCAAAGCTTACAGACAAAATCATCAGAGCATGTTTATCAATGGTATGGTTGTACTCACAGAATAAAGCAGCTAGTAATTCCCCTACTACACCTGCAACATAGTAGCAGTACTTATCCACATCATCGACATCTTTAATATCCAACCCCTGTAAAGATTGCGCCATGCCATAGCTTAGGATGGATACACCTTTAGATAAGATCATCTGAACTTTTCTTGGATATGAACGGGTTCTAGTAATTACTCCCTGCATATCCTTAATAAGTTCAAACTCAGTGGTTTTAGCTCCTTTCTGAACTAAATCAACCGCCTGTTTGTGCAAAGAGAGTAACTGCATATCATCAGAAAATTCATTTGAACAGAACTGCGCAAATGAAACTAACCAAGCAATTTTCTGCTTTGTAGAAGCAATAGGATCATCTTCTACAGTATCTGCAATTCTGCATAGCAAGTAAGCATTTGATATGTAATCTATAAGTGATTCAGGCAACATTGGAATTGTTAAAGCAAATGTTCTTGAAACATTTTTTAAATGTTCCTGCTGTTTTTCAAAGTCAATTTGAGTCTGTTGCATTTTTAAAGTCACTTATATTGATTTCTGATGATGTATACTTGCACCATTATACAATGGTAGCAAAGAATTTTATGGGACTAAGTATGAAAGAAAATACTGAAAAAAGAGTTCACCCTCCTATTGGCAACCTCTTGTTAAGAACACTTGCTATGCCTGGTGATACCAATCCAGCAGGAGACATTTTTGGTGGCTGGATTATGTCTCAGATGGATATTTCCGGTGCAATTTTGGCAAGAGAAATTGCAAATGGACGTGTGGTAACAGCGGCAGTCGAAGGCATGTCTTTTTTAAAACCAGTAAGTGTAGGTGACGTGGTTTGCTGTTACGGTAAGTGCATTCATGTAGGACACACTTCATTAAAAATTCATCTAGAAATTTGGGTTAAAAAGCTGATTGAAAGCGAAACTAATGAGCACGCAGAAAGACACTTAGTTACAGAAGCTAACTATACATACGTGGCTGTAGATAAAAACAAGAGACCTCGCCCATTACCAAAGACAGCACCAATTGTTGCTGAGAAAGGAATTGATGCAGCTTCTGTTGGCTTAAATCCTGATGGAACCGTCAAAGACGGTGACTTTGAGGAATTTGAATAAAGTCACCATAAATGCAGTAATACCCTAGTAGTTTTACACTCTAAGGTATGCTGCGTTATATTTTTTTACTTAAGGCATCCTTTGTTATGTGGCTTATAGTTTCCATTTCTAAGTTCACATAAAAAGCAAAGTTCTTTTTAATCTCGTCCGCAAGATTCATTCTTGTCTGATGCATATAACCTACAAAAAACACGCCTAAATGCTCTACAGCAGCAGAAATATCAAGATTTGGTGGAAGTTGCTTTTTAGCAATAGCGTTTTTTAATACCATCGCAAAACATGCGTGTCTTTGGGCATTCTTCTCTAAAAACCTGTCTCTCAAAGATTGATTGCCAGATGAACCATTCATAATAGCAATCATCATGGACATGAAAGGAGAGTTCATGAACTTGATGTTCTGATCTTCAACAATACCACCTAACCAAGCTTTAAACTTGCCTAATGGATCTGGTTCATTGACATCACTTGCTTCATTTAAAAGATTTAAAGAGAACTGATCTTGTTCTAATGAATCAATCAGGCACAGTAACAGTTCTTCTTTATTTTCAAAGTGCCAATAGATAGCTCCACGAGTAACACCGGCATACTTTGCAATATCAGATAAACTTGTTCTTTCAAAACCGCGTCTTGAAAATAACCTACGAGCACTTGCAAGGATGTTCTTTTTGGTTTCCAAAGAGTCATCATGAGTTCTTCTAGGCATATCTAATCCTGTCTTCGATTTCAAACATACATACAAGTATGTTATTACAAAACAGTGAATAGTGAAACACAATAATAGAAAAATTATCTCACCATAATTTTGAAGTACTAAAAAAATGCCAAAATCCCTTAAAAAAGCTATTTATACATCACATTATTTTGGTACCATTGTAAAAGTAGCTACTAATTGAAAATAAAAGGACCAAAATTCACTCAACTAAACATACATCAATGTACGAATATACATACATATATCGAAAAATTGCCCATTACACGACACGGTCTTTTATATGATAATGAGCAGTTGCTCACATTCTGGCGGAGTTAAGTTTTAGGACAAACTACAGAAGCTATCTAACAGAGTTTTTTAGATAGTAAACGCACACAAATATAGTCACCTACAAGACACAAAGGCTGTATTGAAAAGCGTACAGAGCGACACAGAATTTTCAATGTAGATACAAAGATTTTAATATTTCGATGCATCGAAGGAACCACTAAATGTCATTGTTTAAATCTAACAAATATATTCTTTCAACAGTTGCTGTTGCATCTGTTCTAATGCTATCTGCTTGTGGCGAACAGCCTCAACAACAGCATGGTGCTATGCCAGTAGACGTATTTACTGTGAAAACTGAAAACGTTCCAGTAATTTCTCATCTAACCGGTAGAGCAACTCCAACTCGTAAAGCTGAAGTTAGACCACAGGTAACAGGTATTCTTCAGAAGAGACTGTTTACCGAAGGTTCAACTGTACAGCAGGGTCAGCAGTTATATCAGATCGATCCTTCTGTATATGAGGCTAACGTAAAGAGCGCTGAAGCAAGCTTAGCAAGTGCTAAAGCAAACTTACACACCACTCAGTTAAGAGCAGAAAGATATACTCGCCTATTAGAGCAGAAAGCTGTAAGTAAGCAGGATTATGATGATGCTCAGGCTTCATTCTTAAGTGCAAAGGCAGCTGTAAGATCAGCTGAGGCTGCATTAAGCAAGGCTAACATCGATTTAGCATACACTAAGGTATATGCTCCAATTTCTGGCACTATCAACCGTTCTAATGTAACTGAGGGTGCTTTAGTTGCAGCAGGTCAGGCAACTCCACTGACCACCATTCAGCAGATGGATCCTATGTATGTTGACTTAGGTCAGAGCGCTGAGGATCACTTAGCTTTAAAGAAGAACTTAACCGAAGGCAAGTTATTAAACGATGGCAAAGCTAAAGTTGAGCTTTACTTCTCAGATGGTTCTAAGTACTCACAGGAAGGTACCATAGAGTTTGCCGAAGTTAGTGTTGATGAAACCACTGGAATGGTTAACTTAAGAGCTATCGTTCCAAACCCAGATGGTGTCCTATTACCAGGTATCTTCTTAAGAGGTGATATTTATCAGGGTGTACTACCAAATGCTCCTGTTGTAATTGCAAGTGGCGTACAAAGAGAGGCTAACGGTATTACCTACGTTTATATCATTGATGACAAGGGTACAGTTGCAAGACGTAACGTAAAGTTAAGCTACGAGTATGACAAGTATTTTGTTATCACAGACGGCATCAAAGTTGGCGATAAGGTTATTACCAGCAACGTACAAAAGATCCGTGAAGGCGTACCTGTAGTTCCAATAGATCCAAATGCAAAACAGCAGGCACCTGCATCTAAGTAATAACGAGGAATGTAAATAATGGCTCGCTTTTTTATTAATCGTCCAATTTTTGCTTGGGTGATTGCGATCTGTATCATGCTGGCAGGTGTGTTCTCTGTAAGCACACTACCAGTTTCACAATATCCTACAATTGCACCTCCATCAGTATCTATTGAGGCTTCATACCCAGGTGCTGACGCTGCAACTGTAGAAAGATCTGTAACCCAGATCATCGAACAGAACATGACTGGTCTTGACGGCTACATGTACATGAGCTCTACTTCAGACTCATACGGTAACGCAAGAATCGTTATCACTTTTGAACCAGGTACCAACGCAGATATTGCACAGGTTCAGGTTCAGAACAAGATGCAGCAGACACAGTCGCAGTTACCTACAACTGTTCAGCAAAACGGTGTTGACGTATCTAAGTCTACTGATGCTTTCCTTTTAGTTGCAGGTCTTGTAACCAAGGATGATCAGCATACTTCTGATGACTTGTCTGATTACATTGAGTCAAACTTAAAAGAGCCTTTAGCTCGTGTTAAAGGTGTAGGCTCTCTACAGGTTTTCGGTGCTAAGTATGCAATGCGTATTTGGGTAGATCCAAAGAAACTTGCGAACTACTCTCTATCAGCAGGTGAAGTTTTAGCTGCAATTCAGGCTCAGAACGCTCAGGTTACCTACGGTTCATTAGGTGGTACCCCTGCAATTCCAGGTCAGATGTATGCTTATACCATTACCGGTCAGAAGCGTTTGGAAAACGCAGAGCAGTTCCAGAACATTCTTTTAAGAGTTAACCAAGACGGTACAAAAGTTTACTTAAAAGATATTGGTACTGTTGAGTTAGGTTCAGAATACTACAGTGCTCATGCTACTTATAATGGAAGACCTTGTTCTGGTTTGGCTGTAAGACTGTCATCTGGTGCTAACGCATTGGATACAGCAAAGAGAGTTAAAGCTGAGATCGACAAGTTAAAGCCTTACTTCCCTGAGTGGATTGAGGCTACATACCCATACGATACAACAGAGTTCATTCAGGTTTCTATCAACGAAGTAGTACATACACTTATAGAAGCTATTATTCTGGTTATCTTCATTATGTACCTGTTCTTACAGAACTTTAGAGCTACATTGATCCCTTCAATTACAGTTCCTGTAGTTCTATTAGGTACATTCGCTATCATGCAGGTGTGCGGATTCTCTATCAATACCTTAACAATGTTCGGTTTGGTGTTGGCGATCGGTCTGTTAGTTGATGATGCGATCGTTGTTGTAGAAAACGTAGAACGTATTCTTCATGAAGAACCAAATTTAACTCCTAAACAGGCTACCATTAAGTCAATGGATGAAATTACTGGCGCTCTAATCGGTATTGCGTTAGTTCTATCAGCCGTATTCATTCCTATGGCTTTCTTCGGTGGTTCTACCGGTATTATTTACAGACAGTTCTCTATTACCATCGTATCAGCAATGGTTCTATCTGTTGCTATTGCGATTATTCTTACTCCTGCTCTTTGCGCAAGTATTCTGTTACCTCCAAACGCAAAGGAAGAGAAGAAGACTTGGTTTACTGCTTTAAATAGCCGTTTTGATAAGATTTATTCTCCAATCAGAAAACTATTAACTTTATGGAACAATTTCTTCGCTTATATTTCAGAGAAATATCAGCAGAAAGTTAAGGTTATCGTAAAGAGAATCGGTCGTTATATTGTTTACTATGTTGCAATCTGTGTTGCTTTAGTATTCTGCTTTACTCGAATTCCTACAGCTTTCTTACCAAGTGAAGACCAAGGTGTGTTGATGACTATGGTTTCATTACCATCAGGCTCTACCCTTGAAAAAACTGATAGCGTTCTAAATCAGGTAAGACAGTACTTTACTTCAGCTGAACAAGAAAACGTATTCAGTGTTATGACCGTATCAGGCTTCTCATTTGCAGGTCAGGGTCAGAACGCTGGTATGGGCTTTATCAAGATGAAGGATTGGTCTGAAAGAACCAGAGCAGATCAACATGCTGATGCTATTGCAAACCGAGCTTATATGCCTCTATTAGGTGGTATTAGAGATGGTTTAGCATTCGCATTCAATATTCCTGCAATTCCTGAATTAGGTACAGCCAACGGTTTCGACTTATTCTTAGTTGACCAAGGTTCAGCAGGTCACGATGCTTTAATGAAGGTACGTAATCAGTACATCTATGCAGCATCTCAGTCTCCTCTGTTAACACAGGTTCGTGCTAACGGTATGGATGACACTCCACAGTTAAAGATCAACATTGACTACGAAAAAGCAATGTCTTTAGGTCTTTCACCTACCGATATCAACAACACCTTCTCTGTTGCATGGGGTTCTGCTTATGTAGATAACTTCATGGATAGAAACCGTGTTAAGAAGGTATATGTTCAGGGTCAAGCAAAAGACCGTATGACAGAGAACGATCTGAAGAAGTGGTACGTAAAGAGCAACACTGGAAAAATGGTTCCTTTCAGTGCTTTCGTAACCACAGAGTGGAGCTATGGTTCACCTCGTCTAGAGCGTTTTAACGGTTTAGGCGCAGTTGAAATCCAAGGTTCTGCAGCTCCAGGCGTATCATCAGGTCAGGCTATGAACGAGATGCAGAGAATTGCTGATGAAGTATTACCTGCTGGCTACGGTATTTCTTGGTACGGTGTGTCTTACCAAGAGCAGTTAGCTGGTGCACAGGGTCCTATGCTTTACTTAGTATCTCTGTTAGTTGTGTTCTTATCACTTGCAGCTCTATATGAAAGCTGGTCAATTCCTTTTGCTGTTATGTTAGTGGTTCCATTAGGAATTATCGGTGCTATTTTAGCTGCTCTGATCACACAGTACGTTCCTGTAAAGACCGTTCTTTCAAACGACGTTTATTTCCAGGTTGGTCTGTTAACTACAGTAGGTCTAGCAGCAAAGAATGCTATTCTGATTGTTGAGTTCGCAAAAGACCTGTATGACAGAGGCGAGAGATTAACAGAAGCTGTTATCCACGCTGCTAAGATCCGTTTCCGTCCTATCTTGATGACCTCTATGGCCTTCATCTTAGGTGTTACCCCTCTAGCTCTAAGCTCTGGTGCTGGTGCTGCAGGTCGTAACGAAATCGGCTTCTGCGTTATCGGTGGTATGTTAACTGCTACTGTATTAGCTATCTTCTATGTTCCTGTATTCTTCGTGTTAGTAATGAGATACTTCACTAAGTATGTTTCAGCTGAAGAAAAGCAGAAGAAACTAGAAGAGCATGATAAAGAGCTTAAAGAGCAGTTAAAGATCTAATCTTTAACTTCTCAACAAAAAAGGTAATCCATTCGGATTACCTTTTTTTTATGCTTAAAATTTGAAAGCACAAGAGCTAAATCTTGAGGCAATATGAACAATTAACCTAGAGTATTTAACAGACCTTCATTGATATCATCTAAGAAAGGACTGGTTGCAAATGGACCTTCACGTAAGCAAGAGCCTAATAAAACAACATCATTTGCATCTTCACTCTTGGTAAAGACCTCTGGTAATAAAATACCTAAAGACTGAACATAAAGTGCATTGTTCAAATCACAATTGTTCAGCACTTTTCTGGTTCTCTTAATTGCCAGAGCCAATTCAAAAGCATCATGCTTGTTTATTGCATAATGTCGGTCATCCATGTTCTCTAAAGCAAATTTCTTTTTAAAAGATAAGAAGTAGTACTTTTTACCAAATAGAGGAATTGAGTTTAATACAATCTGATTGATCAAAGATGATGACATCAAAGCCTCAGCCCACAGACTATCCATTAACAGAATGTAGCTGTCTGATGTGGTATCAAATACTTGGTAGTGTTCTCTTAAAACTAGAGGTCCAATTACAAGTGCGTTCTTTTTACCTAACATTAAAAAGTCATCAGCAACTTCTCCAGACTCTAAAAGAGGTGAAGGCAGATCATTTGCCAATTGTTTTTTCTTTAGAATGTTCTTTACATAAACAAAGGACAAAGAGTCATTTAGACCATCTGGAGCTGTAAGATCTTCAACATCTGTAGGTGCTCTTAGTGCATTGTTAAACAATGCTCTGTCAGACACCTTACCTACTAAAGAATAGGTTGGCAGAATAACAGAATGAAATTCATAGTAAATACCATCACGTAAATTGCTGTCTAAATCATGTGATCTAGTGTTGGCAAAAGCACTGTATAAAGACAATGCGTAACGTAAAGAATGATTTACCCTTACATTAGTCAATCTGCATAATCTATGTGAACTTGGGCTGAACAGTAGATAAATTTCATTGCCATCTACAATCTGTTTTTGGAAAGCATTTTCTTCTAATAAAGATGATTTTATCCAATTATCATGAAGTTTTTGATCTACAGCTAGGATGTAATACTTTCCATCTTCACTTAAATAAAGTTCCCAACAATCAGATTCATCCTCTTTATCACCGATGGTTATTCCACAGGATAAGGTAAAACCATTTTCAAATATAGAATGATCATCTTCATCATTTAAAAGAAACTTACTTTCGTCAACTATAAAGTCCGCCATAAAACTGCCTGCTTTTGTCTCTAAATTATCTATGTGTGTATATTTTCCTATATTTGGATCTTGTATCAAAGAAAATTAAATAAACATGATAAAGGTTAGCAACTAGGCAATGTACTTTTAATTTTCTCAATATAATATGCACAGTTATTCATGTTAGGGTTTATTAGAAGATGAAAGACGTCGCTTTATTTTATGGCACATATACTGGTGTTACTGGCACAGTAGCACAAAAGATTGTAAATGAGCTTGGCGCTGACAAAGTTGATTTATATAACATTTGCAAAGACGGCGACAAGATGGAGAACTACAAGAAGCTAATCATTGGTACTTCAACTTGGAGTATTGGTGAGCTTCAAGAAGATTGGGATGCCTTCATGCCTAAGTTACAGAAGATGGATTTTACAGGTAAAACTGTAGCCCTTTTCGGTACAGGCGATCAGGTAGGCTATCCTGATACCTTCTTAGATGGCATGGGTATGTTATATGAGACCTTCCAATACCGTGGAGCAAAATTCATTGGCTTCTGGCCTACACAGGGCTATGACTTTACAAGTCCACTGCCTCTGTTAGATCACGATCATTTTGTTGGTTTGGCAATTGATGAAGACAATCAGCCAGAACTTACTGATGAAAGAATTAAAGAATGGTGCAAGATGATTAAGCCTGAATTAGGACTTTAATCTTTGAATGCTACCTATTTTGTAGCATTGAGCTTGCTTAAGAAAGGAATGTTTTAGGACATTCCTTTTTTTATGTCTAATATTTTG
>JBNMJE010000002.1:0-80623 GCA_050873645.1 Succinivibrio sp. | reverse complement strand
TAAAAAGAGCATCTCACAATGGGCTTTTAAAGAGCCTTTACAGGCAATTTTAAAGACTCCAAGAAAAATGCAATTATGTAGAGATTTGTGAGACTAATCACACTGATTTTTTAATGAACAGACAGTCTGCTTTGAGACTGTCTTAAAATGTTTAAAAGGCTATTTCAGACCATTTACAAAAATATTGATGAATGACGAGATATTAGTGTTCCGCTAGATTTAGTAAAATACTCAGACTATTGTTAAATTCGTTTTCCGATGTTCCACGTGGAACATTAATACGATCTGATAAAAGCTCATACAGTTAATCGATCGAACTAAACATACTCTTTTAAACAACATATGAAGTGTTAAAAGCTAATCATTCAAATATATTATAAGAAGTAATAAATACTGAGTTAATAATTAGAACACATTACGAAATGATGGAAATAAACAACAGAACAACTTCGTACTAATGTACTTATTTAATTATTCATATTCTTTTTGACAGATAGAATTGTTGTTCCACGTGGAACATTAATCAATAAAAAGCCTCGAAAAAATCGAGGCTTTTACATGTTTTAGAATTCAGATACTAAATATCTAAGTTTGCCTTAGAAGCATTCTCTGCGATGAAGATCTTTCTATCTTCGACATCTTCACCCATTAGTTCATTGAATAATCTATCAGCTTCCATAGCATCAGTAATATGAACCTTCAGTAAAGATCTAGTATCAGGATTCATAGTGGTCTCTGATAACTGTTCAGCAGACATTTCTCCTAGGCCCTTGTAACGCTGGATCTTAACACCAGAGAAACCTTCTTTCATGAGCACTTCATATGCCTGATGGAAGTTTTTAACAGGAATTTGTCTTGAACCAACCTGAACAAAACCGTCATTTTCAATAAGTCCATTTACTTTTGAATTCATATCTTTCAACATAGAATAGTCAATTGACTTATAGAACGCATCATCTAACAAATACTTATGATCAATTCCATGAACATGCTGAATAATCAATGGATAGTATAGATTTGTAACAGGATCATGCTTAACTTCTGCTTTGAAGAACACACCTTCAGAAGCATTAGAAGGTAACTGCTTGATAAAGCCTTCAGCCCATTCCTTTACAGCTGATTCACTAGACATCTGGTCCTCTGTGAGCAGCTTGTAGTACATAATGTTAAGAACAACATCTTTTTGAATCTTTTGAGTCAATTTAGGCATTCTTGACATTACTTTATTGTAATCGTTAAACAGGCTCTCTAATGGCATACCAGAGATAGGAGCAGCCTCTTTATTAACAAATATTGAACCGGAGTTAATAGCCATATTTGTCTTATACTGTAAAGCTTCTTTATCAGACAGAACATAGTTTACTTGCTTACCTTTTTCATATTTATATAAAGGAGGCTGAGCAACGTAAACATAACCTCTTTCAATCAGTTCTGGCATATGACGATAGAAGAAAGTCAGTAATAGAATACGAATATGAGCACCGTCCACATCAGCATCAGTCATGATGATGACATTGTGATATCTAAACTTCTCAGGATTATAGTCATCTTTGCCGATACCACACTCAAAAGCACTTACTAGAGTACCAATCTGCTGAGAATCAATAACTCTGTCAAAACGTGCCTTTTGAACGTTTAAGATCTTACCTCTTAATGGAAGAATTGCCTGGAACTTAGAGTTTCTACCATTCTTTGCTGTACCACCCGCTGAGTCACCCTCTACCAAGAAGATTTCAGCTAATGCAGGATCTTTTTCGCGGCACTTAACTAGCTTATCAGGTGCAATATTTAAATCTAAACCACCTTTCTTACGTGATAAGTCACGAGCCTTTCTCATAGCCTCACGTACACGTGCTGTTTCGATAATCTTTGAACAGATAAATTCAGCATCCTTAGGATTTTCTTGTAAGAAGTAACCTAAGTTTTCGCTTACTGAAGAAGCTACAGCTTGTGCTGCTTCTGAAGAAACTAACTTATCCTTAGTCTGTGAAGAGAACTTAGGATCAGGCATCTTTACAGAGATAACTGCAGTTAAACCTTCACGAGCATCATCACCACTAGTAGAAACCTTAGACTTCTTGTTATAGCCCTGTTTCTCTAGGTAATTGGTAAAAGTAGAAGTAATAGCTCTCTTGAAACCAGCTAAGTGAGTACCACCATCTTTTTGAGGAACGTTATTAGTAAAGCAATAAACGTTTTCTGTATAAGCATCAGTCCATTGCATACCAACTTCAACAGTTATGTTACCTTCGCATTTTTTTGTGAAGTGAATAACTTTTTGGTTTAATGGTGTCTTATTCTTATTTAAGAATGTAATAAACTCACCAATACCACCTTCATGGTGGAATACTTCCTGTTTAGGAGGTGTTTCTCTTAAATCAGTTAAAGTGATCTTAATACCTGAGTTTAAGAATGAGAGTTCCCTTAAACGTTTAGCTAATACGTTGTAATCAAAGATAGTCTTAGTAAAGATTGATGGAGATGGCCAGAATCTTACCTTAGTACCAGTTTCATCTGAATCACCAATCTGGTGAAGTGGAGCCTCAGGCTTACCGCCATCTAAATAAATCTGCTGCCAAATGTGTCCTTCTCTTCTAATAGTAAGTTCTAACTTATCAGATAGAGCATTAACAACAGAGATACCTACACCATGCAAGCCACCAGATACTTTGTATGAATTAGAATCAAACTTACCGCCGGCATGCAACACAGTCATAACAACTTCAGCTGCTGAAACATGCTCTTCAGGGTGAATAGCAACAGGAATACCACGTCCGTTATCAGTACATGATACAGATTCATCTTCGTGGATAGTTACTTCAATATGGTTGCAGAAACCAGCTAGAGCCTCGTCGATTGAGTTATCAACTGCCTCAAATACCATATGATGTAAACCTGAACCATCGTCAGTGTCACCGATATACATACCAGGACGTTTACGCACAGCCTCTAGGCCATGCAAAACTTTAATACTGGAAGTACCATAATCATTGTTATTTTCTGCTGACATTTGTTCCTCTGTATGTAATTAAGGCTCTATAGATTCTTCAATATTGATAAAAGAATTTTCAGAACAACTTGGAATTTCTAAGTTCTTTGTAATATTTGTCAAAAAAACTTGGCTATCACATTCTTTAAGTTCATTAAGCAATAACATTCTAGAATTAGCATCAAGTTCAGAACTTAAGTCATCAATAAGATATATGCAATTTTTTCCTACTTGGTGTTTTAACAGATAACCTTGAGAAAGTCTCATTGCACAAACTAGTAATTTTAATTGTCCTCTAGACAGGGTTTCACTAGCAGAAAAATTATTACATTTAATTCTTAATTCTGCCCTGTGACAACCATAAAAAGTATACCCTAAAACTCTATCTTTTTCAATATTTAAGTTGAGTACAGACCGCAACTGTAAGCCATTTTCCCAGCCTTTTGAGAATAAAATTTCAAACTCAAATTGAGGTAAAAAAGAACTTAATTTTTGCAAAAGAATTGGCTTTAAAAGATCGATGTAATGTTCACGAAAAGTTGTAATTTCTTCACTAACTTTTGATAACTCATCATCCCAAAATTGAATGCTTTCTATAGGATCTCTTCTCTTTAACATTGAATTACGCTGAGATAAGAGCTTTTTATATCTATACCAGCAATCTTTGAAGTTAGGAAAAGAGTAATAAGCTCCCCAATCAATGAAATTACGCCTATATTCAGGACCACCTAAGATTAGGTCTATTCCCTGAGGATGAATCACCTGTACAGAGATTTTATCTACCAAATCAACTAATCTTGTGCTCTTATCAGAGTTAATTGAAATCTCAAGATTCTGATTGCGATTTCTGTAACGGCATATACCGATTCTGTCAGATAAGTTTGCACTGTCTCTTACAACATCAGCTGAAATTGCAAAGTAAGGCTGACCTTCTCTAATTAGAGACTGAAAACGAGAATCTCTAAATGATCTTCCATACCCTAAATAGGAGATTGCTTCTAATAGAGAAGTTTTACCTGAACCATTTTTTCCATATATAACGTTAAAAAGGTTTGACGGTTCAATGTCTAATGAAGAGATATTGCGGTAGTTTAAAATTCTTAGGTGAGATATTTTCATGAAGGTAAAAAGGTAGCTTTAATGAAAGCTACCTTCTCATTAAAGTTAAACCACAACTTTACTAATAATATAGCTTGCTTTTACGCCTTGCTCATTAACTTCAGTTTCTGGCTTAATTAAAACATGAATCATAGGCTGGCTAAAGCAGAAAAGTACGTTGTTAGTCTTAATTACACCTAAAACCTCTCTTACATACTGAGCATTTAGGGAAATCTCAATATTAGCCTGAGCTTCAGGTAAAGCTAAAGACGCAGTAGCAACTTCATGCTCTGAGTTTTCAGATCTTAAAGTAACCTGACCACCACCAAAGGTAAAGGTAACACCATTTACTCTCTTTGAAGATAATACAGAAACCTGTTTAATTAGGTTTGTAAAAGTATCCTTTGGAATAGAAATGATTGAATCTATAGTCTTTGGAATAACTGATCTTACATTAGGATAGCCACAGTTAATCAATTTAGAATTCATCTTGTAATTATTGCAAGATGTCTGAACTGCATTCTTGGTAAAAGATAAGGTAACATCAGAGTCTGCATCTTCATTTACAATCTTTGCTAACTGAGAAGCACATCTCTTAGTCAGGATTACGCCAAAAGGCTCAGCCTCTGTTGATGGATTATCTAATTGAGTCTCTAGGATAGCCATTCTGTGACCATCAGATGTAAAGATCTCTAACTTTGAACCGTTTACCTCAAAACGAACACCTTTTAAGTAATCTCTGAAGTCTTCGTTTGAAACGCATAACAGACAAGAATCGATAATAGATTTTAACTGTTTCTGCTTTAATACGATGGTGTGCTCAATATCTTCCATCTCAAATGAAGGGAAATCAATTGAAGATCTTGTACGAATTTCAAAGTTGGTACTACCATTTGAAAGAACTAATAAGTTGTTCTGCTCATCTAACTCAAAGTCAACTAAATTGTTCTGGTCAAGATTAGACAGTGTTTCTTTTAGCTTATTAGCATTAACAGTAATTTCACCTTCAGACACAACATCTGTTAATGGAATTTCAGTCTGAAGCTCAATATTGTAATTGGTAGCCTTTAAAACAAGAATTGAATCAGCAACTTTAATAAGGATATTTTGTGTAATGTCATCTTTATTAGTTGAAGAACCAGCAATACTTGCAATTTCAGATAACTGTTTGCTGATTGATGACAGCAATACGCTAAACTTCATAATTAAATCTCCTGATTGTTTTAATTCTTCTTAAGAGAAAGGATCAACTTCTGATAAAGAGAATTCATATCTTTATCTTTTGCCTTCCATTCTTCAACTCTTGCAATAGCAGCTAATACAGAAGAGTGATCTTTGTTAAAGGCTCTTCCTAAATCACTGCTTGATAGTGTAGGAATAAGTTCATGAGCTAAAGCAATAGCAAATGAACGAGCTTGAGAGATATTCTTCTTTCTTGAAGCAGATTCTAAGGATTCAACAGTTACTTCAAATTCTTTGGCAACTCTATCCTTAATACTATCTACAGTAGTGTTATTACTGGTTTTATTAACTAAATTAGACAGACTTTTTACTGCTTCATCATAAGTAATCATACTGCCTTTTAATTCAACATGAGATTTTAAGGTCTTAATAGCACCTTCAATCTCACGCACACTTGATCTGATGTTTGTAGCAATATAATCTACAACTGAATCAGGCAATTCAAAGTTTAGTTCTTTACACTTTCTTAGAATGATAGCAGTTCTTGTCTCAGAGCTAGGTGGATAAATTTCACTACAGATGCCAGAACCAAATCTTGTAACTAATCTTTCAGAGAAGTTCTTTAAATTACCTGGAGCTACATCTGACGCTAAGATTAACTGCTTACCTTTGATATCCAAGAAATTTGCAATGATATCAAAGAAAGTATCTCTTGCCTTGTCGCCTTTAGTCAAACTCTGAATATCATCCATTATGAATACGTCATACTGGGTAAACATATCTTGGAAATGAACCTGCTGAGGAGCGAATGAAGACTTTTGAGACATAGAGTCTACATATTTTCTAATAAATTCTTCAGCTCTAATATAAATAACAGATACATTTGGCTTGGTTTGGCGGATCTTATTAGCAATAGCCCATAAAATGTGTGTTTTACCTAAACCAGAACCACCATAAATATAAAACGGATTGAAGTTATCTGAACCTGGAGTTTCAGCAATTCTCATAGCAGCTGCGATAGCAATCTTGTTCTCAGGATCAGTAATGTAATTTTCAAAAGTCTTTTTAGGATCAATATGATCAGTAAATTTTGCTCTAGGAACATTGTTACGATTTTGCTGTCCCATAAAAGACTGAGGAGCATTGTTTTGCGCCATATATGTCTGTTGAGAGTTAACTTGTTGAGAATTTACTGATTGTGGTGCCATAGCAGAATATGAGTACTGAGAATTCATAGAAGCAACAGGTGCTCCTGTATTAGTTGAATTCTGATAATTATCATTAATGTACTGATTCTGTTGCTGTGGATAAGCAGAATTACCAAAAGGAGTAGAAGCGACCATTTGAGGTTGCTCCTGACTTGGTCTATTACCAGCCATGGTCATTTGAAGACCATAATTTTCAACACCAAGAAGTTTAGTAATTTCAATAAACAACTGGGATACGTACATTGGTAACATTTTTGATGCTAAGTCGTTATTGCAAACAAAAACAATGTTATTACCAGAAACTTCGAAAGAACACTGATTTTCGATGCACATGACGACACTCTTTTCTTTTAAATCAGTGAGCTTACTAATAACATTAGCAATAGCGTCTTTCCAGACTCGAACCAAATCCATAAAAGGGCCTTTTTATAGTTATATTAATAGATGATTAATCAATATTAATTGTTTAAAAATAGTAACACGCTATTTTAGCACAAAAACGGTGTTGACCTTAATAGCATTTACAATGTAAAATGTCGTACTTTGAATTAATAGTGAAATTTCACTATTAATATATTCACCGTGTAATTAGGCGGTAGTACCGTCGTTGGAGTTTCAAATGAAGCGTACTTTCCAGCCAAACGTAACTAAGCGTAAGCGCACCCACGGTTTCCGTGTACGTATGCGTACTGCTGACGGTCGTAAAGTTCTTTCCCGTCGCCGTGCCAAGGGTCGTAAGCGTTTAACAACCGTTAATGGCTAATAATACCTTTCCTCGGTCTGTCAGAATACTGTCAACCGAGGAATACGATAAGGTATTCGCAAACCCTGTCCGCGCCAGCGCTACTGGGGTGCTTGTTCTTGCTCGCAAAAACAACGAATCTCAGTGTTCTAGGCTCGGCTTGGTTATACCTAAAAAAGTTTTAAAAAGAGCTGTTTGGCGAAATCGTGTTAAACGTATTGCCAGAGAGACTTTCAGATTAAATCAACATTCTCTTCAAAATATTGATCTTGTTGTTATCGCAAGACCAAAGATAGAAGGTATCAGCAATTCTGAACTAAGTGCTATATTTAAACGATTATGGCAACAAATATCTCACCGTTTGGAAAAATAGCGATCTTAATGATCCGCTTCTATCAAATCTTCATTAGTCCTATTCTAGGACAGCATTGCCGTTTTTACCCTAGCTGTTCACAATACACTCTTGAAGCAATTAGAGAATGGGGCTTAATCAAAGGAATCTATCTTGGTTTTAAAAGGATCTGTCGCTGTCATCCTTTAAACCCTGGTGGGTATGATCCTGTACCTAAAAAAGTAAAGTAATCGCCTTTAAGGTTATCCAAATGGAACAACAAAGAAATCTTATATTTATTCTGTTACTATGCGCAGCAATGTTTCTATTCTGGGATTGGAATTCAGACAAAGCTAATGATCAAAAAGCATTAGAGCAGGCAGCAATTCAGCAGTCACAGGAAATCAATTCTAATACTGCTGTTGGTAAGGTTATAAAACTAGTAAGTGACAACCTTGAGCTCACCATCAATCTTCAAGGTGGTGACATTGTCGATGCAAAGTTACTTAAGATTAAACAGGAACAGGATAAAAACGATCCATTCCATCTGTTAATGACTACTCCACAGTTTATCTACCAAGCACAAAGTGGTTTAGCAGGCAAAGATGGTATCGATAACCTATCAAGACCTGAATACGTATCAGATAAGACTGAATACACCATCAAAGACGGCGAGAATAGTGTTGAAGCAGTTTTAAAGTATGAAAAAGACAATGTTACATACGTTAAGACTTTCACCGTTGACAGAGATTCATATGTTGTAAATGTTAAATATGACATCTTAAACAACAGCGATAAAGATTTAAATCTATGCATGTATGGTCAGTTAAAGCAGTCTGAAGATGATTCATACTTAAAGAGCAATTCAAGCTTTGGTATGGTAGCAAGTGCTTATAGAGGTACTGCTTACTCATCAGACAACAGCAGATACGAAAAGGCTACCTTAGATAAAATTATTGAAGATAACAAATACAACGTATCAACAAAAGCTGGCTGGGTTGCTATGATTCAGCACTACTTCGTATCAGCATGGGTGAACGGCGATAACGATTCATCAAACGTTATCTACTCAGGTGCAGCTGAAAAGAATACAGCAGCAATCATCGGTATTAGAACTCAGAACACTGTTGTTAAAGCTGACAGCGAAAAGACATTATCAGCAAAACTATGGGTTGGTCCTAAGAACCAGGATGCAATGTCAGCTGTTGCAAATAACTTAGACTTAACCGTTGATTACGGTTGGTTATGGTTCATCTCAATTCCATTATTTAAGATCCTAAACTTCATTCACTCTTTAATCGGTAACTGGGGTTTCTCAATTATTGTTCTAACTCTGATTGTAAGAAGCGTGATGTTCCCTCTAACAAAGGCACAGTACACCTCAATGGCAAAGATGAGATTACTACAGCCTAAGTTAATGGAAATTAAAGAGCGTTATAAGGACGACAGACAGAAGATTGGTGCTGAAACCATGAAACTGTACAAGGCTGAGAAGGTAAATCCATTAGGTGGCTGTCTACCACTTTTAATTCAGATGCCTATCTTCATCGCTTTATACTGGACCTTAATGGAGTCTACAGAATTAAGACAGTCAAGCTTCATTTTATGGATTACTGACTTGTCTGTAAAAGATCCTTACTTTGTATTACCTATTCTGTACGGTATCTCAATGTTCTTATTACAGAAGATGTCACCTACACCTATTACTGATCCAATTCAGAAGAAAGTGTTCATGGCAATGCCTTTTGTATTTACATTCATGTTCTGTACATTCCCTGCTGGTTTAACACTGTACTGGTTAGTTTCTAACAGCTTCACAATTTTCCAGCAGTTCATTATTTTTAGATCTTTAGAGAAGCGTGGATTAAGCTTGAAGAAAGCTCCAGTCGCAAAGAAATAATTCATGTCTACAATCGAAGATACTATTGCAGCAATTGCTACCCCTCATGGCAGGGGTGGCATTGCTATTGTGAGAGTTTCTGGTCCTCAGGCTTTAACAGTAGCAAAAACACTAACTAATATCACTCCAAAAGCACGACAAGCTTATTTCAAACAATTTAAATTAAATGATGAAGTAATCGACGAAGGCGTGCTTTTATATTTTGCTTCACCTAATTCATACACTGGCGAAGATGTCATCGAATTACAAGGACACGGCGGTAATATTGCTCCTCAAAGAGTTTTAAACGCTGTTCTGAGCATTGATGGTGTAAGACAGGCTGAGCCAGGCGAATTCACTAAAAGAGCCTTTTTAAATAATAAGATGGACTTAACAGCTGCTGAGGCAGTTGAAGATCTTATTTCAGCAGGTTCTCAAAGTGCAGCAAAAGCAGCATTAGCTTCATTAGAAGGTGCTTTTTCTGATAATTTGAATTCTCTGTCAGAACAAATTACAAACTTTAGAGTAAGACTTGAAGCTTGCTTAGATTTTCCTGAAGAGCATGAAGACTTCTTCGAATCAGGTAAAACCGATCTTGCATTAAATGATATCGAGCAATTAGCAGCAAAAACCTTAAAGATCGCTAATCAAGGTGTAAAGCTAAATGAAGGCGCAAGAATTGTTTTAGCAGGTGCTCCGAATGCTGGTAAATCAAGCTTGTTAAATGCATTAGCAGGTTCTGATAAAGCTATTGTTACAAATATTCCAGGTACTACCAGAGATGTTCTTACAGCTCAAATTGAAATTGAAGGTGTTCCTGTTGTCATTACAGATACAGCAGGTATTAGAGATACTCCTTCAGATGAAATTGAAGCTATTGGTATCAAAAAAGCTATCGAGGAATTAAAGAAAGCGGATCTTGTGATCTTTATGTTAGATGGCTCAACTGTTCCTACAGATGCATTAGAAACTCTTCAAAAAGTAAAAGAATTTGAAACTAATGAAAACAGGATCTTAGTTGTAGTGTCTAAGTCTGATAAAGGTACCTGTGATGAGGTAAAAGAACTCTTATCAAAAGAACCTTTTAAATCATTCAATCAGATCACATCATCAACTAAGAATGAAGATGGTTTAGATGAACTTAAAAAGAAACTAGCAAATCTGCTGCAGATTATGCCTGTTGAAGGTATGTTCATCGCTAGAAGAAGACATCTGACAGAGCTAGAAAACTCTTATAAGCATATTAAAAATGCTATAGAAATCATTAAAACAGGTGATTTAGTGTTATGTGCTCAAGAGATTAAAGAAGCTCAAGATCATTTAGGTGAAATTACCGGTAAAGTAACCTCGGATGATATCTTAGGTAAGATTTTCAGTACTTTCTGTATTGGTAAATAACCTTTAAAGGTAATCTCAAAGGGTAGCCATAGTTCTTATGACTACCTAAAATCCAATCTTAATTAAATTCTTTTAAATCATTGGAAATCTCTTCACTCAATGATTCAAAACCACTCTTTAAAGTATCAACTAAAGACTGATAGCCATCTTTACTCTGTAGTCTATTAAAGCTGTAATTTTTTGAATACAGAGCTTTTCCATTTTTAAATGAGTCTATACTCATATCTATAATGCAATGGCCGTCTGTGGTGCCATAGAACTTGCTTACGTAGACATTTAATGAAAGATCATTACTTATATTCTCTTTATTAAGAGTGTCATTTAAAAGAACTCTTAGTTGTTCTTTTAAATCTGAAGCCCAACGATGGTTATTAGCTGACTGCAAACTTACATCAGAAGTTTTAATCACAATTCCACCGTCATTTAATACTTCATTTAGCTCTAAATTAAGATTTCTTTTAACAAGAAAAGATGATGAACTTATATTCTCAGTTAAAGAATACCTATCAAAACTTACCTGAGAAGCTGTACAAGCACATAGCATTGAACATAACAATGCGGAGGTAATAACTAACAGACGACTTCTTCTCATTTTTTACCTCTTAGATACCTTAGGTTCGATGTCTTTTTCATCAGATGAGAAAACTAAAGAATTACTCTTCTGTCCAACCTTCTTAATAGTTGGATTTAACTCATTTAAAGACTGATTTAACTTATTAGAAACATCCAATAAAGACTTATAAAGTTCAGAATTCTGGTTATAACTATCTAAGACTTTGTTTAGATTTTCTAAAGTATGATTCTTGTTAACAGAGTCAGTTACACCTTTAACTGATTTTAAGGTCTTATCTAAACTTAATAGAGCAGAGTTTAAGTTATTGGTAACACCATTTAAATCAAGAGAGTTTAACTTCTTAGCAAATAACTGTAATTCGCTTACCATATCAGTCTTTTTAACTAAAGGAATTACAGCAACATCTCTGTAGGAATTGTTCTTGGTGTGGCACTTATTGTGAGGATCGATAGTTAATTTAATAACATTACCAGGAGCAATGAGACTTGCATTATCAATTTGGGCACACAGAGTATTATTTTTTAAGTTTTTAGAAAAGACTGTTTTAGCTTTTATAGAGCTTTCTTTATCTGTATCTAAAATAATTAAAGCTGGGATCTTATTTTGATAATCAAATACCTCAGCATCATTCTTATACCAAGGCATCTTAATTACCTGACCTATATCTAACCCTCTAAAGTTAACCTTACTTCCAACTTTGATGTTTTTAATATCATTATCAATTAAAACTACAAACTTAGGATTATCTTTTAAGTTCTCATATTTGGCAGTAACTTTATCTTTATAGACATCAAAAGAATCATTAGGCTTTATAGGAGTTCCCTTCTCACTTGTAAATTGATTTACATTGATACTACCTGAAATAATGTTCTCTAAATTAGGAACACTAAAGTTAACACCTGATGGATTAAGGCTAAAATCGATGCCTGAATCTACCCAAAAGACAGAATTTGAATTAACTAACTGTGAATAAGATTTCTTGATAAGAGCGTTATAGATAACATCATCTTTATCAATATCATAAGTAGAACTTACAACAATACCAATATTAAAGCCTTTGTAGTTTATCTGAGTACCATTAGGAATAACGCCTGTAGTATGACCAAATAGTTTAATAGGAATGCCATGTTCATCTAATCCTAAAGGAACATCCTTTAAAGAGACAAATTCAGTGGAATACTTATCGGACTTACCTTTATAAATCTGAATATATGAACCTGAAAGGATGGTTTCAAGACCTGTAATACTGTGAGATTGAATTCTTGGTTTTACAATCCAAAACAGCGAATCCTCATTTAAGAGATCATCTGTATCACTGTACATTCTAATTTTAGCAACAGCACCTGAAAAATCCTTAGACAACGAAACAGATTCAACTACACCTACATCAACCGATCTGAACTTAACTACAGTTTTACCAGCTTCAATACCAGAAGCATCATCCATGTGAAGTAAAACCAAAGGTCCTTTATTAAAGGAATTCTCCCACACAAGGAGGATAGTAATTATTAAAGCAATAATAGGAACTAACCAATATAGCGAGATTTTATGTTTTCTTAATTTTGCAGTTTTAATCTCATCCATAATTATTCCTTATTCCAAATCAGTCTTTCATCAAAAGCTTCAGCTGAGAATACAGTAATAATAACCACACTACAGAAACAAATGATAGCAAAGCCTGGTTCTATATCTAAAAGATTACCAATTTTGACAATAGAAGACATGATGATAACTACGTATACATCAATTAAAGACCATCTTCCAATAAAAAGAACAAATCTATAAAGCCTGCTTACTCTCTTATTTACCACAATTTTCGAATATTTGGTTGCATATAAGATAAATAGCATTGAACAAATCTTAAAAGCAGGAATAAAAATTGAGGCTAATAGAATTACAAATGATACAAAATAAGAGTTCATTTGCCACATTGCAATTACGCCTTCAATAATATTTGAACCAGTATTTGATCCAATAAATTCTGTGTACATCACTGGATACAAATTAGAAGGCAAGTAAAGAATAAGAGCTGATAACAATAAGGCTAAACTCTTAGAGATACAGTTTTTCCGTCTGTAAGATACTTTACTCTGGCACCTAGGACAAAGATCAACATCATGATTTGCTTTAAATACATAACCGCATTCATGACAGACTTTATATGATTGGCTCATAGCTGACTTTCCAGCTACGAGATCTAATCTAGACTGAGATTTAATTTTTTCCCATAGTACTGATGGATTGAATTTTAGACAGCACCAGATCATTAACACAGAAAAGATAAAGGTAGTATAAAAGCCTACATAAAAGGTAACATCAGCTAAAGCTGTAAGCTTAATCAAACTAACTACAATACCTAAAACAAAGACATCAACCATGCACATACCATGATTGAATTGATAGAACTTTGCTAAAAAGATATTAGGTTTGAACCTAAAACCACCTATAAATACAATAATTGATAGTACTGATACAGGCGCAAAAAAGGTAAAAAAGAGAAATACATAAAGTAACAGACCCCATTGTTTATTCAAGATAGAAACAATGGAATTTAACGACATCGCAGCTCCAGTTCCCATAGCTGATATGGACATGAAAGGCTCTATAATACTGATGAATAAAAAGATTAAGGCGGCAAATGCCACTATAGCAACGTCGCCTTCTTTTACAAAACTATTAGACAATAACCTTCGACCACATCTAGGACAGATGCAATCATAATGCTTCTTAATTTGAGTGATAGAAACTGCTAAATCACAGGATCTACACACAACTGTCTTTTGCAATTTAAGTTATTTGTATCCTTCCATTAAAACAACTTTTTGCTGTTTTAATGATTCTTGAACATTGATAATTCTTTGATTTGAAGATCCTCTAAAATCTAATTCTAATGACTTTTTAGCCATTACAAAAGGACCATCAACAACTACATCGACAAGTTCAAGTAACTGTCTTCTGATAGGGTCACTCTCTAGTTTATCAAAAGTAAAACCAGAATAAGCCCAAATTGAATAGTTTTTCTTTCTTAAGACATTGGCAAGAACTGCCAAAGATTTGGCTTGAATGAATGGCTCACCACCTGAAAAAGTTACACCAGTAACTAAAGGGTTAGAGCAAAATTCATCATAAAGAACTCTTAAAGAGACATCCATTCCACCATTTAATGGTTGAGCCTGTTCATTATGGCAACCTTTGCAATGAAAAGGACATCCCTGAGTGAAAATAACATACCTTATACCAGGACCGTCAACAATAGATTCCTTGACGGCTCCTGCGATTCTTAAGGTAGTATTATCTAATACAGATAAATCTATATCGTCCATCTTAACTTATACAGACATATGCTTAACACGATCTCTTTCTTCGGCTCTCTTGCCATCATTAAAGCGATCTAAGGTACCTACAAGATAACCAGTAACTCTTCTGATTCTCTCGAACTTAACACCTTCTCCTACGACACCATTCTTTGCATGTAGTCTAGTTTGCATACCAATCATTCTCCTAAAATAATAATAATATTTTGTAAGTTGTTTTGAATATTTTGGTTATAGAAAACCTTCACAACAAGTAAATGTCATGAAGGCTTATTTAAATTAGATAACTGCTAACCTGTGCAGATACAACCAACACCAAGCTTTCTTAAACGCTCGATGCTTACGCCCTCACCATCTTTACGTCCGCATCTTGGGCAAACGTCACCGATGATACCTACATAGTTACATACAGGGCAACGATCTACTGGGTGGTTAATTGAACCGTAACCTACGCCACACTCTTTCATGTATAAGATTACATTCTTGAATGCTTCAACATTCTTAGTCAAGTCACCATCCATTTCTACGTATGAAATAGAACCTGCATTACATAATGCATGGAAAGGACCTTCAGTCTTAATCTTATCAGCAGCAGAAATTTCATAGTAAACAGGAACGTGGAAACTGTTTGTATAGTATTCGCGATCTGTTACACCAGGAATAGAACCATATAATCTCTTATCGATCTTAACAAATCTACCTGATAGACCTTCTGCAGGTGTTGAGAATAATGAGAAATTCAAACCTGTATCAACTGTGTGTTTATCAGTTAAATCTCTCATGTGTTTAATGATCTTATAACCTAAGTCAAAAGCTTCTTTGCTTTCGCCATGGTGTTTACCAATTAAAGCTACCAAGCACTCAGCTAAACCGATAAAGCCAACTGACATAGTACCGTTCTTGATAACATCTTCGATGGTATCTTCTGGATTTAATCTATCTGAATCAACCCAAACGCCCTGACCCATTAAGAATGGATAATTTAAAACCTGCTTTTTAGCGATGATTTCAAAACGATCCATTAACTGGTCAAATACCATATAAATCATCTTATCTAATGATTCGAAGAACTTGCTGATAGAACCATGAGCTTCAATTGCAAGTCTAGGTAAATTGATAGTTGTGAAAGATAGATTTCCACGACCAGGAATAATTTCCTTGGTCTTATCATAATAGTTTGAAACAACTCTAGTACGGCAACCCATTAGGGCAACTTCAGTCTCAGGATGACCTGGTTTGTAGTACTGAGCATTGTAAGGAGCATCTAAGAATGAGAAGTTTGGGAACAATCTCTTTGCTGATACCTTACAAGCTAATTCAAACAGATCATAGTTAGGATCGCCTTTTTTGGTATTGATGCCATCTTTTACTTTGAAGATCTGTACAGGGAAGATTGGGGTCTCACCGCCACCTAAACCAGCATCAGTTGCAAGTAAAACATTCTTCATAATCATTCTGTGTTCAGGCTGTGTACCTGTACCATAGTTGATTGATGAGAATGGAACCTGAGCTCCAGCTCTTGATTGCATTGAGTTTAAGTTATGGATTAAAGCTTCCATAGCCTGATAAGTTTCACGCTCAGTTAGCTTAATAGCCTCTGACATGATGTAATCAATATTCTTGGTTACGTCTAACTCATCAGTATCGTATTTCTTTAAAACTTCTAATACTTTAGCTTTGATTAGAGCCTGAACTTCATCAGATAGGCAAGTATCATACTTGTCATATAACTCTTTACAGTATTCTTTAACTTCTGATACATCAGCTTCGTCATTTCTTAAGCAAATGCAGATTACTTTACATAGATGCTTTGAATAAGAAATAGCAACATATGGAGCTAAATCGTACTCGAATAAAGGAATTGACTGACCGCCATGCATATCATTTTGATTAGACTGAATAGCAATACAGCATAAAGCAGCAGCTGACTGAATTGACTGAGGCTCACGTAAGAAACCATGACCAGTGCTAAATCCACGCTTGAATAGATCTTTTAAACCGATCTGACAGCAGTTGATGGTTAGCATGTAGAAGTCTAAGTCGTGAATATGAATATCACCACGTGAATGAGCAATAGAGTGCTCTGGTCTTAAAACGTATCTTCTAACGTAGTCTTTTGAACCTTCAGAACCAAAGCGTAACATTAAGCCCATAGGAGCATTGGCATCGATATTAGCGTTTTCACGCTTTAGATCCATATCTGCAGTGCTTTTTGAAGTTAAGTCACGATAGATCTTAGTTAAATCAGTGTTGTAATTTCTTACGTTAGTTCTGTTCTGACGGTAAAGAATGAAATTCTTTGCTTCAGAAGCCATACCTTCCTGAATTAAAACTTTCTCAATAATATCCTGAGTATTTTCTACAGAAGGCTCTTCTAAATTCTGTTTTTCGATGTCTGAAACAACACGTCTGGTTAACTTCTCGACTAAATCTTCTTCATATTGAGAAGTGGATTTATCATCAGGGTGTGCTGAAATAAGAGCTTTTCTTATTGCATTGGATATTTTGTCCTCATTAAAGGACACTTTTCGACCGTCTCTCTTAACAATAAATCTAATCATTTTTAGTCCAGAATTTTTTTATTTAATATTATATAGTTATATTTTTTCTATATAAATCAGATGGTTAAATTGATATGTAACTGCGTTATATTATGTACAATAGAGTAATCTAATTCAACATTAAAATTTTTTATATTTTCTCAAATTAGCTTGACAGCTCATTTTGTAAAACTAATAAAACAATTCATTGAAATTGGTATTGACATCAAAATAAACCGATAAAAATAAAGAGCTTATATAAGATTAAAAATGATTAATATTTTCTGCGATGTTATAGATAATTTTGGCGATGCAGGCGTCTGTCTGCGATTAGGTAGAGATCTGTGTAATAAAAAAGAAAAAGTTAACCTCTTTTGTAACGATCTTGAAGCCATAAAAAAAATTATCAAAAAAGAAGATTTAGATAATCAGAATTTAAAAATCTCTCTTTGGCCAACTAAAGAAGATAACATTGATCTAAAAGACACTGTTATTCAAGCCTTTTCTGTAAGATTGCCTGATTTTATCTATTCAAATATAAAAAAGAATAAAGCTCTTGTAATAAATCTTGAGTACCTTACAGCCGAGCCTTTTGCTGATGACTGTCATAAATTACCTTCTTTTTCAGATGGCATAGAAAGCTTCTTTTTCTTCCCTGGTTTTACCAATAAAACGGGAGGACTGGTAATAGAAGATAGCTTTTTAAAGAAGGTAAAAAACAAAAATAACCTATTAAAAAATCAGTTTGAAGAAAAAACTAATATTAAAGATAGTTACATAACTCTCTTTAGTTATGAAAATTCGAATGTTAATTACATAGTAAAGAATCTTTCTAAATTAGCAGAAGAACAAAACAAATCTCTAACTATTATTGTGTTTGAAGGAAAGCCTATAAATAACTTAAACAATAAATTAAATCTTAATTTAAGAGTTGGTGATACCTATAAACTAGATAACATTTTCATAAAAGTATCTCCAATGGTAGATCAGGATGAATATGATTCTCTCTTAATAAAATCTTTTATAAACCTAGTAAGAGGTGAAGATTCAATTGTAAGGGCAATGCTTTCAGGTAATCCTTTCTTATGGAATATCTATCCTCAAGAAGAAAATGCCCATATTGATAAGATCAATGCTCTTTTTGACAGAATGAACGAGTTTTGTTCCGATAAAGAATCAGTAGAAATTCTAAGACAACTAACCTTAAGTTATAACGGAGACTCAGATTTCATTCATGATTTTGATTTTTCATTATTTATAGAAAAATGGAAACACTTATCTGAAGAATGGAGAGATCACTTGTTATCTTTAGGCTCTCTAACCGACAATCTTTTAGCTTTTATAAGAGAAAAAAATCAATTTTCTTGATTAATAAATCCATAGATCTGTTAAAATAGTACGTTAAATTTACCTTTTTAGGTAAATAGAGATGTTCTTTTCAGATAAGACTGTGCTTATCATACTATACAGTTTTATACAGGCAGTTTTATATAGGCAATGGTCAGATAAGGCATCTTAACAATACACATGTATATTGTTTTGAATGGCTAAGACATAGATCTTGCCTAAATTTCTTTTTATAACGTTAAAGGTTTTTACAATGAAGTTAGCTCAAGAAATCCGTACTGGCAACGTAATTATGTTAAACGGCAACCCAATGGTTGTTCAGAAGGCTGAGTACAGCAAATCAGGTCGTAACGCAGCTGTTGTTAAGATGAAGTTAAAGAACCTTCTATCAAACGGCGGTACTGAGACTGTATTCCGTGCTGATGATCGTTTAGATGACGTTATCTTAGAGCACAAGGATTGCACATACTCATACTATGGTGATCCTCTATACGTATTCATGGACGAAGAGTTCAACCAGTACGAAATCGAAAAAGACAACATGGGTGACGTTTTAAATTACTTAATCGACGGTATGGAAGACGTTTGCCAGGTTACTTTCTACAACGGCAAGGCAATCTCTGTTGAGTTACCTATCACCATCGTTCGTGAAGTAGAGTACACCGAGCCTGCAGTTAAGGGCGATACCTCAGGTAAAGTTGTAAAACCTGCACGTTTAGCTGGTACCGGTTATGTAATTTCAGTACCTGATTTCGTAAACATTGGCGACAAGATCGAAATCGATACTCGTACCAACGAGTTCAAGAAGCGTGTTTAATTAACTAACGCTCATAAAAAAAACGGCGTCATTTGTATGAATGCCGTTTTTTTTGATCTTTTTAGAATCAAAAAATAAAGGAAGCCATCGAGACTTCCTTTACTTTTATCTATTAAGACAGATTAGAAGGTGTAACGAGCACCAACATTGAACTCTGTACCACGGAATTTATCTGGACCGTACTGGTCATCTGAATTAGCGTCAAACTCAGCTTCTGCCCATACCTTGAAGTTAGGGTTGTAAGTATACTTAACCTGAACAGGAACTCTTCTTAAATCGTAGTTATCCTTCTCAGTGTAACCATAGTACTTATACTTTAACTGCTGTGTCTGATAACCGGTGTAAACGCCGATACCATTATCAAAGCCGTAACCTGCGGTAAACTCATAGCCCTTTCTATCAAAGTTATCGCTAAAGCCATGATTACCATTAAAAGAATTCTTAAAAGAATTCTCTAAGTATTTAACTTTCTGAGAATAGTATAAAGCAGCTAAATATAACCCCTCACTTGATGAGCCCCAAGCAATTGATGTTGCAAAATTCTTTGCATTATCAAATCCTTTAACAATGAAACCATCATCATTCTGACCATTAATGAAATTATAGCCAGCCTTGATTGATAAAGGTCCAAATACTACATTATCGAAGGTATAGCCTAAAGCTACAGCATAACCATTCTGAACATTGTACTTTGTACCAAAAATTTTCTGATCATCACCTGCAGTTTCAAAAGTTGCTGATGCAAATACACCGTTGTTGTTATAGTCATAGCGGAATAAACCATTACGTCTATCACCGTTGATATTAGTATCATTCTGAACATCAACATACTCAAAAATATCGGTAGCAGACATTACCTGTCTTGTTGAATCAAGAGTCTTACCAGCAATTACCTTACCAAAAGAACCAAAATCAGCACCTACGTACTGCTCTCTTGATAAAAGCTTGTCACCGGTCTGTTTATTACCATCAGCCATATCCCACTCTGAGAATGCTAATACTGATAAGTAATCGTTAACTTTGGTGTTGCCTGCAATGCTAAAACGTGATGAATTTACTAATGAAGAATCCTTTTCTCCAGCCTTTTTATAGAAACCATTAAATAAAACTGACTGAACACGACCACCTACAGATAAGGTAGTACCATCTTTATCGTATACAGTAGCTGCTGAAGCAGTTGCTGAAGAAGCTGCAAATACTACAGCTAATGCTAATAATGACTTTTTCATAAATATAATCCCTAAAAAAATATATATGTGTTTGTATTTATAGTTATGTTCTTTAAGAACATGGCTTATTCTCAAATAAATCACGTTTAATTACAAATACAATTTTTTTATACGAAGTTATAGGCATAGCTTATATCAAATAATTATCTTAAATTTCAAACAATTATTTATAACTTTAAAAAAGTGTGATCCAATTTGGACATTAATTATTTTTTTTATTAGCAAAAACATCCTAAAAAATAAAAAACATTATTTAGATTTAGATGCCTGTATTTTGTAAAATATAGGCTGTTAAAAAACTGTTGAAAACATCGGTAAAAGTTGTTGAAAACCTATTGATAACTTTGAAGTGTAAACGGTATAATTTTTAGACTGTTGATAACTAACCACTTTTCAACAAGTTTTCCATACTATTTAACAACTTTTTTAAGATATAAAACTGTTAGTAACAAATTGAAAATAAACAAAAAATTTAGTTTTTAACAATTTTTTCGTTACTAATAATAAGAATAATAAGATATATATATTAATAAATTAATATTTACTTATTATTTATTATTGACAGCCAAATTTTGTGGAAAAAGCTCTTATTCAGATCTTGTAATAGGTAAGTCATAAAATTGAACTTCAAGATCTATAGATGGATTAAATAAAAAATGAATAGCTTTAGAAATTTTGATGTAATTGTTATTGGTGCTGGACACGCAGGTATTGAAGCAGCAGCTGCAAGTGCAAGAATGAAATGCAAGACTCTGCTTTTAACCCATAATCTAGAAACTGTGGGCGAAATGTCTTGTAACCCTGCTTTTGGTGGTATTGGTAAAGGCCATCTAATTAAAGAAATTGATGCTATGGGTGGTGTATGTCCTGGTGCAATTGATAAAGCTGGCATTCAATTTAGAACTTTAAATTCATCTAAAGGTCCTGCTGTAAGAGCTACAAGAGCTCAAACCGACCGTCATTTATATAAAGAGGTAATGAGAAAGACTCTTTGGAATTACGATTATTTAACTATATTTCAGCAACCAGCTACTGAGATCATCTACAAAGACAACACAGTTTGTGGTGTAAAAACAGCTGCTGGAATTGAATTTTATTCAAAAGCAGTTGTAATTTGTGCAGGTACTTTCTTAAACGGATTGATCCATATTGGTTTAGATCATTATTCTGGTGGTAGAGCTGGAGATCCTGCTTCTATTGGTTTAGCAGAAAACTTAAAGAATTTAGGCTTAAAAGTAGGTAGATTAAAGACTGGTACCCCTGCTCGTATTGTTGCAAGTTCTATTGATTATTCAAAGATGACTAAGCAAGAGCCAGAGTATCCACAGCCAGCATTTTCATATTTAAATGAAGATAAGGTTCATCCAACTCAGGTACCTTGCTACATTACAAAGACTAATGAAAAAACTCATGAGATTATTAGAGGTGGTCTAGATAGAAGTCCTCTTTATTCAGGTGTAATTCATTCTGTTGGTCCTCGTTATTGTCCATCAATTGAAGATAAGATCGTAAGATATCCAGATAGAACTTCACATCAGGTATTCATCGAGCCTGAAGGATTAACCTCTCCTTTGGTCTATCCAAATGGTATTTCAACTTCTTTACCTTTTGATGTTCAGGAAAACTTTATCCACTCAATTGAAGGTTTAGAGAATGCAATTATTGCAAGACCTGGTTATGCAATTGAGTATGATTTCTATGATCCAAGAGAGTTATCTGTATCAATGCAGTCTAAAAAAGTGCCAGGTTTGTTCTTAGCAGGTCAGATTAACGGTACTACAGGTTATGAAGAGGCTGCTGCTCAAGGTTTATTAGCAGGTATTAATGCTGGCTTATATGTAAAAGGACAGAAACCTTGGTTCCCAAGAAGAAATGAAGCTTATGTAGGTGTTCTGATGGATGATTTATGTACTTTAGGTACTAAAGAGCCATACAGAATGTTTACTTCAAGAGCTGAATATAGACTAATTTTACGTGAAGATAATGCTGATATCAGATTAACTCCTAAGGCAAGGGAATTAGGTATTATCTCTGATGAGAGATGGAAGCAGTTTGAAGATAAACAAAATCAGATTGAAAAAGAAAAAGCTCGTTTAAGAGAAACATCTGTAAAACCATCTTCAGATATGGGTAAGAATATCAGTCAGATCTTAAAAACTCCTCTTTCTCAGGAGCAAACTTTAGAAGAGATCTTAAGAAGACCTGAGGTTAAACTAAATGGTCTGATTGAAGCTTCTAAATTAGAGCCAATTGCAACAAAAGAACAGTCTGTAGAACAGGTTGAAATTCAAGTAAAATATCAAGGTTATCTGCAAAGAGAACTTGATGATATTAAGAAGAAAGTTGTAAATGAACAGACTCTTCTTCCAATGAATTTTGATTACAAACAGATCAAGTCATTATCAAACGAAGTTGCTCAAAAATTAAATGAGTACAAACCAGAAACTATTGGTATGGCATCTCGCATTTCAGGTATTACTCCTGCAGCTATATCAATTCTGTTAGTTCACTTAAAGAAGATGAACTTACTTGGCAAAAATTAAGGTAAAAAATGAGAAATAAACCATCTGTTGTAGATAAGTCTGAAATCTTACACAAAATAGAGTCATTGATCTCTCAGACTGATATATCATGTAGCCAAGAGCAACTTGATAAAATGGCAACTTTAGTTGTTTTGTTAGAAAAATGGAATAAAGCTTTAAATCTAACTGCAATTAGAGATCCATTACAGATGGTTGTATTACATATTCTAGATAGTGCTGTTGTTTCTCCTTTAATAAAAGACAGAGGAGATAACATTGCTGATGTGGGAACAGGCGCAGGTTTTCCTGGTTTGGTTCTTGCTATACTAAACCCTGATAAACATTTTACTTTGATTGATTCTATTGCTAAGAAGTTGTCTTTTGTTAGAACAGCAATGGTTTCATTAAATTTAAACAATATTTCCATTATCAACGATCGTTGTGAAAATATAGAACTAGATAAAAAGTTCGATTGTATTTTAAGTAGAGCTTTTGCACCTTTATGCAAGATTATAGAGTGGTGTAAAGATCTAATTTCTAAAGACGGTGTTTTTATAGCAATGAAGGCTAATTTAGAACACGATGAATTAGATCAAATAGATGAAAATACCACTATTGAAGAGATAATTGAATTAAAAGTTCCTTCCTTAGATGCTAAAAGACAAGCAGTGATAATGAGAATAAAAGATTAGAAAGGAATAGAAATTGACTAAAGTAATTGCAATTGCAAATCAGAAAGGTGGTGTAGGAAAGACAACCACTTGCGTTAATTTAGCAGCTTCATTAGCTGCTATGCAGAAAAAAGTATTAGTAGTAGATTGCGATCCTCAGGGCAATGCTACTATGGCATCAGGTGTATTAAAATTTGGTCTAGAAAAATCTATTACCAATGTTTTAGTTGATGGACTTGATATCAAAGAAGCTGTAGTTACAACCACTGAAGGTGGATTTCATTTAATTCCTTCAAATGAGGATTTAACTGCTGCTGAAGTAAGTTTATTAGATAAATTTGGTAGAGAATCTTTTCTTAAAAAGTCTTTAGATAAAATCAAAGATAACTATGATTTTGTGCTGATTGATTGTCCTCCATCTTTAAATATTTTAACTGTAAATGCACTTTGTGCTGCTGATTCAATCTTAGTACCTCTGCAGTGTGAGTACTTTGCTCTAGAAGGTTTAACTTTATTGATTGAGACAGTTGATCAATTAGCAAGTGCAGTTAATTCTAAATTAAAAATTGAAGGCATCTTACGCACTATGTTCGATAACAGAAATCGTCTATCAACAGACGTTTCTGACGAATTAAAGAAGAATTTTGGCGATCTTGTTTACGAGACTATTATTCCAAGAAATGTAAGATTAGCTGAAGCTCCTAGCTACGGTAAGCCTGCAATGTATTACGATAAATCATCAGTTGGCTCAAAGGCATATCTAGCTTTAGCTGCAGAAATTATATCTAAGGCAAATAAACAGTAGGTACGAAAATGGCTGGATTAAATAGAAGTAGAGGCCTAGATTTTCTTTTAAGCGGAAATAAGATTAAAGAACAAGCTGAAACTGAGGTAAAAGCAACGACAGCTGTTCAAGAAGCTAATACAACAACTTTGCCTGTAAATGAGAATTCTGTTGTTTTACTTCCAATCGAAAAGCTAAAAGCATCTGTTTATCAGCCTCGTAAAGCTTTTGATGAAGAATCTTTAAATGAGTTAGCTTCTTCTATTAAAGAACACGGTCTGTTAGAGCCACTTCTAGTTAAAAAGTCTCAAGATGAGATGTATGAAATTATTTGTGGTGAAAGAAGATTTAGAGCATGCAAAATTGCTCAGTTAGCTTCAGTTCCTTGCCTAATTAGAGATGATCTTGAATTAAACGGTTACGCTGTTGCTCTTATTGAAAATATTCAGCGTGAAGATTTAAATCCAGTTGAAATGGCTAATGCTTTTTCTTTAATGTTAAATGAATGTAATTTAACTCAAGAAGAGTTAGCTAAGACTCTTGGCAAGTCTAGAAGTTCTGTAACTAATATTTTAAGAATTAACAATCTGCATGATGAAATCAAAAATATGATTGTTGAAGGTCTTATAGATCTTGGTCATGCAAAAGTAATTCTTTCTTTAGAAGATAAAGAATTACAGTTAAAAGCTGCTCAATATGTAGTTAAAAACAGCCTTACTGTAAGACAGACTGAAAAATTAGTCAGTGACATTAAAGAAAACGGCTTTGAAGATAACACTCCAAAAGCTAAAAAGAGTTATAAAAATCCTAGCTTTAATGATTGGGAAAAGAACATTAGTAATGTTCTATCAGGAGTTAAAGTTAAGTTTAATGCTTCAAATGAAGATAAAGGCAAGATCACTTTATCTTACACTTCAAAAGATCAATTAGAGCACTTTTTAGCTCTCTTTTCATTAAAAGAGTAATTTAAATGCAAATGGACTTAAAACTTCTAAAAACTTACTTTTTACTAGTTGGTCTATTTGCTTTTATATGTTTCTTATTTTCATATTTCACAGATCAAAATTACGTAATAAACTTCCTGTCTTTTGCGCAAGGATGCTTTATATTTTTCTTTATAAATCTTCTGTATTATCTGCTACAAAGAAGATATCGTAGTTCAAAACTTACTCCTGGCTTTGTCTTATATGAGGTTATATATGCCTTTGTATTAAAGATAAGTCTTTTGATTTTTTTATTATTATTTACATTTAAGATACTGAATTTAAACAATAAAATTGTAGTGTTAGTATTCAGTATTCTGGTATTGTCAAGATTAATTGTTAATTTTATTGATCAAATTAATGGTAAAAAATTTCACTAAAAGTGACATTTTTAGGCATTTTGTTTTTGACTTTAAAGGTTAATAGTCGTATTTTCTTACATGTTAGTTTTGGGTTAAGCGTTTACAAACAAAATTGAATGCTTAAATTTACAAAATAGGGTGTGATTCTATGTCAGAGAGTAATTCTCAAGAATACATTTCTCATCACTTACACTTTTTACAGTTAGATCTTAGAGATTTTTCTATTGTAGATAGTGTCAAACCAGCTTATAAGACTGAGTTTGCACAATGCCTTTCAGAAGAAGGTGCTACCCAAGAACAATGTCTTAAGACTGTAGCTGTTCAAAAATGTAAGTTATCAGATCTTGGCAGTGGCTCATGCTATGCTGTTCTTCCTGAACAGAGTGAATCAAAAATCGTAAATCCTTATACCGTGAACCTAGATTCTTTAGGTTTAACTGTTATTTTAGGTTTTCTGTTTTTAATTCTGTTCAAGTACGCATCTAAGAAAACTACCAGTGGTGTTCCATCCAAACTTCAATGCTTCTTAGAAATGATCTTTGAATTTGTTCAGAATACCGTTGTAAGTATTTTTAAGCGTAAGAGCAAGTTAATAGCTCCACTTTCTTTAACAGTTTTCATGTGGATTTTCTTCATGAACTTAATGGATCTGCTACCAATTGACTTGATCCCAGAATTTGCAAAACGTATAGGTGTTCCATACTTCAGAGTAGTTCCATCTGCTGATGTGAATATTACCCTTTCAATGGCTGTATGTGTATTCCTACTTATTTTTGCATTCTCATTCAAAAATATTGGTGTGCTTGGATTCTTTAAGAGCCTAACTCTTCATCCTTTTAATCATTGGGCATTTATCCCAGTTAACTTCTTGTTAGAAGGTGTTTCCTTACTTTCAAAGCCTATTTCATTAGGTCTTCGTCTTTTTGGAAACATGTATGCTGGTGAGATGATCTTTATTCTGATCGCTTTATTGCCTTTATGGTGGATTCAGTGGGTTCTAAATGTTCCATGGGCTTTATTCCACATTTTAATTGTTACATTGCAGGCATTTATTTTCATGGTACTAACTATTGTTTACTTATCAATGGCTAGTGAAGAAGACTAAACACGATTTTATTTATATAAAAACAGGAGATATAAAATGGAATTAATATACCTTGCTGCAGGTCTTATGATGGGCTTAGCTGCCATTGGTGCTGCTATCGGTATTGGTATTTTAGGTGGTAAGTTCTTAGAGGGTTCTGCAAGACAGCCTGATTTATTACCATTACTTCGTACACAGTTCTTCATTGTTATGGGTCTAGTTGATGCTATTCCTATGATCGGTGTAGGTCTTGGTATGTACTTAATGTTTGCTGTTGCAGGTTAATAGACAGCAAAACCAAATTTAGAGGTATCTAGATTGGAAATTAACGCAACATTTGTTGGTCAGGCAGTAGCGTTTCTTATCTTTGCTGTGCTGTGCATGAAGTTTGTATGGCCTCCTCTGATAAATGCTCTTGAAAAGAGACAGAAAGAAATCGCTGATGGTTTGACTGCTGCCGAAAAGGCTAAAAAGAGTCTTGAACTTGCAAACGAAAACGCTAAAGACACAATTCGTTCTGCAAAAGTAGAAGCTCAGAAAATTATTGATGAAGCAAACAAAACCAGATCTCAAATTATCGATAAGGCTTCAGAAGAAGCTCAGCTAGAAAGAAAGAAGATCCTTGATTTAGCTAAGAGTGAAATTGAAGCTGAAAAGAACAAAGCTCGCGAAGATTTAAGATCTGAAGTTGTTTCTTTAGCAGTTGCAGGCGCTGAAAAGATCATTAACGAAAAGATCGATTCTAAAGCTGATGAAGCTCTGCTTAAGAAAATTGCTGATTCACTTTAATTAAGAGGTGTGTAATGGCTGAAAATTTGACTGTTGCAAGACCTTATGCTCAGGCTACCTTTGAGATAGCATTAGAAGAAAATAACTTAAGCGGTTGGCAGACAATGCTAGAAGCTATGTCTGTTGCTTGTAAAGATCAGTACTTTATGGACAGCTTAAAGTTAGCTCCTAATCCTTCAGTCGCAGCTGACAGTCTAATTTCGTTGTTAAAGGACATTCTTAGTGAAAGTGGAAAGAATTTCGTAAAGGTTATTGGTGAAAATAACCGTTTTGAAGTTATTCCTGAAATTTTCGAAGAATTTGTAAGATTAAGAGAGAAACACGAAAAGCGTTTAGAGTGTGATCTCATATCTGCAAGAGCTTTTTCTGATAGCGAAATTGAATCTCTTAAGGATAAGCTAGCTAAAAAGTTCAATTGTGAAGTCTTCTTAAATCAGAAAATCGACAAGACCTTAATTGGTGGTGCTGTTTTGAAGATTGGAGATAAAGTAATTGATGCTAGCGTAAAGACAAGTTTACAAAACTTGACTTCAACCCTCAGATAAATAGAGGACATATATGCAACTAAATTCAACTGAAATTGCTGATTTAATTAAGCAAAGAATTCAGCAATTTAAGGTTGTGACAGAAGCTCGTGATGAAGGTACTATCGTTTCTGTAAACGACGGTATTGTTAGAATTCACGGTCTGTCCAACGTTATGCAGGGTGAAATGCTTGAGTTTGGTAATGACCTATATGGTCTAGCTTTAAACTTAGAGCGTGACTCTGTTGGTGCTATTGTGTTAGGACCTTATGACAAACTGTCAGAAGGTATGAAAGTTCACAGCACTGGTCGTATTCTAGAAGTTCCAGTAGGTACTGGTCTTTTAGGTAGAGTTGTTAGTGCTTTAGGTGAGCCTATTGACGGTAATGGTCCTGTTAAATCAGAGCAGTTCTATCCTGTAGAAAAGATTGCTCCTGGTGTTATTGCTCGTCAGAGTGTTTCACAGCCTATCCAGACTGGTTATAAGGCTGTTGACTCTATGGTGCCTATTGGACGTGGTCAGCGTGAGTTAATCATTGGTGACCGTCAGACAGGTAAAACAGCTTTAGCTATTGATACCATCATCAATCAGGTTAAGTATGGCGTACGTTGTATTTACGTTGCTATTGGACAGAAAGCATCAACAATTGCTTCTGTTGTAAGAAAACTTGATGAAGAAGGTGCTCTATCAAATACTATCGTTGTAGTAGCTTCTGCATCTGATACAGCAGCTTTACAGTACATTGCTCCATATGCTGGTTGTGCAATGGGTGAGTACTTCATGGATCAAGGTGAAGATGCCTTAATCATCTATGATGACTTATCAAAGCATGCTGTTGCTTATCGTCAGATTTCTCTATTACTTCGCCGTCCACCAGGGCGTGAAGCTTACCCAGGTGATGTTTTCTACCTACATTCACGTCTGTTAGAGCGTGCTTCAAGAGTTAATGCTAAGTATCTTGAAGAGAAGAGTGGTGGAAAGGTAGTTGGTAAGACTGGTTCTTTGACTGCATTGCCAATCATTGAAACTCAGGCTGGTGACGTTTCTGCATTTATTCCTACTAACGTTATTTCTATTACCGACGGTCAGATTTTCTTAACAACAAGTTTATTTAACTCTGGTGTAAGACCTGCTGTAGATCCTGGTATTTCAGTATCTCGTGTAGGTGGTGCAGCTCAGACTAAACTTATGAAGAAACTGTCTGGTGGTATTCGTACTGCGTTAGCTCAGTATCGTGAATTAGCAGCATTCGCTCAGTTCTCTTCAGATTTGGATGAAGCTACAAGAAAGCAGCTTGATCACGGTCAGAAAGTAACTGAACTTATGAAGCAGAACCAGTATTCTCCTCTATCTGTAGCTGAACAGGCATTAACTATTTTCGCTGCTGAAAGAGGTTACCTTGAGGATGTTGAATTAAATAAAGTTCTTCCATTTGAGAAAGCTTTACTAGCATTCGCTCACTCAAAATATGATTCTCTGCTTAAGGATATTGAGGCAAAGCCTGACTACTCAGATGAAGTTGTAGCTAAACTTACTGAAGTTGTTAAGGACTTTAAATCAACTCAGACTTACTAGGAGCGCTTAAATGGCAGGTGCAAAGGAAATACGTACTAAGATAGCTTCTGTGCAGAATACACAGAAGATTACTAGTGCTATGCAAATGGTAGCCGCCTCTAAGATGCGTAGGGCTCAGGAAAAAATGAGCCAGTCTCGTCCTTATTCAAAAGGTTTACACGACATTATCAATCATATTGCTTCAAGTCATAGTGAATTCCATCATCCTTTTATGGAAGAGCGTGAAGTGAAGAACGTAGGCTTCATCGTAGTTTCTACTGATAGAGGCCTATGCGGTGGTTTAAATATCAACCTGTTCCGCAAAATTACTCTAAAAATGCAGGAATTTAGCAAACAGAATGTTGGTATTAAAGTTGTGCTTTTAGGTACAAAAGCATCAGGATACTTTAACCACAGCAATATTGATGTGATGGCTCAGCATGCTGGTTTTGGTGATGATCCAAAACCTGAAAAGCTTGTTGGTGCAATCAAAGTTATGACTGATGCCTTTTTGAAAGGTGAAGTTGATGCTATTTATTTAGCTTGCAACTCTTTCAAAAATACTATGGTTCAGATACCAACAGTATCTCAGTTGTTACCACTTGTTCGCAGCGATGATGAAACAAGTAAACATCATTGGGATTACTTATATGAGCCTGAACCTGAATCAATCTTAAAAGTTGTGTTAGACCGTTATGTTGTACAGATGGTTTATCAGGCTGTATTAGAGAATCTAGCTTCTGAGCAGGCAGCTCGTATGGTTGCTATGAAAGCCGCAACTGATAATGCTGAATCATTAGTTAGCGATTTACAGCTTGAATACAACAAGGCAAGACAAGCAGGCATTACGATGGAATTAAACGACATCGTATCTGGTGCATCAGCGGTTTAATTGATGAGAGGATTTTAAAATGGCTGAAACTTCAAATAGAGCTGGTGAGAAAGGTACAATCGTACAGATCATCGGCGCTGTTGTTGATGTTGAGTTCCCTGAGGGCCATATTCCAGAGCTATATGATGCTCTAGATGTTAAAGGCGATGGTAAGAATCGTCCTGATTTGGTTCTTGAGGTTCAGCAGCAAATTGGTGGTGGTGTAGTTCGTTGCATTGCAATGGGTTCATCAGACGGTTTAAGCAGAGGCTTAGAGGCAGTTAATACAGGTGCTGGTGTTAAGGTTCCTGTAGGTAGAGAGACCTTAGGACGTATTATGAACGTTTTAGGTCAGCCTGTTGATGAAAGAGGTCCTATTGGTGAGAAAGAAAAGTGGGTTATCCACCGTGCTGCACCAACATACTCAGAGCAGTCATCAACAACTGAGATCCTTGAGACCGGTATTAAGGTTATGGATCTTATCTGCCCATTCGCAAAAGGCGGTAAGGTAGGCTTATTCGGTGGTGCTGGTGTTGGTAAGACCGTTAACATGATGGAGCTTATCAATAACATCGCTAAAGCTCACTCTGGTTTGTCTGTATTCACCGGTGTTGGTGAGCGTACTCGTGAGGGTAACGACTTCTACCACGAAATGCAGGAATCAAAGGTTATTGATAAAGTATCAATGATTTATGGTCAGATGAACGAACCACCTGGAAACCGTCTACGTGTTGCTCTAACAGGTTTGACTGTTGCTGAGAAGTTCCGTGACGAAGGCTTGGATGTGCTTCTGTTCATCGATAACATCTATCGTTATACTCTAGCTGGTACTGAGGTATCTGCACTGTTAGGAAGAATGCCTTCAGCTGTTGGTTACCAGCCAACCCTAGCTGAGGAAATGGGTGTTTTACAGGAGCGTATTGCTTCAACTAAGAAAGGTTCAATTACATCAGTACAGGCTGTTTACGTTCCTGCTGATGACTTGACCGATCCTAGCCCTGCAACTACTTTCGCTCACTTGGATGCAACCATCGTTCTATCAAGACAGATTGCTTCTTTAGGTATTTACCCAGCTGTTGATCCTTTAGCTTCAACATCACGTCAGTTAGACCCATATGTTGTTGGTAAAGAGCACTATGAGGTAGCTCGTGGTGTTCAGACAGTTCTACAGCGCTACAAAGAATTGAAAGATATTATTGCAATTCTTGGTATGGATGAGTTATCTGAAGAAGATAAGCTTGTTGTAGCAAGAGCTCGTAAGGTTGAGAGATTCTTATCTCAGCCATTCAGTGTTGCTGAAGTATTCACCGGTTCTCCTGGTAAGTACGTACCACTAAAAGAGACTATCCGCGGATTCAAGGGTATTATCAACGGTGAGTATGATAATCTTCCAGAGCAGGCATTCTACATGGTTGGTACTATCGACGAAGCTGTAGAAAAAGCTAAGAACTTATAATTAAAGGGGTGAAAAATGGATTCTATATCATTCCATTTGGACGTAATTAGTGGTGTCGGAAGCCTATATTCTGGTTCTGTAAAATCTGTAAGAGTTACAGGTTCAGAAGGTGAAATGGGCATCAGATACGGTCATACTCCTTTGTTAACAACAATCAAAACTGGTATGGTATCTCTTATCGACTCTCAAGATAAAGAAGATCAGATTTACCTAGCTGGTGGTGTGTTGGAAGTTCAACCTGATTCTGTAACCATCTTGGCTGATACCGCTTTAAGAGCTGATGATATTGATGAAGCAAAAGCTCAGGAAGCTATTAAAGCAGCTAAGGAATCAATTGCAAATCATGGTACTGGCGATACAGATTATGCTCATGCATTATCTCGTTTAGCTGATGCTATGGCTCGATTGAAGGTTGTTGAAACAGCTAGAAATAGAAGACGTTAATTACAGTCTTTTATTAAAAGAAACGGCCCTTTAGGGCCGTTTGTGTTAGGTAAAGAGTATCGTTAGCAATAAAACAAAATCTCTAAAACTAGAATAGAAGTTTGCTCTTTGTCCATAAAGAGTATTTAGACTGTCCTGCATTCTCCTCTTTTATAATCTCGTAGCCTGGAACAATCTTATTAGAACCATTTCTCATTTCTACGTAAATTAAAGAATTGTCATTAATTAAATTTTTATCTAATAGTTTTTTTAGAACATCCTCGTAAATGTTTAATTTATAAGGTGGATCGATAAAAACAATATCAAAGACAGTATTTGAATTATCTAAAAAATGTAAAGCATCGTCATTTATTACATGAATGTCATCGCGGCTCATACTTTTAGCTATTGCTTTTAAATTAGCACTATTATCTTTATCTAATTCAACTAAAGTAATATTTGCTGCCCCTCTAGAATAAGCTTCTAATCCTAAAGCTCCGGAGCCTGCGAATAGATCTAAGACTTTAGCATTATCAATAGAATTTCTAATCCATGAAAATATAGTCTCTCTTACTCTTGAAGGTGTAGGTCTTAAACCTTCAACATCTAATACTGGTAAGAGTTTACCTTTAAATTTTCCACCTAGAATGCGTACATCATTTTCGTAAGTATTGTTCTTCATATATCAACCGAAGTAGCTTGGATTTATCTGGCTTAAATTCTCAAAATGAAATGAATTTGGAATTAGTCTATAATGCATGAGAATATCACATTGTAATAAATAAATTTGGGTAAAAATATGGGTATTTTTTCTATTTTTTCAAAAAAAAATAAAGATGAATCATCAGAAATTAAGAAAAACGAAAAATCTCTAAATGAGCAAACTAATGATGATGTCTTATCAGAGAATAAAGAGAAAATAATATCTAATTCAGAGTCTACTGCATCTGATACTAATAGTAATGAGTCAGAAACTGGTTCTAATGAGAATAGTGCTTTAGATGGATCTTTAGTTGATAATCAACAAGAAGAACAGTCAGAAGGAAAAGCTGAAGATAATTCTTCAAAGTTAGAGGCAAATTTACAAGAAAGTGTAAATGCTCAATCTGAAGACAATAAAACAGATGAGCCTAAAAAGGAAAAAGTATCTTTCTTTGAGAGATTAAAGAGAACAAGAGAGAATTTAGCTTTTGGTATTGGTGCTTTAGTCACCGGTAAAAAGATTGATGAAGAGTTATATGAAGATCTAGAAACATCTCTGTTAACAGCTGATTTAGGTGTAGATACTACAAATAGCATCATTGAAAGACTAAGAGAAGAATCAAAAATTAAAGAATTAAGAGATGCAGGTGCCTTAAAGAATAATCTAAAGAACATCTTAAAAGACATTCTGACTCCATGCAGTGAACACCTTAAAGTTGAAAAACAAGGTGATCTTCCTTTTGTAATTTTAATGGTAGGTGTAAATGGAGCTGGTAAGACTACTACCATTGGTAAACTGGCTTTGAAATATAAAGCTCAAGGCAAAAAGGTTATGTTAGCAGCAGGTGATACCTTCAGAGCTGCAGCTGTAGAACAGTTAAAAGAATGGGGTAATAGAACAGATACCCCTGTAATTTCACAGCCTACAGGTTCAGACAGTGCCTCTGTTATCTTTGATGCTTTAACCTCAGCTAAAGCACATAACGTTGATGTTCTAATTTGTGATACAGCAGGAAGACTTCAGAACAAAGACAACTTAATGGAAGAATTAAAGAAAATTGTCCGTGTGATGAAGAAAATTGATGAAAACGTACCAAATGAAGTGATGTTAGTACTGGATGCTACAACAGGACAAAATGCTGTATCCCAGATGAAGATCTTTGGTGAGGCTGTAAATGTAACTGGTCTTTGTTTAACTAAGTTAGACGGTACAGCTAAAGGTGGTGTAGTCTTTGCTTTAGCAGATAAATTTAAGGTACCTTTAAGATATGTAGGTATCGGAGAGAAATCTGAAGATTTAAGAGAATTTGACATTGACGCATTCGTTGATGCCTTAATTGATTAAAAGTCGATAGTTTTTATTGCATAAGAAAAAGTTACTGGTGCTTGCTCCTATAATGAAAATTCAAAAGCAAGTGAAGTAGTAAATGACAGATCAGAATAAGCAAGAAACAATGGGAATGTTAGCTCCCGTTGGTAATATAGATAGCTATGTAAAAGCCATAAATCAGGTTCCAATGTTGGAGCCTGAGGATGAGCGTACCCTAGCTAAAAGGTTACGTGACTATGGTGATATTGAAGCTGCTAGAAAGCTAATCTTATCTCATTTACGTTTAGTAGTAAGTATTGCCCGTGGTTATTCTGGATACGGTTTACCTGTAGCTGATTTAATTCAGGAAGGTAATATTGGTCTGATGAAGGCCGTAAAACACTTTGATCCTGATGCAGGTGCAAGACTGGCTGCTTTTGCAGTTCCATGGATTAAATCTGAAATACATGATTATGTAATTAAGAACTGGAGAGTGGTAAAAGTAGCTACTACCAAGGCTCAAAGAAAACTATTCTTCAAATTAAGACAGAATAAAAAGCGTTTAGGTTGGTTTACTGAAAAAGAACGTGAAAATGTAGCGGACGACTTAGGTGTTTCACCTAATGATGTAGCCGAAATGGAGACCCGCTTAGCAGGTCAGGATATCGGCTTTGATATGTCAGCAGATGATGACACAGATAACTCTCAGTTACCTCTATTAGCTCCAGCCTCATATCTTGAGGATGAAAACTCTAATTTTGCAAAGAAATTTGAAAATCGTGATTATCAAAGTTATGAGCTTGAGAGACTGGCTAAAGCTTTACAGTCTTTGGATGAAAGATCACGCTATATTATTAAGAGAAGATGGCTTGATGAAAACAAAGCAACTCTACAAGAATTGTCTGATGAGTTAAAAGTATCAGTAGAACGTGTAAGACAGATTGAAAACGCTTCCTTAAAGAAAATCAAATCTCAGATATTAACTAGCAACAATGATTGCCTAGCACTAGAAAATAAGAACTCAGATGCAACTGAGTATAAAGACAGCAAAAAAGAGAAGAAAACTGCCAAAAAGAAAGCTAAGAAAGCAGACTAATATTCTCTAGTTTTGTTTACCTATTATCAAAATTAATTTCTTACATTCATCATTGAAATTTCTGTTAACAATAAATGGCACATTTGTTGCTATAATAAGTTAATTGGAATTTTTAGGGCCTATATATGCTTAAAGTAAATACTTGTTACGGAAGAGTCGATTCAGAATTACTTTCAAGATTATCATCAATTAAGCTATTAGCATTTGATGTTGATGGCACTATTACTGATGGCGGTATCTACTATGACAATAAAGATATCGAACTTAAAAAATTCAATGTAAAAGACGGCTTTGGCATTGTTGCTTTGCATAAAGAAGGTATTGAGTGCGCTGTAATTACAGGTAGAAGCGCTCCTTTAACCGATCGCCGCATGGCTGATTTACACGTAAGTCATGTAATTCAAGGTGAGATGAACAAAGGTATCGCTTTAACTAAGCTATGCGAAAAATTGAATATCGGTACAGATGAAGTTGTATGTATCGGTGATGATTTAAATGATATGCCAATGTTCAGATTAGCTGGCGTTGTTGTTTGTCCTAAAGATGCTCACCCATTTATAAAAAAAATAGCAGATTACATTACTGTAACTGAAGGCGGAAAAGGCGCTGTTAGAGAGTTATGCGACCTTATCTTAATCTCTAAAGGCGTGTTAAACGCAGACGGCGGTTTTGCAGATGAGCGTTACTAAAAGATCGATTATCTTAGCTATCTTATTTCTAATCATAGCTATTAGTATCTACATTTACTCTACTATGGTAGGCAAAAAAGTTGTGTCTGACACTACACAGCTTCCTACTTTTATTGCGACAGATACTGATGGTGCTGTTTATGATGAAAATGGTAGAGTGATTAGAACTTTAGTTTCTACTAAGACCACATATTTTGATAATAAAACACTCTACGTTTTTGAAAATCCTTTAATTAGTTCTTATTCTTATAAAGATAACAAGATTGAGTTGTGGCACATGAAAGGTAAAAAAGGACATATGATTACTGATAAGTCAGCTCATATAAGTGACAATGTCCTAATCTACCCTGGTTTTGAAGATTCAGCTATCAAAAGAGCTACAGCTAATTATTTAGATTATGACTTTGGTCTTAATACTGTTACTTCAGAAGAACTAGTAAATATTTACGGTAACGATTTTTTTACAACTGGCACAAAATTTAGTTTCGATCTAAATTCAAATGTTCTCAAATACAAAGGAAACCCAAATGCTACATATTATCCGCAGAGTAAGTAGTTTTCACCTAAGTGTGCTCTTGCTTTCACTGTTATCATTTCAAGCAGTTGCTCTTGATAATGATACAGAGCAACCTTTAAATATTGTGTCAAAAGAGCAGATCGCAGATTTTAACAGTAATAAGGCTATCTTTCTTGAGAACGTTGTAGCTACACAGGGTACTATTGAAGTTCATGCTGATAAGGCTGAAATTACAAGAGATTCTAATGATCAATTAGAAGAAATCATTGCATATGGTAAGCCTGCTACTTACAAACAGTTACAGGAGAATGAAAAGATCATTCATTCTCAGTCTTCAATTATTCACTATCTTCCAAAAAAGAATTTACTGATCCTTATTGGTAGAGCAACTATCTGGCAAGAGAACTCTCATGTAGATGGAGAGAGAATTGAATACAACACAGTTACAAAACAACTTAAGGCTACTAATGAAAATAGCCAGGATGGAAGAGTACAAAGTACCTTCATTCCTCAAGAGTTAAAGAGTGACGATAGCGACAAGGCTAAAAAATCAAAGTAAATAGGTTGTTATGAGCGTTTTAAAAGCATTACATCTTAAAAAGACATATAAGAAAAGAACTGTTGTATCTGACGTAAGCTTAAGCGTAAGCAGTGGTTCTATCGTTGGTTTATTAGGACCAAATGGTGCTGGTAAGACCACATCTTTCTATATGATTGTAGGTATTATTTCTTCTGAGGAAGGACAAGTTATTCTAGACGATCATGACATAACCTCTTTACCTATGCATGCTAGAGCTAGAGCTGGACTTGGTTATCTTCCTCAGGAAAACTCTATTTTTAGAAAATTAACTGTTTATCAGAATTTAATGGGAGTGGTTGAATTACTGCCAGGTCTATCCAAATCAGAGAAAGAAGATAGAGTAAATCAACTTTTAGAAGAATTTAGTGTTTCAAGATTAAGAAACAATATCGGTATGTCTTTATCTGGTGGTGAGAGAAGACGTGTTGAGATTGCTAGAGCTCTTGCAGCTAATCCTAAATTCATTCTTTTAGATGAGCCCTTCGCAGGTGTTGATCCTATTTCTGTTGGTGAAATTAAAGAGATTATTCTGCATTTAAGAGATAGGGGAATTGGTGTTTTAATTACTGATCATAACGTAAGAGAAACCCTAGATGTTTGTGAAAAGTCCTATATTGTTAATGCAGGTCAAATTATTGCAAAAGGAACTGCTCAAGAAGTTCTAAGTAATGATAAGGTTAAGTCTGTTTATTTAGGTAAGGATTTCTCTTTATAGTTTTAGGTATTCGGTTATGGCTGGAATAAGAAATTCTCTGCAGATCCGTGCTACTCAGACACAATCTCAGATTCTGACTCCTCAAATGCAACAAGCGATTAGATTGTTGCAACTATCTACTATTGAGTTACAACAGCAGATCCGCCAGACCGTTGATCAAAATCCATTACTTGAAATTGATGATTCAGATATGTCTTCAATGGAAGAATCCTATGAAGATATGGTAGACAGCGAAAATCAAGCTGATTCTGACTATGATCCTTTCTCAGATGACTCTTCAGTAAATAATACATCTATCGATGATGAATTAAGCCGTTTGGATATCTTAGAAAACGGCAGTATCGATCTTGTTAAGCTTGATAAGAAGAAAGAACATGACGAAGATGAATATGATTCATCAGAAAATCAAGACAAAGATGATTATTCAGATCACAATCAAGCTGATGATCAATATTTAGACAAAGATCCTCTATCACAAGATAAATCTCAAAATGATGAAAATCAGTATTCAGCTGAGGTAAAGTCAGGAAAAGGTTTAGCTATTGAAAATGATGATATCTATGAAGGTGAAACTACAGAAACTCTTCATGATCATCTAATGTTCCAGCTAGAAATGTCACCTCTAGAAGGCATTGATAAGAAAATTGCTGAAGCTATTATTGATGGAATTGATGATTCAGGTTATCTAAAAGAGTCACTAGAGGATATTTTAGAGTGCGTAAAAACTCAAGATCCTACAGTAACTATAGAAGACGTAAATGCTATTCTAAAATTAGTTCAGCATTATGATCCTCTAGGAGTAGGTGCAAGAAGTGTACAAGAATGCATTTTAATTCAGTTAAATGCCCTGCCTGATGACACTGAGTACAAAGACTTAGCTATAAATCTAATTACCAATTACATTGATTTACTCTCAAATCGTAATTATGCTGCTTTGTGCCAGAGACTCTCCATCAAAGAAGACGTATTAAAGAAGGTAAATGATTTAATTACCTCATTAGAGCCTCGTCCTGGTAATAACATCGTCCATTCAAAGAAACAAACTGATTTTGTAATTCCTGACTTAATCGTAGTTAAAGATAAACAAGGTAACTACACAGCTGAATTAAATCCAGCATCTAATATAAAAGTCAGAATCAATGAAGAATATGCAAAATTAGCAAACAGAGCTAAAAACGAAGCTGAGAAAACCTTTTTTAAAGATCATTTAAAAGATGCTAAGTGGTTTAAACAGAGCATTGATAATAGAAATGATACCTTACTGAAAGTAGGTCGTTGCATTGTTGCTCATCAGAAAGATTTTATGGAAAAAGGTGAATCTGCAATGCATCCTATGGTGTTAAATGACGTTGCAGTTGAAATCTCAATGCATGAATCTACTATTTCAAGAATAACCACAGAAAAATACATTCACACTCCAAAAGGTACTTTTGAGTTAAAGTACTTCTTCTCATCAAGTGTTAATACAGAAAGCGGTGGTTCAGCTTCATCAACTGCTATTAAGGCTGTAATTAAAGAAATTATTTCTAAAGAACCTCCAAGAAAGCCACTTTCTGACAGCAAGATTTCAGACATTCTCAACGAGAAAGGCTTAAATGTCGCAAGACGTACTGTAACTAAGTACAGAGAAGCTTTAGGTATACCTTCAACCTCTCAACGCAAACAATTAATTTAGTTTTTTACAGAAAATTGAAATAGTTCACGAATTGAAATTGATTGCTAAAAAATATTAAGAAAATTGTGAAGTTACACCTTTAATTATTAGATTTTTCAACCTATTATTAAAGTGTAGTTACAATTTAGTACTCGCTTAACATTACCTGGCACTAAGATCAGGTTAAGGAAGTAAATATGCAAATCAATATTCATGGCGTAGGTGTAAAGTTAACCGATTCTTTAAAAGATTACGTCAATGACAAGTTTAAGCGTCTTGAGCGTAAAGGTGATATTATTACCTCTATCTCAGTAACTCTAACAGTTGAGAAATTGAACCAGATTGCTAAAGCTGATTTAGCTGTAGCAGGTGGTAATCTTCATGCTGAGCATCAGGCAGAGAGTATGTATCCAGCAATTGATGGTCTAATCGATAAGGTTGACGGTCAGTTAGTTAAGTATAAAGAGAAGTTAAAGTCATAATCGTTAACTTCAACAACGAGGAGCCCTGCCATTGTGCAGGGCATTTTTTTTGGAAAAAGAGGAATTAGATCTTGATAGTACTGCCTAAAACACAAATACTGTCTCCTTTATTCTGTTTTAGTAAGAAAAGACTATTTGAAGAAATAGCTGAATGCGCTGCTTTTATTACTAAAAAGACTTCCAAAGAAATTATTTTTGCCCTAAATGAGAGGGAAAAACTAGGTACTACAGTATTTTTCCAAGGTGTAGCAATTCCGCATGCTGTAATACAAAGTTCAACACCAACCTTTGCAATTTTAAGTATCCTAGATAAGCCTATAACCTTCAATTCCATTGATGCAGATGAACAGTTAGTAGATATTGCTTTTAGCTTGTTCATTTCTCCTAAAGATGATGTAGAAAAAGTTGAGTCACTTTTAAAAAGTCTTACAATAGTCTTATCTAATGTCGATTTGTTGAATGCTTTACGACTATCTAAAAATGAAAAGCAAAAAGTTGAAGTGATCCTTAATCAGATTGATTTGTTATTAGATCATGTACAAGAAGGATTAGTAGACTCATCAGAAATTGACAATCCTCATTTTCAATAGGAAATCTTTATGACAAACAAAGTTGAGCTTGTAGTTATATCAGGTCGCTCAGGTTCAGGAAAAACAGTTGCCTTACATGCTTTAGAAGATTTAGGTTTCTATTGCATCGATAATTTACCTATTGTATTTCTAAAAGAGTTAATTGATTTAGCTAAGAAGAGCTATCCCAAAATAGCTGTATCTTTAGATGTAAGAAATATTCCTATTAGTGATGATTATTCAGAATTGAATGATATTTACACTAAAGCTACCCATGATCCTGATATTAATGGCACTGTGATTTTTATTGATGCAGATGATCAGGTTTTAATTAAAAGATATTCAGAGACCAGACGTCTACATCCTCTATCGCTGCACAATCTCTCTTTAAACGAGGCTCTGCAAAAAGAAACAGAGATCTTAAAGATCATCTCTTCAGTTGCTGATTTGCGCATTGATTCAACCAATTTATCAGTTCATGAATTATGTCAGCAGGTAGTGACTACCATTCAAGGCAAACCATATAAGCAGATTGTTATCATCTTTGAATCTTTTGGTTACAAAGATGGTGTAACAAAAGATGCTGATTTTGTGTTTGATGCTAGATTCTTACCAAACCCTTATTGGGAAAAAGAATTAAGAGAGTATTGTGGTTTAGAACAACCTGTAAAAGACTTTTTTGCAAAATACCCTGAAGTAGAAGCCTATATTGATAAGATTGATGACTTACTCTTTGGTATCTTAAAGCCTATAGAACAAAGTGACAGAAGTTATCTTACTGTAGCTATTGGCTGTACTGGAGGTTTTCACAGATCAGTATATATAGCTCAAAGTCTGGCTGATAGATTTAAAGAGCGCGGAATTTCTGTAAAAGTTCGTCATAGAACCTTACTTCGCAAGAAAAAAGAACTTGTCTCAAAATAAGATAATCAATGAGCACATACATTTTATGTGCTTTTGATTTTGAGAAAGTCTTCAAAATCTATATAATCCAAATCGAAAATTCTCATCAATACAGTGCGGTATGTTTGCCTTATGTTTGGTAAAATATACGCATATAGACTTCTTTTGTGGAATTAAACATGAGTGATAATGCACTGATTAAAGTAAGGAATGTATCGTTTTCTTATCAAAGTAAACAGATTTATAAAAATCTGACACTCGACATTCCAAAAGGAAAAATTACCGCAATTTTAGGACCTTCAGGTACAGGTAAAACCACCATTCTAAGACTTATTGGTGCTCAGTTAACTCCTAATGAGGGAACCATCGAATTTGATGGAATTAACATCCATTCTTTAAATAGAAACGATTTATATAAGTTAAGACAAAGAATGAGTATGTTATTCCAGAGTGGTGCTTTATTTTCAGACATGAATGTTTTTGAAAATGTAGCATTTCCTATTAGAGAACATACTAATTTACCTGAAGAGCTCGTCTATGACGTGGTCATGATGAACTTAGAAGCTGTGGGTATGAGAGCAGCTGCTAATTTATATCCAGCAGAATTATCAGGTGGTATGGCAAGAAGAGCTGCTCTTGCACGTGCTATTGCTCTTGATCCTGATTTGGTTATGTATGATGAGCCTTTTGTAGGCCAAGATCCTATTACTAAAGGTGTTCTTGTAAAGTTAATCTCTGATATTAACAAATCCTTAGGTAAGACCTCTGTTGTCGTTACTCATGATGTTAAGGAGATTTTAGAGATTGCTCATTACGTTTACATCTTAGCTGAAGGCTCTGTATTAGGTTGTGGCACTCCTGAAGAAATTAAAAACAGCAAAGATCCTAGAGTTATGCAGTTTATTCAAGGAGACTTTGATGGTCCTTATGCCTTTAAATTAAAAGGCTCAGACAACTATATTGAGGAGCTGTAATGTTAGGTTTCTTTGGATCTTTAGGAAGATACTTTTTAAAGAAAATAGCCTCATTAGGAAGATCAACTATTATCTTCTTTCATTCTATTTTCTCTTTACCAAACTTTAAAAAGACTTTTCCTGTATTAGTAAGCCAGATTTACTTTATTGGTGTTCAGTCAATTATCATCATTATCGTATCTGGTCTTTTCATCGGCATGGTTTTAGGCTTACAGGGCTTTAATATTCTTAAAGACTTCATGGCAACAGGATCTTTAGGAAGCTTAGTTTCTTTAGCAATTATCAGAGAATTAGGTCCTGTAGTTACAGCCTTGCTTTATGCCGGTAGAGCAGGTTCTGCTCTTACAGCAGAAATTGGTCAGTTAAAGGCATCAGAACAGTTATCTGCTTTAGAAATGATGGCTGTTGACCCTCTAAAGAGAGTTATTGCTCCAAGATTCTGGGCAGGTATGATCAGTATGCCTATCTTATCTTTACTGTTCTGTCTTGTTGGCATCTATGGCGGTAAGTTAGTTGGTGTAGATTGGTTGGGCCTTGATGATGGTATTTACTGGTCTAGTATGCAAGCTAGTGTGGATGCTTTAAAAGATCTTATTCCTATGATGATTAAGGCAGTTGCTTTTGGCTTTGTATGTACATGGATAGCTCTGTTCAATGGCTATGATTGTAAGCCTACATCAGAAGGTATTAGTAGAGCTACAACAGCCACAGTGGTTCAGTCATCACTGGCAGTTTTAGGTTTCGATTTCGTGTTAACAGCATTAATGTTCTAATTGGGTGTTATTTATGAAATATTTAAAAGCTGAAATTATGGTTGGCATATTCATGCTGTTAGGAATAATAGCAGCTGTGATCTTAGCCTTAAAAGTTGCAGGCTTGGTTCTAAACAGCAACAACCAAACTTATAAAGTTTATGCAAATTTTGAGAATGTAGGTTCTCTGAGAATTAGAGCTCCAATTAGAATTGGTGGTGTTCTAATCGGTAGAGTAGGAGCTATTTCTTTAGATCCAAAGACCTTATCTCCTGTTGTAGAGCTTGATATTGAAAAGCAGTATGACAAATTATCAAGCGAGTCAAAAGCTTCAATTCAAACAGCAGGTATTATCGGTGAGCAGTACATTAGTATTACTCCAGGTTTCTATGATGAGGATATGGGCTCAACCTATCTTAAAGATGGTGACGTAATCCATGATACAGGTTCAGCTTTAGTACTTGAGGATTTAATCTCTAAATTCGTATTCAATTCAAGTGCAGACAAGAAAGACTCTCAGGATAAAGAGCAGGCTAATAAAGAAGAAACTGCTCAATAGTAGGTGAAATTATGAAGAAAATTTTTAGTTATTTTTTAGCATTAGGTATCGCTTTATGTGGAGTGTCATCAGTACAGGCTGCTGATAACAATCCTTATGAATTAGCTAATGAAGTAGCTACAACAACCATTAACGATATTAAAGCTAACAAGGATAAGCTGTCTGATAGATCTGTAGCAGAAGGTATCATTGAAAAAGATCTTATTCCTTATATTGATATCAAATATGCTGCTTACAAAGTTATCGGTACTTCTTTAAAGGATACTTCAGCAGAAGAAAGACAGCGCTTTACTGATGAGTTTGCTGTTTATATGAAGAACAGCTTAATTGATGTATTAAGCAAATACACCAATCAGGATATCGTTCCAGCTAAAGTAGAGTCTGTTGATCCATCAACCAATCTAGTTTCTGTAAAACTATTGATTAGAGAGGCTGGTAAAAAGGATTTAGAGCTTGTTTTAAAATTAAGAAAGAACAACAAGACCGGTCAGTGGAAAGCATTTGATCTTATTGGTGAAAACATTTCAATGTTAGATGCAAAGATTTCAGAGTTATCACCAATTATTAAGAATAATGGTGTAGACGCTGCAATTGCAAAGCTAAAGTCAGGCGATAAGAAGTAATTGTAAGAATGAATAAGATAGATAAATTGAACTTTGATTCTGTACCAAGCCTTTGGGACAAGAGAGAAGATCTGTTTAAAGAGAATACAGTTGATCTAAAAGATATTAGCTCAATTGATGTCTCAGGAATGGCTCTTCTTGTTAAATGGGCAAAGGCTCAAAAAGATCAAAAGTTACATCTTATCAATGTACCTGTAAGTGCAATGAACCTAATCAATACTTACAGATTAGGTCAGTTGTTTGTATTAGACTAAACTCTAATTTGATATAGAAAAAGAAAATATGGCAGAACAACAACATTTTGAAGGATTTGATGCTGAGCCGGAAGAGGGTAGCAGAAGTTCTCATAAGAGGGAAGCTCAAGCGATTAGAAAACTTGTAGAAAAGATTGCTAATCTTGGAGAACAGAGTTTTAAATCACTGGTTATTCCTCAAGACGTTAAAGAGGCTTTGTTAGTTGCTCGTAAACTTAAGCCTAAATCAGATGAAAGACGTCGTCAGTTACAGTATGTAGCAAAGCTACAGAGAAACTATGATGACTCTGATTTAGAAAATCAGGTAAATATGTTAGGTGCTTCTTCAAAAGAAGATCCTAATACTATGAAACTAGAAAAATTAAGAGAGAATATGCTCAACGGCGGTGTTGAGGTCTTAAATGGATTCTGCTCTTTAATTCTAGATACTGATAGAAACAAGCTTAGAACTTTAATTAAGAAAGCTAAGGCTGAACTTACAGCAGATGCTGAGGCAAGTAAGCCTAATTCAAGAGCTTTATTCAAGTATTTAAAGAGTGAGATTGCAAGGGCAGGAGTTGAGATCCCTCAAGAACTGTTAAAGTAATAGACTACTTTAAAGAGCCACTCAGATAGCAGTATGTAGATGAGTAGGTGTATGAATAGTTAATTAAGTCAGACAAGGTGAAAGCCTCACAGTGTCTGACTTTTTAATTTAAGCTTTAGTACCGCCAACAGTAATAGAATCGATTTTTACTGTAGGCTGACCGATTCCAACAGGAACTGACTGTCCTGCCTTACCGCAAACGCCAATACCAGCATCAAACTCAAGATCATTACCTACCATTGATACTTGTTGCATGGTCTTAGGACCATTACCAATTAAAGTAGCTCCCTTGATAGGGGTGGAGATTTTTCCATCTTTAATTAGATATGCCTCAGAGGTTGAGAATACAAATTGACCAGAGGTGATATCAACCTGACCACCTTTAAAGTTAACAGCATAGATACCATCTTTTACTGAAGATAAGATCTCATCTTTTGTAAAATCACCTTTCTGCATAAAGGTATTGGTCATTCTAGGCATTGGAAGACAGTTATAGCTCTCACGTCTGCCATTACCTGTAGGTTTCATATGCATCAGCATGGCATTCTGTCTGTCTTGCATATAACCCTTTAGGATGCCCTTTTCGATAAGCACATTAGATGCTGTATCAGTACCCTCATCATCAAAGCTCATAGAGCCTCTTCTGTTAGGAATAGTACCATCATCGATGATAGTACAAGCATCAGATGCTACTTTCTGTCCAATTTTTCCTGTAAATGCTGAAGAGCCGGTTCTGTTGAAGTCACCTTCAAGTCCATGACCTACAGCTTCATGTACTAAAACACCAGGCCAACCAGCACCTAAAACAACAGTCATGGTACCAGCAGGAGCAGGTATTGCTTCCATGTTTACAGCAGCAATTCTTACTGCTTCTTTAGCAAGATCTTTTAATGAATTGTTTTTTAATAAATCTTCTAAAAGAATAGCGCCACCAGCACTGGCGTAACCTACTTCTCTTCTGCCATCTTTTTCCATAACTACAGAAACAGAGAGATGAACCATAGGTTTGATGTCATATCTTGAAGGTTTATCTGTAGGCATTACTAAGGTAGTTCTGTGAGTACAGGATAATCCTGCCATTACCTGAACTACTCTAGGGTCAAGTGCTCTAGCTTCAGCATTTAAGATCTCTAAAATCTTAGCTTTTTGAGCTCTATCCATAGAAAAGATAGGATCATCACTAACATATAACGCATTGGTCTTTTTAACACCGTTATTGATATCAATGCTGTTACAGTTATGACCTTTGCTAATTGAATGAGCAGCAGAGCAAGCTTCATAAAGAGACTTATTATCTAATACATCAGAGTAAGCAAATCCTGTTTTAGCACCGTCAATTGCTCTTACACCAACACCCTGACTAATGTTAAAAGAGCCTCCTTTGACAATTCCTTCTTCTAGAGAAAAGCTCTCAGAGACAACTCTTTCAAAAAAGAGATCACCAAAGTCGATATTTCTTTCACACAGCAATTTAAGAGCCTTGTTAGCACTCTCTTCAGTGATATCGCTATTACCCCAAAGGATAGATTTAGTTTTTTCGTAATTATCCATTTTTAGAACTCTTTTAAGAACTTTCTATAGAACTATTTCTTTGCGTCTACTACTTTAGGAACAATTCCAAATTCTTTTAAACACTCTCTAACTTCGCAGATAGGCAGGCCAATAACCGTACTTACTGAGCCTTTTACTTTTTCAATCAGCATTGAAGCAATACCCTGTAAAGCATAGGCTCCAGCCTTGTCATCACCCTCACCTGAGTTTACATAGGTCCAAATAAGCTCATCATCTAATGGAGCAAAGGTAACCTCTGTAGCACATACAAAGCTTCTGATTTTATCGTTTTGTTGAATGGTAGTACCTGTATAAACAGAGTGTGTTTTACCTTGTAACTTTTTAATCATTAAAAAGGCATCATCTCTATCTTTAGGCTTACCTAAGATCTCTGCATTTAAAGATACGACAGTATCTGCAGCTATAACTACTGCATCAGGATATTCTTTGGCTACGATGGAAGCTTTGAGTTTTGATAGCCTTTTAACCAGCTCTGAGGGGATTTCATCTTTAATTACAGATTCATCTGCGTGAGGGATCACAATCGAAAAAGGGATCCCTAAATAAGACAGAAATTCTCTTCTTCGAGGAGATCCTGAAGCCAGAATTAGTTTGTTCATATTAGTCAATTTTTTCTTTATCTTCTGTATCAATAGAGAAAGTTGAACAAAGAATGTAACTAATTAAATACACAATTGGCCAGAATGCAGCTGTAATTAGAGTAGGTAGAATGAAACTTACCTCATAATAGCTTTGACCAATAATATGCTCAATCCAGTAACCTAATACATTAACGATTAAGTTAATGACGCCAATAATGATTGCCTGTTGCCACAGTGAATATTTTGGAAAGTTCTTAAATTGAGTATTAATTAGATAAATCTGAGTGCTGATTACAAAGGCATTAATGCCCAGAGGAGCACCTGTTACCAAATCTAAAATAATTCCAACTAGCCAAGCTGTTTCAAGCTTTAGTGTAAAGTGGCTATTCATTGAAAAGAAGATTAGTACTAGCACTAGAATATCTGGTCTGTAATCAGAAATCGATGCTGGTAAATGCACAATCTGTAATATCAATGAGATAAAGATCATTGGCACTAGAACAAACAGAAAAGATGATTTTTTCTCTTTACTAATCATTTGATCCCTCTGTGTTCTTTTGGTTTACAGTATCGTCTTGTGCTTTTTTAGTATCATCTTCAGATTCTGTTTTCTTTACTTTTACAGACAAGGTTTCAATCAAGGTTTTAACCTTTTCTTGATGCAGAATCACTTTATTGTCTGTAAGCTGTTTTGCTTTGGTCTGAATATCATCATCTTCAAAAGATTCATCATTAGACCAGAACATTAGCACATAGCGCATCTTGTCTATGTCTACTAATGGTTTTGCCTTAATCGCAGCAAAAGGCTGAGAATCAGAAATACCAACAGAGGTAACCTCTGCTACTGGATAACCTTTAGGATAAACACCACCGATACCTGAGGTTAAAAGTAAGTCACCTTCCTTTACATCAGCAGAACGTGGTACGTTATTGATATTGATCTCACCATGAGCACCAGTACCAGCTGAGATTGCTCTTACAAATGATCTGCTATCAATAACAGGAATAGAACAACTTGGATCTGTAAGTAATAGTACTCTTGAATAAGAGTAATTTACGTTCATAACCTGACCTACAAGACCCTTATCGGTAATTACAGGCATACCCTCATAAACGCTTTCCTTTGAACCGCGGTTTACAATAACTCTATGAAGATATGGATCAGGATCAACGTTGATAACTTCAGCAAATAATCTCTTTGTATTAGCTCTAACTGGAGAGTTTAATAGCTGTCTTAGAGCTTGATTTTCGTTTTCAAGATCTTTTAGCTTTAAAACATCAGCTCTTTGCATGAAGTTTTCAGTAGATAGTTTTTCGTTCTCTTTAATAAGTTCGCTATGGCTCTTAAACTGAGATGACATCAGTTTACTCATAGCATGAGGAGAATCAGCAAATACCAACACAGGGTAAAGTGCAGACTCTACATAAAATCTGAAATCTGTGAGAATTTTAGAACGAACGTCTAAAGCCATTACAGCCAATGACAAGACAAGGACAATGGCAAATCTGAAATGGGTTAGTGAATTATTCTGATCTGAATTTTTCAAATCACATCCTAGTAAAACTAAAGGATCTCCAAAGAGGAGATCCTAATTTAAATTAACTAATCGAAGATTTCGTTATCTTGAGTGTCATACATCTCAAGAGCTTTACCGCCACCGCGTGCAACGCAGGTTAGAGGATCATCTGCAATAGTTACTGGAATACCAGTTTCTTCTCTTAGCAGCTTATCTAAGTTGTGGAGTAAAGCACCACCACCTGATAACATCATACCGTGCTCTGCAATATCAGCAGCTAACTCTGGAGGTGATTTCTCAAGAGCTGTACGAACAGCAGCCACAATACCCTTAATAGGATCTGAAAGAGCTTCTAGGATTTCGTTAGAATTTAAAGTGAATGAACGAGGTACACCTTCAACAACTGATCTACCACGAACTTCCTTTTCATGCATTTCTTGCTCAGCATAAGCAGAACCGATTTCAATCTTAACCTGCTCAGCGGTTGATTCACCGATTTCGTAGCGCTTGGTGTTACGAACATAATCGATGATAGCCTGATCGAAACGGTTACCACCGATTCTTACAGAGCTTGAGTAAACGATACCATTTAAAGAAATGATTGCAACTTCAGTAGTACCACCACCGATATCAACAATCATAGAGCCTTTTGCTTCTGAAACAGGAAGACCAGCACCGATAGCAGCAGCCATAGGTTCTGTGATTAAGAATACTTCACTTGCACCAGCGCCTTCTACAGACTCTCTAATTGCTCTACGCTCAACCTGAGTAGCACCACATGGAACGCATACTAATACGCGTGGGCTTGGTTTGAATGGTACGAAATGAGAACCCTGCAGAACCTTAGAGATAAAGTACTGCAACATTTTCTCGGTGTACTGGAAATCTGCAATCACACCATCTTTCATAGGTCTGATAACTTCTAGATTATCAGGGCTACGACCTAACATGGTCTTAGCAGCTCTACCTACTGCATCTACTTTGCGCTGTGCACCACCGTTTCTGTCTAAACGGACTGCAACTACAGATGGCTCATTAAGGACGATGCCTTTATTTTTGACGTAAACTAGAGTATTAGCTGTTCCTAAATCGATTGACAGATCATTAGAGAACATGCTTCTTAATTTTTTAAACATTTATTGGATCCGATGCCGAAGTTTAATATGGCCAAATATTAACAATCTGCTTAAGATTATTTTGTGCAAAAGTATATCACACACAGCCTGTCTTTCGTTGACTGAATGCTAGTTTGACTAAAAAAAGTCTTATCTTTATCACATCTTTTACACGCAAACTTTAGCGCGCAAAATTCTAACACTTAAGAGTTAGCACAAAATTATCTACAAAAAATAAGCAGGCATACGCCTGCTTGTTTTTAGAATGGAAGATCGTCGTCTGTTGCTCCATCAACTGTGCTTGAAGGAGAACCATACATATTAGGCTCCTTTGGCTGTTGAGGTTCTGCACTCTGTGGAGCTGCAGGGGCATATCCTGCACCACCCTGATATCCACCCTGTGAGAATGAATTTTGCTGACCATATACAGGTTGCTGACCCTGAGCAGGCTGTGCCTGATTTGTTCCATAAGGACTTGAGTTTTGTACAGGAGCGCTGCCATAAGTAGATTGAGGTGCAGATGCATTCTGTGAGCCGTACTCTGATCTGTATGACTGACCACCCTGATAAGATTGAGATGACTGGTAAGAAGCGCTTGGAGCTGATGCACCGTCATTCTGGAATGAAGAGTTCTTGCTACCTAGCATTTGCATTTCATCAGCAACAATCTCAGTGATGGTTCTCTTAACGTTCTGCTTATCTGTATATGATCTAGTGCGTAACTTGCCTTCGATATAGATTTGTGAACCTTTGTGTAACCACTGATGTGCAATTTCAGCTAATTTTCCCCACATAACTACGCGGTGCCATTCAGCAAATTCAGTTACCTGCTGTGTGTCCATACTGCGTCTCATTTCGTTGGTTACCATTGAAATGTTCACAACAGCAGTGCCAGAACTGGTCTGTCTGTATGAAGGTTCATCTCCAAGATTACCAATAAGTATTACTTTGTTAACTCCACGAGCCATATACTTTCCTTTAAGTTTTGTATAAATAAAATCAATTTGATGGGTATTGTAAGTGAATTTTTTTAGAGCACGCAATATTTAGTGGCAAAATATGAAAAAGATCAGCACAAAATGAAGAATGTTCGAGAAAATCCTTTAAATATCATACGGTAATTTTGATAAAAAAAATTTGTTCGATCTATAAATTTACAAAAAATAATTCCCTTAGAATTGATACAATCACTCTCAAAATATTTAAGAGTTTTTGTATATGGATAAAATATCAATTCGCGGTGCCAGAACTCATAATCTTCAGAATTTAAGTCTGACAATTCCAAGAAATAAGTTAGTTGTAATTACAGGTCGTTCAGGTTCAGGTAAGTCATCTTTAGCTTTTGATACCTTATATGCTGAAGGTCAGAGAAGATATGTAGAGTCATTATCTTCATACGCAAGACAGTTCTTATCATTAATGGATAAACCTGATGTAGATTCAATTGAAGGTTTATCTCCTGCTATTTCTATTGAGCAGAAAGCAGCCTCACATAACCCAAGATCAACTGTGGGTACAGTAACTGAAATTCATGATTACTTACGTTTGATGTGGGCTCGTATTGGTTTAGCTAAATGTCCTGAGCACGGAACTGTTCTGAAAGCTCAAACCGTTTCTCAAATGGTTGATGCTGTTTTACAAATGCCTGAGGGCAGTAAAATTATGATCCTCTCACCTATTGTTAGAGGTCGTAAGGGTGAGTATAAGCAGTTATTCTCTGATTTAGTAAAAGATGGTTTCATAAGAGCTAGAATTGATGGAGAAGTCTGTGACTTATCTGACCCTCCTGATTTAGCTTTAAGAGAAAAGCATAACATCGATCTTATTGTAGACAGAATCAAAGTTAGAGCAGATCTAAAACAGAGACTTGCTGATTCTTTTGAGACTGCTTTGAAATATTCAGAAGGATTAGCTGTTTCTTGTCCTATGGATGAGCATAAAAAAGAAGATGAGATCTTATTTTCATCTCACTACTCTTGTCCAATCTGCGGTTACTCAATTCCAGAGTTAGAGCCTAGAGATTTCTCTTTTAACAATCCTCATGGTTCATGTCCTAAGTGTGAAGGCTTAGGTGTCATGATGATCTTAGATGAGGATAAGATTGTCCCTGATAAGAACAAGTCAGTATTTGAAGGTGCTATTTCAGGCTGGGATAGACAGAATCCATTTTTCTTCAGACAGTTAGAAGCTGTGGCTTCTTATTTTGATATTGATTTGAAAAAGCCATATAAAGATCTTACTGATAAAGAACGTAAATACCTCTTGTATGGTACAGGCAAGACTGCAATCCCTATGGAGATTGTGTACTCAGGTGGTAAGAAATCGCGCTCAAGCGTTGAACCTTTTGAAGGTGTAATTCCAAACTTTGAAAGACGTCTGCATGAAACTGAGTCTGAATACGTTAGATATTACATCTCAAAGTTAATGAGACCTCTTCCATGTCCAGAATGTCATGGCACCAGACTTAAGAAAGAATACTGCAATGTCTTTGTAAATGGTAAGAGTTTACCTGAAATCAATGACTACTCTATTAAAGAGTGTTACGACTTTTTTGACAATTTGAAGTTGTCAGAGCAAGAAACAAGTATTGCAGCACGTATTTTAAAAGAGATTAAAAACCGTTTAGGTTTCTTGATAAATGTAGGTTTAGGTTATCTAACCTTATCAAGATCAGCTGAAACTCTGTCAGGTGGTGAGTCTCAGAGAATTAGACTTGCAAGTCAAATTGGTGCAGGTCTTACAGGTGTGATGTATGTTCTTGATGAACCAAGTATTGGTTTGCATCAAAGAGACAATTCAAAGTTACTGATGACTTTAAAGAACTTAAGAAACATCGGTAATACTGTAATTGTAGTTGAACATGATGAAGACACCATGAGAGCTGCTGATCATATTATTGATATTGGACCAGGTGCCGGTATCAATGGTGGTAAGGTCGTAGCTGCAGGCACTGTAGAAGACATTGAAAACACCATAGGTTCTTTAACAGGTGATTATTTAGCTGGCAGAAAAAAGATAGAAATACCTAAAAAGAGAGTAAAAGCTCAAAAGAGCAAAATGCTGACTTTAAAAGGATGTAGAGGTAACAATCTAAAGAATGTTACAGCTTCATTCCCTGTAGGTTGCTTTGTAGTAGTAACCGGTGTGTCAGGCTCTGGTAAATCTACCTTAGTAAATGATACTTTAGTAAGGGTTGCTGAAAGAGAGTTAAATGGTGTTACCGCAAATGACGATCCAGCACCATATGATTCAGTAAGTGGACTTGAGAATTTTGATAAGATCATCTGTATCGATCAAAGTCCTATTGGAAGAACTCCTCGTTCAAATCCAGCTACTTATGTAGGTCTGTTCTCTGATATTAGAGATCTGTTTGCTAAAACTCCTGAAGCTAGAGCAAGAGGTTATACCTCAGGCCGTTTCTCTTTTAATGTAAAAGGCGGACGTTGCGAAGCTTGTCAGGGTGACGGTACTATTAGAGTTTCAATGAACTTCTTACCAGATGTTTACGTTAAGTGTGAACAGTGCGACGGTAAGCGTTATAACCGTGAAACTCTAGAGGTCTTATATAAAGGCAAGACTATCTCTGATGTCTTAGATATGAATGTAGAGCAAGCGCTAGAGTTTTTTGAAGCTGTGCCTTCAATTGCTAATAAGCTTAAGACTTTAATGCAGGTAGGTCTTTCATATATAACCTTAGGACAGGCTGCAACCACTTTCTCTGGTGGTGAGGCTCAGAGAATTAAGTTATCAAAAGAGTTATCAAAGAGAGCTACTGGTAAGACACTTTATGTCTTAGATGAGCCTACTACAGGTCTTCATTTTGAAGATGTGAAGTTACTGCTAGAAGTTTTATTAAAACTAAGAGATCAGGGCAATACTGTAGTTGTAATTGAACACAATCTTGATGTGATAAAAACAGCAGACTACTTGATCGACTTAGGTCCAGAAGGCGGAAGCGGTGGCGGTGAGATCATCGCTTGTGGTACCCCTGAGGAAATTAGTAAATGTGAAAAATCATTTACAGGACAATTTTTAAAACCAATTCTAGAGCGTGGATATTAGAGGAGCTTTAAATGACAGAGTTAACCGATAAAGAGTTAGAGGCAATTAAATCTTTAAATGCTGAATACAGACAGGCTATGTTCAAAAGAGTAGCTTCAGAACAAGAAGGTTTATTTGTATTAGTAGACAATGATGGCCCTCTTATCTTAGAAGATACAGAAGAAGATGAGAACAACAACCTTTACAGTGTATTACCTGTATGGTCTCATGAGAGATTAGCAACAGAGTATGCTAAAGAGAATAAATTAGAGTCCATGAAAGCTCAGTTCATTACTAAAAAAGCTTGGAATGAGAGCTGGGTTCCTATGTTCAAAGAGCAGAAAAACGTCCTCATTGGTTTTATGCCAGTAGGTGATGGTGATTTTTCTGTTGATGATCCTGTAGAAATTTAGGCATAAATACGCCCATAAACATGACACAAAGAAAACTTTCAACAAAAACATAGTGTGATCTTTAAAAGTTGAAGGCTTTTCTTTTGTGTTTTCAAGAAGATCATCTAAACTGAGTTTAGATGGTCATAAAATAAAATATACAAATTGAGGTATGCAAAATTAAAGCATACCCAAAATAATAAACTGATAAACCAACTAATCTTAAACTCGATTTGTCTATAAAAGTCAGTTCAAACATCTTTATATAAGCAAGATTGTTTAAGGTAGAAAATCAGAAAAAGTCTGTTTGTACACAGATACTAGGAAAAAGATGCAATAACGGTCAAAGTATTTTATGAGCATGCTTTGCAAGTTTTAAAGTTAACTGCTGATTGTACGTTGAATAGATATAACGTATTAGCAATTTACGGGATAATGCATTTTGCCTATGCAATCTTTACAAAATTTTCTAGACAAGCTTGATGTCTATAGAGAAATATTCACCGAAGTAAGACTGATTGAGTTATCGCAGATAATTCAAACTGGGGAAAACATATATGTATCTTGTGCATGCAGAGACATGGATGGCATCTGCCGTACCTGCAAAAACTGCATTGCGGTCAAAGCTATTGCTGATAACAGCAAAAAGATCAAATGGGAATATATAAACTCTGAAATTCACCAAATCACCGTAACTCCTACCATTATAGACGGCAAAGAGTTTGTAATAGAGTTTATTCAAAAGCTCGATGCTGATTCTCAAATTGATTCTAAAAGTAGTGAAGTTTTAGTAGACAAACTTACTGTTTATAAAGACAAGCTCTATAAAGATGTCATTACTGGTATCTATAATCGACACTATTACGAAGACAGATTAAAAGATGTTACCGCTACAGCAGGTGTTGCTGTAATCGATGTTAATGACTTTAGACTTTATAATGAGGCTTTTGGTCATCATGTAGGTGACATTATCTTACAGACTGTAGCTCAGGTGCTTTCTCACTCCTTAAACAAAAATGATGTATTGTTACGCTACGGTGGAGATGAATTTTTAGTAGTCTTTAATAACACAGAAAAAGATGAGTTCTACCATAAGTTATCTCAATTATCTGAATTAGTAAGCCGTGCTGCGGTTCCTGGTTATTCACAAATACAGTTATCTGTTTGTATTGGCGGCATTTACGCTAATTCCATGTTAATGTCAGATGCTGTAACTAAAGCTGATACAGTAATGTTACAGGGTAAAGCCAATGGCAAAAATGTAGTAACAGATAATCAGGATCTTGATAGTAAAGAGAGCCAGAAACAAGAAAAGCAAAAGATCCTCTTAGTTGACGATTCTAGAATGAACCGCCATCTCTTGATGAATATTCTATCTGACAGCTATGAAATTATAGAAGCTACAGATGGTAAACAGGCACTGGATATCTTAGATAAGAAAAAAGGCGATATAGCCCTAATGCTGTTAGATATCGTAATGCCTGTTATGGATGGTTTTGAAGTCCTATCTTGGATGTCTTCAAATAACTTAATTGAAGATATTCCTGTCATTATGATCTCATCTGAGGATGCTAGTGATACTGTAAGAAAAGCTTTTTCCTATGGTGTATCTGATTACATCAGCAGACCATATGATGCCAAAGTTGTTTACAAACGTGTTTACAACACTATTAAGCTCTATACCAAACAAAGAAGACTTGTAGGTCTTATCTCTGAACAAATCAAAGAAAAAGAAAAGAGTAACAATATGATGATTGCAATCTTGAGTCATATTGTTGAGTTCAGAAATGGTGAGAGTGGAGCACACGTTGTTCATATCAGACTGTTAACCGAGAAACTCTTAGAGTGCTTGGTTAAAAAAACTGATAAATACCAGTTAACTGCTACTGACAGAGAGCTGATTACTACAGCCTCTGCTTTACATGATATTGGTAAGATTGCGATCGATTCAAATATCTTGAATAAGCCTGGCAAGTTTACCGACGAAGAGTATGCAATTATGAAGACTCATACTGTCATCGGAGCTCAAATCCTAGAAAAACTAGAGATGTACCGTAATGAGCCACTAGTCAAAATTGCTTGTCAGATTTGTCGTCATCATCATGAGCGTTATGATGGAAAAGGTTATCCTGATGGATTAAAAGGTGATGATATCCCAATTGCAGCTCAGGTCGTATCCGTAGCTGACGTATATGATGCATTAGTAAGTAAGCGTGTTTATAAGGAATCTTTCTCTTCAGAAAAAGCTATTGAAATGATATTTAATGGTGAATGTGGAGCATTCAATCCTATTTTATTAGATTGCTTGAAAGAAATTTCAAAAGATGTCTCATATAATAAGTAGATTAAAAATTATATAAGAGGAACACTTTGCGTTTTTTCACCTTTAAAAAGACTACCGCTAGAGTAGCAATGTTTCTTCTTTCAGTTTCTTTGATTACAGGATGTTTCTGTCAGCGCCAAGATCCTAATAAATCTGTATCTGACGATTCTTTACCAACTATTGTGGTTGGCATTGATAACTACGAGCCATTCTCTTTTAAAGATGAAGAAGGAAATATTATCGGCATAGATGTAGAGCTAGCTAAAGAAGCTTTTCATCGCTTAAATTACAAGCCTGTATTTCAATTCATTGACTGGTCTAAAAAGAAAGAGATCCTAGACAGCAAGCAAATTGACTGTACCTGGAGTTCTTTTACTATGACCGGACGTGAAGATCAGTATCTTTGGGCAGGTCCTTACCTATACAGCCAACAAGTAGTTATGGTACCTAAGAACAGTCCTATCCATTCATTAAAAGATTTAAATGAAAAGATAGTAGGCGTTCAAAGTACTACCAAGCCTGAAGAGATCTTATTGAGCGATGGCAAAAACATCCCTAAGGTTAAGGAGCTAATTGTTTTCCCTACAAAGAGTGAAACTGTAGCTTCTTTAAGAGAAGGTGGTGTTGATGCTGTTGCAGGTCATATCACAGCCTTATACCGTTATACCGTTCAAGAGAATTTCAGATTTTTAGCAGATGCTCTTGAAGAAGTTAGATTGGGTATAGCATTTCCAAAATCAGGCAATCCAAAGTTAGTAGAATCATTAACTAAGACCATTGAAGATATGAAAAATGAAGGTGTAGTTGATGAAATTGTCCAAAAATATGGATTGGATCCTAAGCCTCTAGTTTGGGGAAAGTAAATTTTAATTTGCTTTGCAGAAGTATATGAACTTTATAAAGACAAAATTCTTTTTCTCCTTTGTGTTTTTAGTGTCTGCTCTGTTAGCTTTAGGAGCAGTTTATTGGTTTGGTACACAAAACGATTTAAAAGCTATTCAAATTCTGTCAGATAGAAATATCTCTTTCTTACAATCAAGCTGTTCAAGATATGAGCATTTCGTTTTAGGCAGTGATACTAAATATTTACTTTCATTAAGAGAAAAGGCTTTAGTATTGAGAAAGTACAGTTCTAGAAATCCTGACAATCTAGATAGAAGTGTTTTTGATGATTTCTCAAAAGAGCAAAACATCGACGGTATTATGATTGTTGACGAAAAGCTTCGTCAGCAAATTAATATTGGTTCTTACACAGGTCCATTGTGGAATGACAAGATCTCACAGGACATGAAAGAAAAACTCATAAAGTATCCTCAGAAAACTTATTTAGAGCATATGACATTTAAGGGCAGAAATTATGATGTAGCCATTATTTCGCGCTCTGATAACAAAGGCCTGATCTTATGTTACGTAGACCGTACTAAAAATGCTCTTTTAAGTAGCAGAATTACCGTTCAGGATATGTTAGGAGCTATGTGGTTAGAGAAGGGAGCTGTAGCTTTCATTTCTAACGAATCAGGTCACATTCTCTATACCAATAACGCAGATAAATTGTCACAGCTACAGAACAAAGACAGCAAGAAGTTAGAAAACACTGGTTTTTATGTAACTCAAAGTGATGATGGCCTTTGGTACAGTCGCAAGGCTTATTATAAGAACTATAAGATTGGAGTATATTTCCCTGAAGATAAGATCTTCAAGCACAGAAATTACATGATCAGCTGTTATTTCTTGTTTATCATCTTATTTGTCTTTGTCATTGTCTTTATCAAATACGTAACTACCACCATCAGTATTTCTCAGTTAAAACGAACATCAAAAGCTTTAAGATGCATTGGTGAATTCTATGAAACTGTAGTCTCATTGAGATTGGATAAAAACGAAGTTGATGTCATCAAGGCACCTAAAGAGCTTAATTCAAAGATGAAGAATAAGTCTTACAGAGACGCCTTAAAGTCTTTTGTAGATTACTATGCTTCAGCTGAACAGAACAATGCTCTAGCTTTAATGCTAGATAAGAAAGAGTTAATTTCTTATCTTGAAAGTGAAAACTATTTAGAGATTTCTGTTGAAGAAAACGGTAAATACAGACATAACATCGAAGTTGTTCCTCAGAGTAAGAATGAGCAAGAAAAGATTGAATCTGTATTAATCTTTGTAAAGATAAGCGCTACTTCAATTCTGTTGAAGAACTAGTTTTAGTGAATAAAACTAAAAGATCCATTCATCAAAGGTGAATGGATCTTAAAAAGCTAAACAGACAAACCAAACAGACAAAACAAATAAAACGCTAAACAGATCTTCAATTTCTCTATTCTTGGTAAGGTTCAACTCCCATCTGTTTCCACTTAACTAAAGATCTTTCTCTATACCACATCTGCCAAGCATTCATGGAATTTTGCCAAAGAATATAGGTTCCAGGAATGATAGCAACAGTTGGATTTAAATAGGTTAGTGCAACCCAAATTCCAAATAGCATATTCTTTTGACCTAGGCCCTGACCTGCACTGATTCTTTGCTTACCCAGATGACCTACAATTTTTCCAAAACTAAACTGGAAAATGGTACACAGAAGACCTGTTGTAGCAAAGAGGATGATCTGCATTGATGAGCACTGTGAAGCAAAGATATTAGCAAAGGTTTTTGCTGATAATACAAAGATAATACAAGCCCAAAGGTAGAAGCCTAAGTCTTTAGTATGTGTAACTAAGAATTTATGCAATTTCTTGAAAAAGAGTTTGATGATTATTGCTGCAATTAAAGGCAACACAATCATTGGAAAGACTTTATTTAAAATAGCCACAAATTCAGTGAAAAAAGGAATATCTGTAGTGGTACTAATCAATGGGAAGATTAGAGGAATTCCAATTGCTGAGGCTAGATTACTTAGAATGATATAAGTGGTTAAGGCTGACTCATTGCCTCCTAACTTACCTGTAATTACAGATGCTGAGGCCGCTGTTGGGGTAATGACACAGACTACCAGTCCTAAAAGGATGGTTTGGGCAAACATTGATAACTCATTTAGGTGAACGTAAAGAGCTAAAAATAAACTTACGAACACTTGAAAGGCAATTAGTACATAATGCCAAACATGAGGCTTCATCTGTTTGTAATCAATCTTGATGAAGGCACAGAATAAAATAACAAAGAGCACTCCAGGTAAGCAGTCTGATACAACATATGCTACAGGTTTTAGTGGAGATAAGACCTTAAGGTAGTGAAACATTAAAAATACAATAAAGCCTGATACAATGGCGATTAACAGGGTAAAAGGTCTTAATTTTATTAACAGATTTTTGATATTCATTTTGAATCTATAGTTTTAAAAAGTCTGTATTGAGTATCTAAAAGTATGCATAGGTTAGCGCAATTCTTGAAAGTATGAGTAACTTTTTTTATTCTTTAAAAAAATTACCAGAATAAATGCAGAAATGTCATAAAAAGTGGCAGAAATTAGCAGTAGCTGATATAAGATAGTAGCAGTAAAAATTGATAAAACAGGAAGTTACATGTCATCATTTTTCGAAGATTTAAAAAAGAATGAGGAGCGTCTTCAGGAGATTGCTTCATCAGTTGTAAAGTTTGCCAAAGAAAATGGCGCTGATGAATGTGAAGTTAGTGTTGGTGGTGTAAAAGGTTTATCTGTATCTAGTAGAGATATGGAAGTTGAGAACATTGAATATAACAAGGATAATGATTTAGATGTCACTGTTTACCTCAATAAGAAAAGAGGAAATGCCTCAACTACTGATTTATCTACAGATGCTCTGCAAGACTGTGTAAAGTCAGCTATCAGCATTGCAGGCTATTCAAATGAAGATCCTTGTGCTGGTGTGGCTGACAAAGATCTTATCTGTACTGAATTTAAAGATCTTGATTTGGTCTTTGAAAATGATGTTGATGCTGATTTTGCAACCGACTTTGCTATTTCCTTAGAGAAAGAGGCTAAAGCAAAGAATTCTACTGGTATTAAAAAATCAGATGGTGCAAGTTTTGACAGCACACTCTATACAGGAGTAATTGCAAACTCAAATGGTTTCTGTCATGCACGTTCTCAAAGCTCCGTATCCTCATCTATTGTTTTATTAGGTGAATCAGATAATAAGATGCAAAGAGGCTCTGGTTATACCATAGCTAGAGAGTTAAAAGACCTTTATTCAAAAGAACAGATTGTAGATGAGGCGGTTAAAAAGACATTATCAAAGTTAAATGCTAAGACCGTTCCTACAGGAAAATACAATGTGATCTTCAGTGAAGGTGCAGCGGTATCTTTATGGCAGATCTTTGCTGGTGCCATTTCAGGTGGTGCTTTATATAGAAGAAGTTCTTTCTTATGTGACAAGCTCAATGAACAGGTATTTCCTGAGTATGTAACTATTCACGAAGATCCTTTCATTAAAAAGTCTATTGGTGCTAGATGCTACGATGCTGATGGTGTGAAAGTAAGTGCTGCTGACATTATTAAAAACGGTGTACTGCAAGAGTATTTATTGGGTACCTATTCAGCTCGAAAGTTAAATTTAAAATCAAATGGTCATGCTAGTGGTATCCATAACTGGTTTATCTCATTTGGAGATGACAGAGAATACGACTTTGAGTCTTTATTAAATAAAGCTGGAGAAGGCATCGTAATTACTGATCTTATGGGACAGGGTGTTGATATGGTCAGCGGTAACTATTCTAGGGGAGCTGCTGGCTACTACTTTAAAGATGGTAAGTTTGTGCATGCTGTTGATGAGATCACCATTGCAGGTAATTTAAAAGACATGTTCATGAACATGGAAGCAATCGGTAAAGATATTGATGAAAGATATAAGATTAAGACAGGTTCAATCTTAATCCCTAATATGACTGTATCAGGACAATAACTCTTAGAATTTAGAAAATAGGAACGAATAAAAAGAAACTCGAGATTTTACTCTCGAGTTTGTAGTTACAAAAATAAATCTGATGTGATCTGTTTTCTGTTGGTGTATGTAATCTTATTGATACATGTAGCTTAAGAACAGCAGATCCATGATGATTGGTTTGCCAAACTTCTCTTTCATGATAGAGATAATTCTTTCTCTACATTCAATTCTGATCTTTTCACGAGCTTCGTTAGTTGCAACCTGGCCAAATTCTTTGGTACCTAATATGGTAACAATGGCATCACGAATAACAGGTTCTACGTCAGCAATAATAGAGCTGTCTCTGCTATCTTCTAGCATCAAGCTCATCTTAATTCTTACATAATGTAACTTGTCAGTAGGGCTTAGTGTAGCTACGTTAGTTACAATATCAGGATTTAGATTGTAATAACCAATTTCAGGCTCTACAACTTGCTCTTCAGCAGGAGCTTCTTCACCGTGACCTGCAAATGCCTGAGGTGCAAACATCAGAGCAAGTGCTGTTAGAGCATATAAATAAAACTTCTTTATCATTGTAAATCCTTAACTGTTAACAGAACCTTCAAGGTGGTGTTCATCATATTTTCTGGTAAGGACTCTTCCGTTTAAGATCCTTACGTCTCTTGCTCCAAGAAGAGGAGAGGCAGCTTTATTTAATTTCTGAACCTTTTCCTCATTAACGTAAATATTGCCGTCTTCTTTAACTTCAAAGTACTTATGTCTTATAAATGTATCACACATAATCTTAAATAGAATTGGATCAGCAAATTCTGGAGAATTATTTGTGACTTCTATAGGTAAACGGCGTGAATAGGTCAGACATTTTTGAACAAAGGTCTGAACGTTGATAGTACCGTCTTTAGTGTTCTTTAGAGCTGTTACGGCAACTAGGTACCTTACTAGGTTGTGATAAATACAACGGGATAAGATATAGAACTCTTCATAACCATCACCTGATACGAACAGCATATCTGCATCTCTAGTGATATAACCTTCAACTAGGAAGGTATCAAGATACTTATCAATAAGATTGTCCAAGTCACACTCATCAACAGGCGCAAAGAGCTCATGTCTTAAGAAATAGAACAATGAGCGCGCATGTGATCTTACGTCTTCTCTTAGGATATGGCCGTTTCTGATAATAATGTTTGCCAAAAGTGCGGGAAGTGCAAAGAGGTGAACAATATTATTTTGGAAATAGGTCAACTGTAGGGACTGACCATGACTTGGGCGAACGAATTTCATATCATCACCAATGTCATAGACATGGAATTTTTTAAGATCAATTGCCTGCTTAATCAGGGTACTTGTAGTAGCTGTAGGAATTGTAGGTCTGCGTTTAGGATCAACATGTAACAGCTTTAAGTACATATCAATACACTTTTGTAACTGTCTCATGCTCATAGCATGATCTGCTACATTCATGATTGCAAGAGCACACAGGTTGATACCGTTGATGGTTGCTGAATCATTCAAATTGATAATGATTCTGTGAGCCATCTGATTTACAGTGTCATTAAGCCAAGCAGGTCTTGCAGTACCTGTAGGATCAATACTGTCTTTCCAGTTTGGAATATGCTCATTTAAATACTTAGGTACAATTACAGGCTTACCAAAAGTAACATAGCCACGACCGTAGTTTCTAAAGCGTTTGAAAATACCAAGTAAGGAAGCAGCGCTTTCCTTCTTTTTGCTCTCACCGTTGAGCTCACGCATATAGTTACCAACTTCAGAAACATGCTCATAGCCCAAATATGTTGGAATGAAAGCAATAGGTCTTTTAATTCCTCTTAACTGTGACTGTACGGTCATTGCCACCATACCTGTTCTTGGAGGTAGCGTTCTGCCAGTTCTAGAACGACCACCTTCAATGAAGAATTCTGTTGCAAATCCATGCTCAAATAACAGGTTTAGATACTCTCTGAAGATAGTGATATAGAATTCATCTCCCTTCATCTTACGTCTGATAAAGTAAGAACCACAACGTCTGATAAGAGGTCCTACTGGGAAGAAGTTTAAGTTATCACCTGAAGCTATCTGTGGAAGTGGTAAGCCCTCGTGGAAGAGCACGAAAGTTAACAGAATATAGTCCATGTGTGAACGGTGACATGGAATATAAATGATCTCATGTCCTGTTTGAACCAACTGCCTTACAGTATCAGCACCGATAACAGTTTGACCTTGGTAAATTCTCTTCCAAATATTAGAGATAATACCGTTTAAGAATCTAATAAGAGGGTATCTGGTATCAGCTACCATCACCTCAAGAATGTTTCTTGCGCGTAAGAGATTCTCATCAAATGATTTCCCATTCTCTTTACAAGCAACATTGATAGCATCCTGAACTGCAGGCTTACTTAAGATATCCTCGATAACCATCTTTCTGTTAGGTAGAGGCTTACCGATGATAGAGCGCGCTTTTTTCATAAAGATAAGTCTGAAGGTTCTATTCAGATCTTTAGAGAAATTAGAACCATCAAAACGCTCTTTAGCTTCGCTGATGTTAAAAGAACCACAGAAGATAGTGCAGTTATCTCTACCAGCAAAAATCATATTAAAGAATTTTCTGATAGAAGGAGTTGCAGCATTAAAACCGTTTAAAGCTAATTTGTCATAACCAGGGTTTCTTGACCATAAGACACTGATAGGAAGAACCTGCACTTCTCTACCAGTAGTTTTATAGCAGTTGTACCATTTTTCAAAGGTTTCGCTTAAGTCATAATACTTAGTGCCTTTTGCGGTGAATAAACCTGGTGATCTTAAATAGCAAATACGGGGAATGGTGGTACCAAAAATCTTGATATCACTAAATGGTGAAGGCAATCCCATTCTTTTGGCAGCTCTTTCAATACACATCAAATTGCCCAAAGAAGAGGATACAGTTACATAAACAATGATTTTGTTTTTATCAATGTTTAACTGTTTTAATGGCTCATAAGGAATAGTGTCGCATCTAGTGGTAATTCTAAATGGCCAGTAGAAAAAATAACGCAGGATCTTATTTAGTAACATAGTTATCTTCCAGAAAAGGTGATTTTTCTTAATACCACAATTTCAAAGCTTGTTTTAAACTGCTTTTATAGAGCTTTGCTTATTTTTTATACATTTTAGACTGTACTTTACTTTATACAGCAATCAATTTTTTAGTACATTTTTACATTCACTGTACATTCTTAACAGTGCATTTTTCACAGTACATTAATAGTTTAGTTTAACCATAATATAAAACAATAATATTTTTTTAGATTTGCAGTTTTAATCGTCTGATTTTGCTAATTTTGTAAGCTTAATTTTTGCTAAAATTGAGAAGTGATTCAGGAGACAAAAGATGCAAGAACAAGAAGACAATTTAAAAAGGTATAAGAAACTAGTAATTCTAGCTGGTGTAGCTTCAGTTTGTACCTCAATTTTATTTATTTTAATTAAGCTTGCCGTTTGGTTAGTAAGTTCTTCAACTGTAATCTTTGCGTCCTTAACAGATTCTATGTTCGATTTACTAGCATCTTTAGTAAATCTCTTAGCTTTAAGGTTCTCCTTAACTCCTCCTGATAAAGAACACCGTTTTGGTCACCATAAGTCTCAGTCTTTAGCATCACTTGCTCAATCTGCTTTCATTGGAGGTTCTGCGGTATTGCTAGTTGTTCACGGAGTTGAGAGATTTATTAACCCGCAAGAAGTTCACCATCTAAATTTAGCTATCATGGTTTCAGTAATCAGTATCGTGATAACAATCTGTTTGGTAGCTTTTCAAACTTATGTTTATAAGAGAACCAAAAGTGAAGCTATCTGCGCTGATAGACTGCACTACTTATCAGATGTAACTTTAAACTCAGGCGTTATTCTAGCTCTGTTCTTAAGTTACTATGGATATAAATGGGCTGATGGTTTATTTGCAGCCTTAATCGGTTTATTTATTTTCAAAGGTGCCTATTCAATTGGAATGGGCGCAATTCAGACTCTGTTAGATAAAACACTTGATGTTAAATCTCTAACTAAGATCATCAAATGTGTAGCTCAAGAAAAAGGGGTTAAGTCATTCCATGACTTAAAAGCTCATAGCGCAGGTCCTATGGTCTATATTCAGGGACACTTAGTTATGGATGGCTCTTTATCACTTGAAAAAGCTCATGACATTGCTGATAAGGTTGAACACAACATCAGAAAGGATTTCCCTGATGCTGAAATTATTCTGCATATGGAGCCAGATGAGAAGTCTACCTATGACGATGTTCAGTTTGAAGACAGTGAACATACCTTAGCTGACGGTGAAGTTGTGGTTAAAACTGAGCAGTTAAAGCAGTAAAACTGTCTAATGTCAAAGCTCTGCAAAAACTGTATAATTTACTGAAATTTTGTATTGCATATTTATAGGTCATAAAGATTGTAGCCATGACCTATATTATTTACCAAAAGTAACTCTTGCCACGACTAGGAAAAGAAATGTCTAACATTGATTCAGAAGTACAAGAATTTTGGAATGATCTTGTAGCTGAAGCTAAAACAATCGTAAAAAAAGAGCCTGTTCTTGAAGATATTATGAACAAGCAGGTTATTACCTGTTCTAGCTTAGATCAGTGTTTAGCAAGAATTATCAGTTCTAAACTTGCAACAAGAGAAGTTGACAGACAACAGCTCTTCCAGGTTTGTATGCAGGCTTATGCTGACGATCCTTCATTGCTTTCCTTTGCTGTAGCAGATGTTATGGCTGTAGCAAATCGTGACCCTGCATCTAAATCAGTGGTTAGAATTTTGCTTTTCTTAAAAGGACCTCATGTACTAGAGTCTTGGAGAATTTCTCACTGGTTATGGGGCAAAGGCAGATGTGATTTAGCTTGCTATATTCAAAGCAGGATTTCAGATGTATTTTCTGTTGATATTCATCCTGCTGCAAGAATTGGTAAAGGCTTAATGTTAGACCATGCAACTAATATTGTCATAGGTGAGACTGCGGTTATTGCAGATACTGTTTCTATGCTGCATGACGTAACTTTAGGTGGTACAGGTAAAGAACAAGGTGACCGTCACCCTAAAGTAGGCAAAGGCGTCATGATTGGTGCTGGTGCTAAGGTTTTAGGTAATATCCATATTGGTGAAGGTGCAATCGTAGGGGCAGGTTCCGTGGTTTTGCGTGATGTACCTGCGCATACTACAGTGGTGGGTGTTCCTGCTCGAGTTGTGGGTAGACCTCAGATGGATATGCCTTCTCTTGATATGGATCAGATGTTGTCAGGTTGTAAAGCTGATGAAGCTCAAGATCAGTGTCCTGCAATTAACGTAAAACAAATTTAGTTCAAAAAGATTAAAATCGGCATATACAATCCGTTTACTGCTAATATATAGCTAGAATAAAACTAAGAAAACATAAGTCAGAGCAAACAGTAGCACCATGCAATACAAAGATATGAGCTACACAAGGAACATATATGCATATTTGTGATCTTTTAGATCCTAGAGCAATCAGACTTAATGTCAATGTAAAGACTAAGGAACAGGCAATTAACTATTTAGTTGATTTGATGTCTAATACTGATTGCCTAAGTGATCCTGACAGATTTAGAGCTGCTGTTTTTGACAGAGAATCAAAAGTCTCAACTGGCTTAGGTGAAGGTGTTGCTATTCCTCATGCAAAAAGTGCTGGTGTTAAAAAGCCTGGCTTAGCAGCTATGGTTGTGCCAGAAGGTGTTGATTTTGACAGCCTTGATGGTAAAACAACCAATCTATTCTTTTTAATTGCCTCTCCTCATCAGGCTTCAGATGCCCATTTAGATGTTTTAGCTCGTCTATCTACTCTTTTAGTTTCAGAAGACTTTAGAAAGAATTTAGCTGAATGTAAGAGTGTGGATGAATTTTTAAATATCATCAACGATGCTGAAAAGAAAGAAATTCAAAAAGAAGCAGAACGCAGTAAATCCCAAGAGCAACATCAGGCAGAAGTAAAAGCAGGCGAAAAAGAGTCTGATGCTTATGACATCGTAGCTGTCACTGCATGTCCTGCTGGTCTTTCACATACCTATATGGCAGCTGAAGCTTTAGAGAATAAAGCTAAAGAATTGGGCCTTAGCATTAAGATTGAAACTGATGGTGCTGCAGGTAATAGAAACCGTCTGCTCCCAGAGGATATTGCTAAAGCGAAAGCTGTTATTGTAGCTGCAGACCGAATTGTGGAGATGGACCGTTTTATCGGTAAACCATTAATTCGTGTTGGTGTAGTAGATGGTATTAGAAAACCTCAGGAGTTAATTGAAAAAGCTCTTGATCCAAAATGTCCACTCTATCAGACAGGTGTTTTAAATAACTCAACCTCAATCTTTATGAGGTTGTATCGTCACTTGATGAGTGGCATGACCTATATCATGCCTATTGCTGCTACAGCTGGTATCTTATCAGCACTTGCAAGATTAGAATTTATCCAAGGCACACAATTAGGTTTCTTCCTAGACAGAATTGGTTACAGTATTGGTACTTTACTGTTCCCAATCTTAAGTGCCTTTATTGCTTTCTCCATTCGCGGCAGAACTGCTCTTGTAGCAGGTTTTACCGGCGGTGTCATGGCAGATCTTGGTTCATCAGGTGTCATTGGCGCTGTGGTAAATGGCTTTATAGGCGGTGCTGTAGCTTTAATTGCTACCACATTCTGTACGAGGTTCTTTAAAGGGCATGATGCTATCGTAGCTTTAATTCTGTACCCTTTAATCGGAGCTTTAGGAACATCCTGCATCGCACTGTTCTTTACTAATATTCCGTCTCAAATCTTAAATGAGTACGTGCAGTCATTTATTTTAGAAGCTTCAACACCAATGTTAGTTTTAATCGGTGCTGTGCTAGCAGGAATGATGTCTGCTGATATGGGCGGACCTTTGAACAAGACTGCTTATGCTATAGGTGTGTTACTTTTAGCTGACTGCTTGCCTGAAAGTGGTCCTGGAACTTTGATTATGGCTGCAATTATGGCAGGTGGTATGGTGCCTCCTCTTGCTGCAGGCGTTTCTTCAATACTTATTCCTCAGGTCTATTCAGAAAAAGAGCGTAAGAGCTCAATGATGGCTTTAGGTAAGGGATTAGTGTTTATCACAGAAGGTGTGATCCCATATTTAGCTTACAATCCAATTAAGATGAAGTTTGCTTGTATTGTAAGTTCTGCTGTAGCAGGTGGAATTTCTATGTACTTTAGATGTGCAAACTACGCTCCTCATGGCGGTATCTTCGTAATACCATTAGCTGAGCATTTATCTGGTTATTTGATTGCACTAACTGTAGGTGTTGTTACAGGAGCATTCCTGTTTGCAATTATCAGGTTAGCTCCTGCAAAGAAGGTAGCTTAAGACTTAATCTAAGTCGTTAAGCTGACTTAGTATCGATTCAAGACGTTGTCTCCAAGTTTGCAAAACTTCCTTATGGTGTTGGTTTTCTTCTTGGAGCTTCACCATATCTCTTCTCAATGAATTCAGTTCTTTATCTTTAGCAGATAAAGTCTGTTCTAATAAGATCATCTTTTGAGATGTTCTTTCGCAAAGAGATGACAACTCCTGCAGTTGTTGCAGGAGTAATTGTTCTTTTGGTGATAAATTGCTGTTTGACACTAGAGAATGTACCTACTGATATCTTCGTTCTGTACAAGATCTTCTAAGTGTTCATCTACATACTTATCATCGATAACTACAGTAGTACCTGCTTTATCTGGAGCTGTAAATGAAATCTCTTCTAAGATCTTTTCCATTAGAGTATGTAATCTTCTAGCACCGATGTTTTCTGTCTTTTCATTAACTTTGAAAGCATCTTCAGCAATCTTTGTAATTGCGCTGTCTTCAAATTTAACAGTAACATTTTCGGTCTTCATCAGCATCTCATACTGCTTAGTTAAGCTGTTATGAGGCTCTTTTAGAATTCTTTCAAAGTCAGAAGCGGTTAAAGCTTTTAACTCAACTCTAATTGGAAGTCTGCCTTGTAATTCAGGAATTAAGTCAGATGGTTTTGACATCTGGAAAGCACCTGAGGCAATAAATAAGACATGATCAGTCTTTAACATGCCGTATTTAGTATTTACTGAAGAGCCTTCGATTAGAGGCAACAGATCTCTTTGAACGCCCTGTCTAGATACAGCGCCTCTATCCTGACTTTCCTGGCAGATCTTGTCGATCTCATCGATGAAGACGATACCGTTGTTTTCAGCAAGTTCAATAGCTTTTGATTTTAGATCGTCATTTTGAGTTAACTTTGAAGCTTCTTCTTCAGTTAGGATCTTAAAAGCTTCTTTGATCTTCATCTTTTTAGCTGATTTCTTGTTTGAACTCATTGAATCAAAGATTGATTGCAGCTGATCATTTAAATCATCCATACCAGGAGCACCACCAATCACATTAACGGTAGGGCTTCTGTCTACAATCTCGATTTCGATCTCTTTATCATCAAGCTCATGTTCTCTTAATTTCTTTCTGAACATCTGTCTTGCTGATGAGTGCTGTTTTTCTTCTTCGGTGGCACTAGGTGCAGGTAAAAGCACATCAAGAATTCTTTCTTCAGCAGCATCTTCTGCTTTGGTCTTGTTGTGTTTGAATGCTTCTTCTTTAACCATCTTCATAGAAACTTCAGCAAGTTCTCTGATGATTGATTCTACATCTTTACCTACATAACCTACTTCAGTGTATTTTGTTGCTTCTACCTTTACAAAAGGAGCATTAGCTAGCTTTGCTAATCTTCTTGCGATTTCGGTTTTACCCACACCAGTAGGGCCAATCATTAAGATATTCTTAGGTACGATTTCTGTTCTTAAATCTTTAGAAATCTGCATTCTGCGCCATCTGTTTCTCAATGCGATAGCAACAGCTTTTTTAGCCTCTTTCTGGCCAATGATGTATTTATCTAATTCGCTAACAATTTCGCGAGGTGTCAGTTCAGACATATTCTCTCTCTGCTATTTTTAACTGTTTTGGTTAGAATCGATGGTTTCAATAGTGTGGAATGAATCAGTAAATACGCAGATGTTACATGCAATATCTAATGACTTTTTCACAATATCCACAGCTGATAGATCGGTATTTTGAACTAAGGCTCTTGCAGCAGCTAAAGCGTAATTACCGCCAGATCCTGTAGCTAGAATGTCATCATCCATTCTGACTACATCACCGGTACCTGTGATCATTAAAGAGTCGCTCTTATCTGCAACAATTAAGATTGCTTCTAGCTTTCTTAAAGCTCTGTCAGATCGCCATAGCTTTGCAAGTGAGATACTTGCTCTTTCAAGAACACCCTGGTGTTCTTCTAACTTCTTTTCAAAAAGATCTAAAAGGGTAAAAGCATCTGCTGTGGAACCGGCAAATCCTGCAATTACTTTGTTATGAAAAATTTTACGTACTTTGATAGCGTTTCCTTTAAGGATAGTGCTCTGACCCATGGTAACTTGACCATCACCGCCTAAAGCAACAACGCCATTTCTTCTAACAGATACAATGGTTGTCATACGTTAAATTCCTAGTTTTGTTCTTCAAGTTCGCACTCGTCAATCAGTTTTAACGAGTCGAGTTTATTAAAAGTGTTTACAGCTTCTTCTCTGGTACTAAATGGTCCTAAAAGAACTGAATAAAAAGCGTCTTTTGAAATAATTTTTGAGCTCAAGCCTGTAGAGATAGCAATATTAGCCTTTTTCTCTTCAGCAGCATTGCTTGATGAAAACTTGCCACAGTACATTACATATGAACTTGCATTTGAAGCAACACCTGACTGAGACTCTGTTTGAGTTTGTGAATTGTTATCACTCTCAAAAGGTACTTCATTGTCAGAGGTAACGTTATCATCAGAATTTTCATTCTGAGATTTGTCAGGCTGTGTTTTGTCAGGATTGATAGATAAAGCCTGACTATCATTAGTACTATTCAAATTGGAGTTTTCATCTGCATTAGCATTGTCGTCTAAAACGATGCTGCTATTGTCAGTTTCTTTTTGAGAAGCTTCATTTGAAGATGAGCATTTAACTGCAATTACAGATACAACAATGACAAAAGCCAATACAGCAATAATCAAAGTTAAGAGATTTTTACCTTTTAACTTAGTTTTAGTCAGGTTAGAAACAAATTGATTTAATAAAGAAACAACTGTCCCTAGCTTATTTACGACACCGTTAATTGGCTTTTTGCCATCCATAATTGTTACATCTGCTCCATTACATTAATGCCTAACAGTGAAAGTCCCTGTTTTAAAACTTTAGCGGTTAAATCGCAAAGTGCTAAACGGCTCTTTCTTACATCCTCAGGAACGTCATCCTTAAGGATTGGGCATGCCTCATAGAAATGCATGAACAGATTTGATAACTCAAAAATGTAGTTACATAGTAAGTTAGGTAAAGTCTTATCACCTACACTCTGAACAGCTTCAGCAAAAGCTAACAACTTGTTTGCCAAATCTTCTTCAGCATCGCAGGTGATCTTGATATCGCCTAATGAAGGATCTTTTGCCTTTCTAAAGATTGCTCTAATTCTGCTGTATGCATACTGTAAGTATGGAGCAGTATTACCTTCAAAAGATAACATCTGATCCCAATCGAATACATAGTCAGTAGTTCTGTTCTTGCACAGATCAGCATACTTAACAGCACCGATTGCGATGTTGTGGATAACCTGTTTCTTCTCATCCTCAGATAGAGTTGAATTACGCTCTTTCAGAAGGTTAGTTACACGTGCCTCTGCCTCATCTAAAACATCACGTAGTTTTACAGTACCACCTGATCTAGTCTTAAATGGCTTACCGTCTTTACCTAACATCATACCGAATGGGCAGTGCTCCATAGATACATTGTCACCAACGTAGCCAGCTTTCCTACAGATAGCCCAAACAGTCTCTAAATGCTGTTGCTGTCTTGAGTCTGTAAAGTAAAGAATTCTGTCAGCCTTTAAGGTCTGAGCGCGGTATTTAGCACAAGCAATATCAGTTGTGGTGTATAAGTAGCCACCATCATTCTTTCTAATGATGTTGCCTAATGGCTTACCTTCTTTGTTCTTAAACTGTGGCAGGTAAACAACAACAGCCCCCTGATCTTCAACAGCGATACCACGCTTCATCAGATCATCTACAACCTCAGGTAACATGTCGTTGTATAAGCTCTCGCCCATGATGTCTTTATCAGATAAGGTGACATCAAGTCTGTCATATAACTTCTGGTTCTGTACCATAGTCATATTAACTAGCTTCTTCCACATCTTACGGCAATATTCATCGCCACCCTGTAATAGCACTACATAGTGACGAGCTTTAACAGCAAATTCTTCATCTGTGTCATAGCACTCTTTAGCTTCACGATAGAAAGCTTCAAAATCGCTCAAATCCATACCTTGACCAGATTCATTTTCTTTTTTCTCAAGGTAAGCGATAAGCATACCAAACTGAGTACCCCAGTCACCGATATGGTTTGCTCTGATTACGTTGTTACCTAAGAACTCTAAAACTCTTACCACAGCATCACCGATAACAGTTGATCTGATGTGGTGAACTGCCATTTCTTTAGCTACGTTAGGAGCTGAGTAATCAACCACGATGGTCTTTGGAGTCTTTACCTTAGGAATGCCTAATCTTGGATCTGCACTCATCTCTTTAAGTGCTTTTGAAATTGCATCTTTGTTTACAAAGAAGTTAATGAAACCAGGACCTGCAATTTCAACCTTGCTTATATGATCATCTTTTGGCAGAGCAGCAATAATATCTTCAGCGATTTGACGAGGATTCTTCTTTAATGGTTTAGCCAAAATCATTGCAATATTAGTAGCAAAATCACCGTGAGCTCTGTCTTTGGTTCGATCTACACGAATGTTGGCAATTAAACTTGGATTTACGCTTCCGTCTTTATCAAGAGAAGAAATACTGTTTTTAATAAGATTTTCGATAAGTTGTTTCATAACCACACCTAGGGTATGTAATTTTTCAGTTATAGATGAATTTGATGTCAAAGAATAACACAAAAGCCATTTTATACATAATTTAATACATCGTTATCGGATCGACTTCGATAGCAAAACGTACGTCATTTGGAAGTGACTCTTCTGATACGAGTTTTCTAACATTCGTTAGAAATAAATTAAGAGTTTTTCTATTGATGCTAGTTACTAATATATGAAAATGGTATCTGTTTTGAACTTTCTCCATTTTATCAGACAGAACGTGAGTAAGCGCTAAATTTGGATAATCATCTTTGAGATTATTAAGTTTTCTGTATACATCTGATAAAAAGTTGAAGGCCTTTGTTCGATTTTGGCTATTGCAAAGAATAAAAGCCTGACTTGAATATGGTGGCAGCATCATTGATTTTCTTGTTTCTAAAAGACCTTCAGCTATGGTCATATAGTTACAGTTAGGATCAATTAGCTGATTGATTAGCAAGTTGTCAGGATGGTGGGTCTGGATAACCACTTTACCTTGCTTTTTACCTCTACCAGAACGCCCTGATACCTGAGTGAGTAGCTGTGCGGTATTTTCTAAAGATCTAAAATCATCAGAAAATAATGATGAGTCCACATCTAAGATACCTACCAAAGTAACATCCGGAAAGTCATGTCCTTTAGCCAGCATTTGAGTGCCTAGCATAATTTTAGAGGTACCCTGTCTGATTCTGTTTAACTTGGTTTCAAGTTGTTTTTTAGTAGTTACAGAATCTCTATCGATTCTTTCAACACCGATATCTGGGTAGCGATGTTCTAAAAATTCACTTACCTGCTCAGTACCAAAACCTTGCTCTACTAATTCGTCATTTCCACATACATAGCAGGTCTTAGGAATTTCATAAAAGTTCTCACAGACATGGCATTGCAGTCTGTTAGCCTTTTTATGCACAGTAAGTAAATTATCGCAATTAGGACAAACAAAAACATGTCCACATTGATGACAAACCAAGTGATGAGCATAACCACGTCTGTTTAAAAAGAGTAGGACTTGATTACCTTTGGCGGTTTCTTCGCCGATTTCATCTTCTAAAGTCTGACAAATACCAGTTTTAAGACCATCAGTTAAAGGCTCATTTCTTAAATCTATAAGCTCAAAATTAGGCACAGAAGCGCCACCAGCTCTGATGGTAAGATCTATTTTCTGATAAACGCCTTTTTGAACATTATAGATAGTCTCTAAACTTGGAGTAGCAGAACCTAACACAATAGGGCAGTTGTTAAGCTTTGCCCTCATGATTGCTAAGTTTCTAGCATGATATCTAAAAGAGTCGTTTTGTTTAAAAGAGCTGTCATGCTCCTCATCAATAACGATAAGACCTAAGTTAGGAATTGGTGTAAATAAAGCTGTTCTTGTACCAATCAGGATACCTGACTTAGAGGTTGCCATATCTATGTAAGCATCAAGTCTTTCTCTATCAGATAGAGCTGAATGCATAGATGATACAGGAACATTAAAACGTCTGTAGAATCTGTCAAAAGTTTGTGGGGTCAGGGCAATTTCTGGCACTAAGATTAAAACAGCCTTACCTTCTTTTAATACATTCTCAATTACCCGAAGATAAACCTCTGTTTTACCAGATCCTGTAATACCATTTAATAAAAAGGTATTAAATCCATGACAATTTGAAATTGTATAGATAGCATTTTTCTGTTCTAAATTTGGCTCAGGAGGAGTCTCTTTTAAGATCTCATCTGTATTTTCATAGAATTTTTTAGTTTCTATGTTTTCATTAAATAGCTTTATAAGACCTTTCTTGATTAGGGCATTTTCTTGAGTGCTAGAAAAACCTCTCTCACGTAATTCTTTTCTTCTAGCTGATCCCTGCCTTAAAACCTTAATGATCTCAATTTGTTCTTGAGACTTTAGTTTTTTAACTTTCTTTTCATCAAGATTGTCTTCAAGTTTTAAGGCTGGAATTTGCTCATATGAAAAAGGGGCGCCATCTCTTAAAAGTTTAGGCAGAGCAACATTAAAACACTGTCCTAGAGGATATTGATAATAACCACTACCAAATTTGAGTACATCAATAACATCTTTTGGAATGATGCCTTTTTTATCTAATAGCTTTGCTTCTTTTAATTTTGATTTATCAAAATCAATGGTAGGGTTTATTTCTGTGATAACTCCAACTTGAGATAAACCTGCAAAATTGATGAGAACTCTTGATCCAATACACTCATCACCAATAAGGCAATTTACCTTATAGGCAAAATCTCTAAACAGCGGTCGATTAACCGCTACATTGATAATAGTGCAGGTATTTGTAGTCTCGGAGTTATTCATGACAGGCATTATAGAGGAACGAACGTAAAAAAGGGCTTTTTAAACAAAAATTAATGGTTTTTTGTGTTGCATAATTAGGATTAATCAACTATCATAAGCCACCGTTTCTATTTAGGCGTGTGGTATTCGGCGCAAAATGTGGCTGAAAGCGCGACACGCAATTGAGGTTCAAATGAAAGAGAATATTCATCCAGAGTACAAGGAAGTTAATGTACGTTGCTCATGCGGTAACACATTCAAGATCCGTACTACTGCAGGTCACGATTTAAGCTTAGATGTTTGCTCTAAGTGCCATCCATTCTTCACCGGTAAGCAGAAGATTGTTGATACTGGTGGACGTGTTGAGGCATTCAAGAAGCGTTTCGGTGGTATTTCAGCTTTTGCTGTTAAGCACTAATCTTCTAGCTTCAGTCGCAAAAAAGGCAGATCGTTTGATCTGCTTTTTTTATGAGCTTGATTTCACTAAATTCCATTCAATATTTTATTCACTTCTTTTTTCAAACTTTTCACCTTCAAATTATCAAAAGTTCTTTTTGATAAATTTCTCAATTTGTAACTTTTTATCAACTTTTGTACAGAAATTCAAATTCTGAAATGTTAGACTACTATTTGAAATGACACGAAAAATAGTTTTCTACATCACAATTTTGAGTTTTTTTCAGAATTTTAACCTAGGAATATTATCTGTCAGGGAAGCTATCAACTATTCTTAAGAATAAAGAAAACAGAAAATAGCTAATTTTAGGTACGAAACAACGAGGTGTTACTGTGTCACACGATGCTAAATTATTACACGACAGGGCTTTGGCTTATCACGAGAAACCAGTTCCTGGAAAGATCAGAATTGAGATCACCAAGCCTGCAGAAACAGCTGACGATTTGACTCTTGCATACAGCCCTGGTGTAGCAGAGCCAGTACGTGAAATTGCAAAAGATCCTGAGAATGCATATCGCTATACCGGTAAGGGCAACTCAGTTGCTATTATCTCCAACGGTACTGCAATTTTGGGCTTAGGTAATTTAGGACCTTTAGCATCTAAGCCTGTAATGGAAGGTAAAGCATTACTTTTTAAACGATTTGCTGGTATTAACGCTATTGATATCGAAGTTGATAACAAGAGTGTTGAAGACTTTATTACAACTGTCGAATGTATCGCTAACACCTTCGGTGGCGTTAACCTAGAGGATATTAAGGCACCTGAGTGCTTTGAGATTGAGCGTGAGTTAATCAAGCGTTGTAAGGTACCTATTTTCCACGACGATCAGCACGGTACTGCAATTGTAACTACAGCAGGTATCTTAAATGCTGTTGAGTTACAGGGCAAAAAGATTGAGGATTGTAAGGTAGTATGCGTAGGCGCAGGTGCAGCTGGTATTGCATGCTCTGACTTCTTAATCAAGTGCGGCGCAAAGAAAGAGAACTTCTTCATGGTAGACCGTCACGGTGTTATCAGATCAGATCGTCCTCAGTACAACAACGGTGAAAAACCAAGATTCATCAATGATGCAGGTCCAAAGACCTTAAAAGAAGCTATGGAAAATGCTGATGTACTTTTAGGTGTATCAGGTCCTGGCTTAATTGATGATCAGGAAGTTATTCACATGGCAAAGAACGCTGTAATCTTTGCTTGCTCTAACCCAGATCCTGAGGTTGATCCAGAGGTAGTAACTAAGTTACGTCCTGATATCATCATGGGTACTGGTCGTTCTGATTATCCAAATCAGATCAACAACGTACTATGCTTCCCATATCTGTTCCGTGGTGCTCTAGATGTAAGAGCTACCTGCATCAATACAGAGATGATGAAAGCTGCAATGAATGCTTTACGTGATCTAGCAAAAGAGCCTGTTCCTGCTGAAGTTGTTAAGGCTGCACAGGTTGACCACTTAGAGTACGGTAGAGATTACTTAATTCCAAAGCCAATGGATGCAAGATTAAAAGAGAAATTATCAGCTGCAGTAGCTAAAGCTGCTGTTGATTCTGGTGTAGCTCAGATCCCTCTACCAGATTGCTACAAGTAATTTAGATATCATGTAACGTTCGATATCTTAAAAATGAAAAGGTGCCATCGGCACCTTTTCTATTTAGATCCTTTCAGATGAACTAAAGTCAAATCTAGAACTGATTTCAACTTTATTTCAACCTTACTCAAGGTAAGGTTATTAGCATTACACTTAGAGCTTTTCTAAGAGCACACCTGTTTCTAGATGATTTGTATAAGGGAACTGATCAAAGAAAGCTAATTTAGTGATCTTATGAGTCTTAGTTAGATAGGTAAGATCTTTTACTAATGATTCAGGACCACAAGAAATGTAGATAACTCTGTCAAATCTTGCGGTGAAGTCTAAAGCTTCTTTGTACTCAAGACCAGATCTTGGAGGATCGATTAAAAGAGTATTGAAGTTGTACTCTTTAATATCGATGTTAGCAAAGCGCAGACGGTTAAATTCGCGTACACCTTCTAGAGCCTGAGCTACTTCCACAGCACTTAATCTTGCGATCTTGGTATTGGTAATATTGTTTTTTTCAATATTCTTCAAGGCTGTTGCTGTAGGAACTCTTGAGACTTCTGTAGACATAACCTTCCTGAAAAGATCTGCTAGACATACTGTAAAAGTTCCACTTCCACAATAAAGCTCGATTAAATCTACATCAGAGCAGTTAGTACAGCAGTCACGAGCAAACTGAACCATGTTCTGACAAGCATAGATGTTTGGCTGTGAGAAATTGCCTTCTACCTGATAGAGGTAGAAATCTTTATCTCTTGTATGGATAGTTTCTAAGATGGTATCAGTATCAACAAGAATTGATTGTTTTTTTGCTCTTCCGATAAAATTAACGGATAAACCTTCTTTTGAAAAATCGTCTTTTAATTTTGAAGCTTCGAGTTTAAATTGAGCTTCATCGATCTTTTTATGGAAGTTTAAAGCTATTACAAGTTCACCTTTCTGATTCGAAAGGAAATCAGTCTCGAACAACTTGAAACTTAACTCATGGTACTGCATCAAATATTTTTTTAGCAGTTCCATTCCTTTGTTAATGGCTTTTGAACCTACAGGGAAAGAAGATAATTCAATTCTCTTCTTGGGTTTTGTCTCAGGTTCAAACATGCAGAAAGTAAAATCTGTGTAATCGTTAGTAAAATAAATCGAAAACTCGGTTCTCATTCTGTAGTATTCACTAGGAGATGCGAAAACCTGAGGTTTAGGAATTTGTAAATTATTTTTTTGAAATAGATTTACCACATTATCGATTTTTTCATTAAGATATTGTGGATAATTTTGAGGATCGGTTGTTCCTATTAAAGTTTTTAGCATATCTTTCGGTCCCTTATTTAACATTACTTGAGATCTTAAAGTGTCAGAGCCTAAAGTCAAAGCAAAAAGAGTTCTTTTTTTTGATTCAGGAGTTGGAGGTTTGTCTGTTTATAAAGCAGTTAAAGCTCTAAACCCTGATGTCGAAGCCTACTATCTATTTGATAATGAATGTTTTCCTTATGGAAATAAAGGAGATCATTTTTTAATTAAAAGAATCGAAGCTCTTTTAGAAAAAGCTAGTAAAGTTTTTGAATTAAGTGCAATCGTAGTTGCCTGTAATACTGCAAGTACAGTAGCACTTCCTGAATTAAGACTAAATATTAAGTTACCGATTGTAGGTGTGGTACCTGCGGTAAAGCCTGCAGCTAAATTATCCAAAAATAAAATTGTGGGACTACTTGCTACGCCTGGCTGTTTATCAAGAGAATATACCAATAATCTAATTAAGAACTTTGCTAGTGACTGTAAAGTTATCAAGGTTGGTGATGCTCATTTAGCAGAGATAGCTGAAGACAGGTTATCAACAGGTGTTGTGGATAAAGCTGGTATAGAAAAGATAGTAAAACCATTTACAAGTTTGCCAAAAGAAGAGCGTCCTGACACTATCGTCTTAGGATGTACTCACTATCCTTTTGTAAAAGATGTTTTAGAAGAGTTAATGCCTGAGGTTAGATTTGTAGACTCAGGAGAAGCCATTGGCCGCAGAGTAAAGACCGTCGTAAAAGAAGCTAAGTATATTGAAACAGATAAAATTCAAAATAGAGCTTTTTATACAGGTGTGTTAAAAAACTATGAAGACCGCGAAAAAATGGTAAAAGACTTTGGTTTTGTCTCACTTGAAAAGTTTGAACTGTAACGGCGACAAAGAGTTTGACGAAAAAAAAGTTAAAAAAATGTTTGACATATGTTTAAAAATCATTAAAATGTGTCTCCGTTGTCACGAACGACAACGCAAAAAATAAAACTCAAGCAGTTTTATAAAAGTTCTTTAAAAACAAGTACGGACAATCTGTGTGGGCCCTCGGAAG
>JBNMJE010000001.1:0-99670 GCA_050873645.1 Succinivibrio sp. | reverse complement strand
TTTATTCTAGTAGAATCCATGTCAAAAAACTGATCCCTACATCTCAACTTTATTCTTTTATTTCAAATAATTACACCTCATATTTTTACTGTTAAAGATCAATCAAAACTTACTATTTTTGAGCTCTTCTGATCTGATATACGAAATTTTTTATAAAAACTCTCTAAAAATTGCATTTTTTGCCACTAATTAAGCAGGTGTTTTCAAAACACGTGAGAGCATAAGCATCTTAATTATTTATCTTGATATAATAAAGGAGATGCCAAAATCATGGATAAGCGTGTTAATTCAAGAGAGGATTTTATGTTCGTTAACATTGATAACGATAGTTTTCAAATGGAAAGAAACGGTGAATACGTTGATAAGTCTGAAATTATATCGTTAACTAACCGCATAATTAACGGACAAAAACGTTTTATATGTGTGACCAGACCAAGACGTTTTGGTAAGAGCGTTACGGTAAAAATGCTTAATGCTTACTACTCAAAAGGCTGTGATTCAAAGGCATTATTCTCTGATTTAAAAATTGCCTCCTCTCCTGATTTTGAAAAGCATCTAAATCAGCATGATGTTTTCTATCTAGATATGACAGAATTTGCTGATAACAAAGACAATGGAAACAGATATCTTGAGAATTTAGATAATAATGTTGTCTCGGAATTAAAAGATACCTATCCTGAGTACTTTGACAAAGATAAAAGTTATTCCTTGCCAGAAGCTATTCGTTGCTTAAAAAAGAAATTTGTCTTTATCATCGATGAATGGGATTTTGTGTTTAGGCAGTATCCAAACAACACAAAACTCCATGAGAACTTTATCGACCTTTTAAGAAGTTTATTTAAAAGTGGTGGAGAGAAATTTGTTGAATTAGTTTATATGACAGGTATTCTTCCCATCGCAAGATACAACACTCAGTCAGCGCTAAATAACTTTAGTGAATATACCATCTTAAATCCAGGTAGCTTCGCTAAGTACTATGGCTTCACAGAAGACGAAGTTAAGACATTGTGTGAAAAGTATCACCTTGATTTTGAAACCACCAAATTCTGGTACGATGGATATAAAGTCGGCGAATATGAACTTTATAATCCTAATTCAATAATTGAGCTTATCGATCACAGAAGGTTTGATAGTTATTGGTCAAATACATCAGCTTACGGCATTGTAACAGAAGCCATCAATCTGAATTTCGAAGGATTAAAAGACGATATTATCAAACTCTGCTCTGGTGATACTATTTCAATTCCTCGTACAGAGATTAAAAGTTTCAACACAGCAGATCTTAAATTCAAAAACAAAGTAGCAGTCTATATTTATCTGGTGCATTTAGGCTATATAGGTTATGACGATGCAGATGCAACTATCTATGTTCCTAATGAGGAAACTAGAGTTGAACTTTTAAATTCAGTAAAAGAAAATCACTGGCCTAAATTTGAAAGCGCTTTAAAGCTCTCAGAGCAAGTGGTGAATGCTACAGAAAACCGTGATACAGAAACAGTAGCCAATCTACTTTCCAAAATTCATGAGGATAAAGTACCAGCTCTTGAGTACAACAATGAAAGTGCCTTGCGTTATGTAGTTTTAATGGCATACCTTGCAACTGAAAGAGATTACCTAGCGCCTTTAAATGAGTTTCCAACAGGAAAAGGTTTTGCAGATATCGTCTATCTACCAATGTCCGCTAATGCTAAAGATAAACCTGCCTTAATAATTGAGCTTAAAAAGGATGCAAGTGCAAAGATTGCTCTTGAGCAGATAAAAGAGCGTGATTATGTTTCAAGAGTAAAAGAGTACACTGACAACATTCTTTTAATCGGCATTAACTACGACTCTAAAACTAAGCAACACTCATGTGAAATTGAGGAATACACTAAATAGGTAAGTAGCTAAGATCTGCGTCCTAAACCTCTTTAAGATTTAGGACGTTTGTGAATAAAACTTAACTTTGGGTTCAGTCCAAAACTTTTAAAGCACGTAGAATTACAGCGCAAGCTTAATTGCCTTTTCCTTGATTTTTAAAAGATCAGGATTTGAATACCAAGTAGGTATTGGCTTTTTAAAGTTATCAAAGTCTTCTCTAATTCTGTCTGAATTTAACTGCATCTTAAGATACATCTCTTTACTCTCTTTTGCCTTTAAAGCACATTTCCAAAGAGAGTAAAGTGCACTGTATAAAGCAAAGTGCATCCAGAATTTAACAGGCACTACAGATGAGAAGTACCCATCGATTACACCTGCACACAACACAGGATACAGTCCTGCGTTTTCAAATTCTAAAGAAGCAAAATCCTCACACATGCAGCCAGGTCCATATGAATAGGAAGGCAACATTAAGATAGTACCGTCATGAGTGGTCATGATCTTCTGGTACTTTAAAGATCCGTATCTCATCACTGGCCTGAAGATAGAGAAATAGTCATAGCGAGTAGAGATAGCATCCATAGCTATTCTGTCATTTTTTAAATGAGGGAGCTCTGCTACGTATGAAGCTATCTTTTCCATATAGGAGGAGTGTCTTTGATTGGCTTTTTCTGTCTGAACTTGAGTTAAAGGCAGTGAGTGCAGATCTTTTAGGATCCTACCAATCTTTTTACCTGCAGCATACTGCCACTCAGGAGGCACTACACTTAAAAAGTCTTTTAAAAAGCCAGCATCTTTGTAGGTAAAAAGCGCATTTACGAGGTTACCTTCAGCATTTTCGTTAATAGAGATAGGCTCAAAGATGTTATCAGGAGCTGCCTCATAAAAGAACTGAGCACTCTTATAAGCTTTTTTAATTCTAGGTAGAACTTTTTTATCACCTTGCAGGCACAAGCATCTGGTACTTGCAGTTTTAATTACTGAGTACTCAACACTGTTACCATCTGTGAAAAGTTTTCTGTATGAAAGTTGCATACTACCTAGACTTAGAATTTACAAAAGCTTATCAAGCACTGAATCTCTAATGAAAGCCCAAAACTTCTTAATAGAGCTCTTATTAAGAGTGTTCTCATTAAGAGCATTCTTAAAATCATGAGCTGACTCTATTATACACATCAGTATGTTAACTATCATCCACACAAGTCTCATTTGCTAAGGAGGACTAAGTCCATTTTAGCTTATGATTTTTGCTTACAAATGCTAACTAGGATCTTGGGTGAGCTTTATCGTAAACCTGATGCATACGCTCGGTTGCAACATGGGTATAGATTTGGGTGGTAGTAAGTGAGGAATGACCTAACAACACCTGCACTGAACGTAAATCTGCATCGTGATTTAACAGATGAGTTGCAAAGGCATGACGGAATGAGTGTGGTGAGAAACTGTCAGTTAAACCTAACTGTTTACCATAGGTTTTAATACGATACCAAAAAGCAATTCTGGTCATCGGTCCAATACCTTTTCCTGATAAAAAGATATAAGGACACTTTCTTTGAGGATCTTTTTCTTTTCTTTTACTAGATATATAAAGCTCAATCCAGTAGATAGCATCAGAGCACAATGGGACTACTCGCTCTTTGTCGCCCTTACCTCTTACCATGACAAAGCCATCTGCAAAAAAGATATTGTCAAACTTTAATGAGATAAGCTCACTGATTCTAAGACCTGTAGCATAGACAGTCTCAAGCATAGCTTTATCTCTTAAACCTGTATGGGTATTAAGATCAGGTGCATCTAAAAAAGCAGCAACACAGCCTTCAGACATGACATGAGGAATGTTTCTTACTATCTTTGGATTCTCAATATGTACACAAGGATCATTCTCAATTAACTTTTCTTTTTTTAAAAAGCCTGTAAAAGCTCTTAATGAGCAGAGAAATCTGGCATTAGAGCTTGCCTCATGATCTATATTCTCTTTTAAGAAAGCTTCAATATGCTCTTGTGTAAAATGCTCATCATTTACAGAAAAAGTCTTATCTGTAAAGTTTAAAAATCTCTCGACATCAGCACAATAAGCTTTAATGGAAAGAGTTGATAGACCATTTTCAAGTAACAGATAGTCACGAAAATTGACCATTAGTTCTGATGCTCTTGTACTCATGTCTTATCCTTTGAGCTATATAAATTGCCCTGAAAATGATGTCTTACTATGTTGATTTAGCTATGTTGCTTTTGCTTTGAAGAAATGGAATGGCTTTTTGGCGTTCTTTACAGGATATAACCGTGTAATACACGGTTATATCCATCAATTTTTGCTTTTGATTTTAGCTTTTGATTAAACTCTTTTAAAAGCTCTATTTAGCTCTCTTGTAAGTACTGTCTGTCATCTTTAACTGTAACAGAGTTACTGTGTTTACAGGATCTGTCTTTTACCTGTTAGCAAACTTAACATGTTATAAAACTTCACCTGTTACAATCTTACAAATACAGTATCACAACAGTATAAGAGCGAAACTCAAAAGTTTATTCAAAGTCACTACGTGACATATCAATTAACTGAGCCATTGAAGGCAGCTCTTTTTTAGAGCTCTTAGTTACAGTTACATAGTATCTGTCATTCTTTGGAATGAGGCAGAAACGATAGACACCATCTGTCTTTGGATAGTAACTGATTTCTTCAAACTTTGAATTTGGATTTAATTCAACAGAACGAGCACCATCTCTTAGAACTCCTGGTGGAGTTAAATAGCCAAAGTTAGTACCCTTTGACCAATTCTCATCAGCAAACTTGAACTTGTATGGAGCCCAATCAGAACGCAAGGTAGCTAGAGTGCAATAACCGTGACCGTCTTTTCTCAAGCGATAGGTCTCAGATGCCTCATAGTCATTCATCTCACCTCTTAGATAGATAGCCTTATCATTGATGGTAAGACCACCTGGTAATAATGTCTTTACAGCATTACCCTCATCTGAAGAACAGCCTGTAAGCAGTGCACAAACAAATAACGCACCAAGGCCTTTTTTTATATTTTTCACAATGTACCCAATAATAAAATTTTTAAGATTTTTCTACTTATTGCTCTATTCTACACAAATTTACCACTAAAATACCTTAAAATATCTGCATTCATCTGTACTCTACTGAATTTTTTGATTTTATTTATGTCTTGTAAATTACCTTCAGATTTATCAGAAAATAAGTCATCTTCCACTCATATGTCATTATCAGCTTCAAAGCCTCTTGAGAAATTACCTTTTAGAGTAGGTCTTACAGGTGGTATTGCCTGTGGTAAATCAGGTATTGCCTCATTATTTGCAAAGCTTGATGTACCTATTGTCGATACTGATGTTATCGCCCGTGAGGTTGTAATGCCTGGTACCGCGCTTTTAGGCAAATTAGCCACTAGATTTGGACAGAACATCATCAAAGCTGATGGCAGTTTGGACAGACGAAAATTACGTCAAATTGCTTTTGATAAGACACATCCTGAGAACTTAAATGATTTAAACGCACTGATGGCACCTGCCATTGAAGATGAAACTGTGCGTCAGGTAAAAGCACAGCACTCCCCATATGTCATTATCTGTATTCCCCTGCTCTTTGAGCATCATCTTGAATACATGGTAGACAGGATCTTAGTGGTTGATGTAGAGCCTACATTACAGTTAGAAAGATTGATGAGTCGTGATGGCATTGATAGAGAGTTAGCACTCTCTATGATCGCCTCACAAGTTGATAGAGAAACAAGATTGAAAAAAGCTGACGATTTAATTGAATCTGATAGCTCTCCTTTAGATAAAAAGGGCAATCTCGTGTTAAAATTACATAATCTATACCAACAGCTGGCAAACAGCCAAATTTAATGCATTAGAGTACTTTATAAGGTTATGTTTAATTACGAATTTCCTTTAAGCCCAAGAGCTAGAACATACCTAAAATTAGAACAGGTTTTTAAAAATGCTGAGCAAAGTTCTGATCTCAGTTCTATCCAGAACGTGATGTTTCTTTTGCGAGCAGTAGTAGATTTTATCGATCTTGTGGATGGTTCTAGTGCCATCAAAATCGAATTATTAAAAGATCTTGAAAAATGTGATGGCAGATTAAAAGGCTGGCTTACAGATCCTGAATGTGACAAGGATTTTGTAGCTGTACTGCGTGAAAAGATTGTCGAAGCTAAACAAGCTTTAGACTCTTTTACAAGACAGAGAACCGTTTTAAAAGACGATCCTATTATCGAGCTTATCAAACCAAGATTTTTAACTCCAAGTGGTATCAACTGCTTTGATACTCCTCTCTTTACCTATTGGTTCTCTCAGAGTATTGAGAAGAAGAAACAAAGCGTAGACAAGTGGCTACACGAGTTTGACTGTATCAGAATTCCGGTTTACACCATTCTTTACTTATGGAGACTGTGTGCAAACTACTCTGATAGAGTTGCAAAATCAGGCTTTATGCAGGAGAGTGCTGATACTTGTGACCTAATCAACATTCAATATGATGAGAATGTAGCAGGTTACCCTGTTGTCAGTGGTTTCCAGTCACGAGTAAACATCAGATTCTTACCTTTTGACAAAGAGTCAAAAGTAGGTGATGTTCCATTTAAGATTGCTTATATCAAGAGTAGCTTACAGCAATGAGCCTGAAGGATTTACTTACACCTGAACTTTATGATGAGGTCGTTCATGATGCCCATGATTCAGGTGAGGAGATTTTAGAAAAAGAAGGACAACCTTTAAAAGTTAAATGTCCTATCTGCAAAAAAGAAACTGTATATGATGCTTCTAACCCGTTCAGACCATTCTGCTCTGAAAAATGCAGACTGATTGATTTAGGCGCATGGGCTAGTGACGAGCGTGTGATTAAAGGCAGACCTGTAGATGAAGATGAGGATGGTGAGCTTTTAAATGATCCTAATCTTAGAAAGTATAACTTTCCAAAAGAGTAGGTTAATTCCTATGACACAGGCTAAAAGATTAGGATTAAACTCTTAGAATACAGGTTCAATTTAACCGATATAAGACTGAACTTACAGGATACGATTTTGAAAAACGAAGGGATTAAACAGTTTACTTTGGCAACTATGGCAATAGCTGTAAGCTTGGCTATTAGCTCTAATGCCTTTGCGCTTGAAAACGAAAAACAGTCTTCTACAAATGAGAAGGCTGATAAAGACAATTCCGTTACAGAGTTTTCTGTTACCACCACAAGAATTGCTCAAAACATCAAGCCTAGAGCAAATATTGTAGGTTCATTCTCAGAGCGCACCATGGAGATCATGAGCTCCGAGGCTTCAGCAAAATACTTGCAAAATCCAAGAGCAGCTGACAGTGCTACCTTTCCAATGAAACTTATCAATAAGTTAAATGAGAAACCTTGGATAAATTCACCATCATTCCCTATTCGTGCTAAAGATATGGCCTGCTTCTATGGTGTACCTTCATACAGATACCCTCAGAAGTTTGATACTGATAAGACTCCTGTTGTGGTTACAGCAGATAAAGTATCCGGTAAGTTAAATGACAAGAAAGCTCATATCTTAACTTACACCGGTAATGTTGAGGTAACTCAGGGCGACAAGATCCTAAACTCAGATATCGTAGTCTATGACGGTAAAGAAAGAACTTTGACCACCAAAGGCAGTGCTGTCATTCATGAGCCTGAGTACACTATCTCATCTGATGAGGAGATGGTACACAATCTTGATACTAAAAAGATGAACCTGACAAATGCTGAGTTCATCCTAAACGGTTCTGTGATGTCTGGTACCGCTGACAAGATGGATATTGATAATAAAAAAGGCTCAAAAACTTATAAAGGAGCTACCATCTCAGGCTGTCCTGTTGACAAGCGATCATGGCATTTTTATTCAACAACCTTTAAAACTGAAAAAGATGCCTACTTTGGAGATGCCTGGAATGACGTGCTCTTCTTAGGCAAGGTACCTGTATTCTATACACCTTATGCGCAGATCCCTTTAACAAAGAAACGTCACTCAGGTTTATTACCAGTATCTCTTGAGTACAAATCAGGTGAAGGTATCTCTTATAGTGCACCTATCTATTTGAACTTAGCAACAAACTATGATGCTACTATAACCCCAGGTCATGATGCTAAGCGTGGCAATATCTATGACTTGCAGTTTAGATATTTACCATTTAACAATCTCTCAGGTGAGATTAACGCTACCTATTTACCAAACGATCCTCACTGGTCACCTAAGAATGATGACTACAGCCGTTGGTTTATTAACATTTATCAGACCTTATCCTTCTTAGAGAACGATTTAAACTTCAGATTAGATTACAGTAAAGTTCGTAACGACGACTATACCTATCTGTCTGATGTAAGCCAGAAGAACGCAGCGATTACTGATTCAAGTTTGCAGCAGAGTTTTAAGGCAAGCTACGATCAGGACAAATACGATGTATCTATGGAATTGCGTAAGTATCAGAACATGTTCTCTACTTCTAATCTTTCTACATACAGACCATTTGCAATGCTGCCTCAGTTAAAGGCAAACACCTACGATTCATACGGTCCTTTCTACTTTAAGTTAAAGACTGAAGTTACTCATTTTAGCTTAGACAAGATGAAAGATGACATGACCTTATCTATGAACCGTCTGCATGCTGAGCCTTCTGTACGTTATCTTGCCTACGAAGGTTACGGTACCACTGTAGATATGGGATTTACCGGTTTCTTAACCCATTACAGTCAGTCTGATCTTGAGTATTTAACCTCATCATATAAATCAAGATTAGGTTTTAATAACTACGATGACTCTGTAAATCGCGCTCTGTATTTAGCAGATGTTCATGCTAAATCTACTTTTGAAAAGAAAGTTTTAGATATGAACCACACCCAGACTTTAGAGCCAGAGTTTAAGTATCAGTACATTCCTTATAAAGATCAGAGCAACATCGCTCTGTATGATACTACCAACCGTTATGATGACTACTACACTCTGTTCTCACCTAACCGTTATGCTGGTATCGACAGAATTGCCAATATTAACATGGCAACCTTTGGTTTAACCTCACGTTTACTTGATGCTCATGATCGTGAAGTTTTACGTGTAGCTTTTGCTCAGGGTTATAACTTCTCAGATAACAGAGTTAAGTTGCGTCAGACTGATACCCTAAGTACCAATCCTAGAACTCCACTTGAAGCTTTAATTGACGTGGTACCTTTTGCAGGTATGTCAATTCATGCTCAGGCTCAATACAATCCTGACGGTGATGAGTTCTACACTTACAGTGGATCTGCCCGTTATACCGATCCGTCATCAGGTTACATGATTGGTCTTTCATACCGTTACTATAAAGACGGTAACTATTATGTTGAAAACTATAAGCAGGTTGATTTAAAACAATTAGGTGTTGAGGTTAAGTTACCAATATCTTCAGCATGGACTGCTTTTGCTGCTTCTTATAAAGATATTGAGCAATCCTACAATATTGATACAAAGTTAGGTCTAAAGTATGACGATTGCTGTTATGCTGTTACCCTGCTCTATGAAAACTATTTGAAGATGGACTGGTCTAACATGAAGCATGAGCCTGATAAACTCATCGGCGTACAGTTTGAGCTAAAAGATCTCTTTGCAATCAACGTAAGAGGTATTACCGATCCTAATGGTACTGGTACACACTACTTGCCATCACTGGATCCTACTAACTTAAATCGATAGTAGCTATGATTGTTAGCTACTGGAATATTAGATGCTTGGAAGGTTAACTGAATGGAAGGTTAACTGCTTTTGCACAAACATCAAGAGCTGATAATTTTGAACTTTATACAAAGCATTGAATCTAAATCAATGTTTGCTGTATAAAGTAACTTAGTACGGAAACTTAGTACAGTAAAGTTATAGTACAGTAAAGCTATACGAATATATTGTTAAAACATTCTGTACTAAGTAATTGCTAAAAAATAGCTATTACCATAGTAAATAAAGACTGTGGATAGATAGTTGTAGATAGTTAAGATAAGTTTTAATAATTAACAGAGATTACACAGACAGAATAAGGTAAATTAAATGAGATTACATAACAATTTAAGCCAAAAACTTGGCCATAAATTTGGCAAGATTGCCTCTCTTAGTGCTGTTTTAGTAGCCTTATTTGGCAACGCCTATGCAGAAGAACAGGTTTTAGATTCAACTGCAGCTGTCGTTAACAACGGAATTATTTTAGAGAGTGAATTAAACGCTCACACTCAGAAGTTGCTCTCACAATATGCAGCGACTGGTGCTAAGGTAGATGAAATTACCGCTCGTCGTCAGGCTCTACAGTCACTGATTACCCGTGAGTTAATTCTTCAGATTGCTCAAACTAACGGTGCTGAGGTAACTGATATGCAGTTAGACTCAACACTAGAGTCAGCAGCACTTCGTAACAACACCACTACTGACAAGATCTTAAAGAGCTATGGTCCAAATCTTACTGAAGCTCAGGCTCGTGAGAAATTTAAAGAGGACTACTTAATCAACGAAATTCGTCGTTCAAGTGTTCGTCAGAGAATTCATATTTCACCAGTTGAAATTAACACCCTAGCTAAGGCTTTAAAGCAGCGTGGCAGTGTTGAGCCTATGTACCATATTGCTCAGGTGGTAATTCCATTATCATCAGCTCCTAGTGAAGCTGAGTACAACCGTGTTCAAAGTGAAGCTCGTCAGGCTTTAAATTCAATTAGAAATGGTGCTAATGTAGCTGAAGTTGCTGCAAAATACGCAACCTCAGAGCAGAGTGCTGATATGGGTTACTTACCAGAGACTGCAATTCCATTACCATTCTTACCTGCTATCTTAAATGCAAAGCCAGGTGATGTAATTGGACCATTCAGATCATCTATTGGTATGCACATCATCAAACTTTATGATGTATCACATTCAGCTGTAACTCCTATTAAGACTTATGATGCAGCTCATATCTTAATTAAGACCTCAATCATCTACTCAGATGAGGCAGCTGTTGCTAAATTAAAAGATATCGCATCAGAAATTAACAAAGGCACAATTACCTTTGCACAGGCAGCTAAGCAGTACTCTGAAGATCCAGGTTCAGCAATTAAGGGTGGTGATTTAGGTTACGCCGTAGCTGATATTTACGATCCTAACTTTGCTAAAGCTTTAACTCAGTTGCATGTAGGTCAGATGAGTCAGCCTGTAAAATCAGCTTTTGGCTGGCACTTAATCCTGTTAAAGGACACCAGAGTTGATAGAGATTCATTAGAAGTTTTCAAAGAGAAAGCAAACTCAATTATCTTTGAACGTGAATTCAACGAAGCTGTAGCTTCATGGGAAAGATCATTACGTGAGATGGCTTACATCCACGTTATCGATCCTGAATTAGTAAATTCAGGCGTTTCTCTTGATCAGGACAATAAAGGCAAGAATACTCTAAAGCCTACTAATGACGATCAGGAAAGCCAGAAATATTCAGAAAACAGCCGTTTCTTAAACTAAAGCACGGCCATAATCTAGAGGTTAAATGACATATCGTTTAGCAGTGACACCTGGAGAGCCTTCAGGTGTCGGTCCAGAGCTGATGTATCATCTGTCAAAACTAGACTTAAAAGATACTCAGCTTGTTATCATCGCATCAAAAGAGCTAATCGCACAGCGTATAGCTCTTTTTAATTCTGATAAAACTCAGTCCATAAAACTAATTGATTACTCTAAAGACAATTTTGTACCACAAACTAAAGGTACTTTATGTGTTTTAGATGTACCTTTAGCTGTTCCTTCAATTCCAGGTAAACTTGATAAGAGAAACGCCAAATACGTTTTAGACTGTCTTGATATTGCATCAGATAAGTCTGAATCTGGTGAGTTCTCAGGCATTGTAACCGGTCCTATCAGTAAAGCTGTAATTGCTGACACCGGACTTAACTTTACAGGTCACACTGAGTATTTCCAGGAAAGAACTCATACTAAAAAAGTAGTGATGATGCTAGGTTGCAAGAAGTTTAATGTAGCTCTAGCTACCACTCACCTGCCTTTAAAAGATGTATCTAATGCCATCACTAAAGAGCTTTTAGTTGAGATTGTAACTATTCTAAATCACGATCTTAAGACCAAGTTTGGTATTGATAAACCATGCATCATCAGCGCAGGTTTAAACCCACATGCAGGTGAAGATGGTCATTTAGGTATGGAAGAAATAGATACCATCATCCCTACTTTTGAAGAATTAAGAGCTCAGGGTATCAATATCATCGGACCACTTCCAGCTGACACCATGTTCCAGCAAAAGTATATTGATAAAGCTGATGCCTTCTTAACCATGTACCATGATCAGGGCTTGCCAGTTTTAAAATATGCAGGGTTTGATTGTGGTTACAACACTACCTTAGGTCTACCTTACATTAGAACTTCTGTCGATCATGGAACTGCATTAGATTTAGCAGGTACAACCAAGGCAGATCCTGGTTCACTGTTTGCAGCAGTAGAACTAGCTCATACTATGGCACTACGTAGCAGGAGATAATATGGCTTTACCACCAGTACACATGAAAGCAAGAAAACGCTTTGGACAGAACTTCTTAGTCAACGACCACATCATTTCTCAAATCGTTGATGCCATCAATCCTAAAGAAGGTGAGCACTTAGTTGAGATTGGACCAGGTCATGCAGCTTTAACTAGACCAGTACTTGAAAGAGCTAAAGCTCTTACAGCTATTGAGTTAGACCGTGATCTTGTGGAGATCTTAAAGCACGATCCTTTCTTAAAAGGTCTTACCATTATTGAAGGTGATGCTCTTAAGGTTAATTTTGAGGAGTTAGAAGGCGCAGGTCAATTACGTGTTTTTGGTAACTTACCATATAACATCACCTCACCTATTATCTTCCACCTACTTTCACAAAAAGGCATTACTGATATGCACTTTATGTTACAAAAAGAAGTAGTTGAAAGATTAGCAGCAGGACCTAGCACCAAAGACTATGGCCGTTTAACCGTAATGACTCAGTTCCATGCTCAGGTAATTCCAATGCTTGTAGTTCCACCTTCAGCATTCAGACCTGCTCCTAAGGTAACCTCAGCTGTAGTACGTTTAAAACCTAAAGATTTAACTGATGAAGAAAGATCATTAGTTCCATATTTAAATAACATCACAACCACAGCTTTCTCAGCTCGTCGTAAGACCATTCGTAATTCTCTGTCTAAGTTATTTACAGAAGAGGAGTTAAACAGCTTTGGTCTTGATCCAATCTTACGAGCTGAAAACATCAGCGTTGAAAAATATGTAGAACTAGCTCGTGCTTTAAAATACAGGAATAAAGTCTAATGGCAGCAAATTCACCAGTATTTGAACTTTTACAACGTAATGAAGATGAGTTTGTAGGACGTGATCTTATCATCGCAGGTGATATTCTCGATCCTATGGTGTTCTCTTTAGTTAAAAGAGCAAATAGCGCTACTGTAATTGTAGACAACTACGTTGTCTGCAAAAAGATGGCTGCTATGATTGGTAAAAGCATGGATGACAGCTGTCCTCAGGTAATTGAGTACAAGCACGTAAAGTTAATCTTTGCTGATGTGAAATCTGCTTTATCTCATACAAATGAAGCTGACACACTCTTACTTTTACTCTCTAAAAGTAAGCAACAGACTTTAAAACTATTAAACACTTTAAAGTCTAAATTAAAAAAAGAAGCTTTAGTTTATACAGCAGGCTCTAATGACGGTGGCGCTAAAAGTGCTGACTCTCTTTTAAAACCATTAGGCTTTGTAAAGAAAGTAGATTTAGCAAGAAAGTGCACCTTGTTTAAAGCTATTTATGAAAATGACTTTAACACCTACAAAGGTGTACAGGACATTAAAGTAAATCCAATTAGCATTCCACTTACTCTGCATCAGGACAGCGCTGTCTTCTCTCAAGGTAAACTTGATAATGGTACTGCAATGTTAATTGAGAGCTTAAAAGATTTAACTCCATTTGGCAGTGCTTTAGATCTTGGGTGTGGCTGTGGTGTTGTAGGTTTAGTGCTCTCAAAGCTTGGCTTTAAGAATGTAACCTCAACTGATGTCAGTGCTGCTGCCATTGAGCTAACCAAAGAGAATGCCAAACTAAATGGCTGTGACTCCATCAAGGTTAAAGCATCCGACATGTTAACAGATCTTGATAGATTTGACTTAATTGCTGTAAACCCACCATTCCATGTTGGTGTTACAACTACTACTGCACCTACTGTTAATATGATCATTGAAGCTAAAGATCACTTAACTAAGAATGGTGTAATGTACTTAGTTGCTAATGCTCATTTAGGTTATGAAAAGGTACTTTTAGAGAACTTTGATTATGTACAGATTGTCTCTTCAAGCACTACCTTTATTGTGTACAAAGCCAGAATGGAAGAAAAGTAACTAGGCTTTACTTAAAAACTAGGTTCATCTTAAAGCAAGATCTTACGATCTTGCTTTTGTGTTTTTGAGAAAAGTTAGAACTTCAATCGAAAGAAAGAATACTCAAAGAATTCAGAGTGAATAAAAAAAGCTATTTACCGAGAAGATCTAACCAATTATCAGGGAAGACCATATACGATAACCTAATAACAGGTAAAAATATATAAGATCTTTTAACGAAGAATAAAAAAGGCCCTTTACTGGTCCGCTAACACCTTTTCAGGCATAAGAAGCGCTAAAGGGCTCGTTCTCTTCTATTGTAATATTTGACTTTCTAAAAGTCTAATAAAATCATGTACCTTACATGGCTACTTTCGGAGCTTTAAACTAAATCTCAACGAAACTACATGTTAAGTCAAAATCTATTACTAACTTACTGAGCCTTTACTTCGTTTACAAGCTCGTTGCCTGCAAAGTAATCAGTTACGTTCTGTAGTGTAGTATTAACAATGTTGGTCATAGCCTCTTTAGTAAAGAAGGCCTGATGAGAGGTAATCAGAACATTGTTCAAGCTCATTAAACGGCTTAAGTTATCATCAGTGATGATGTGATCTGATCTGTCCTGATAGAAGTAATCATGCTCTTCTTCGTAAACATCCAAACCTGCAGCACCAATTTGACCTGACTTTAGACCTTCTACAAGATCTTCAGAATTGATTAAAGGACCACGACCAGTGTTAATGATCATTACGCCCTTCTTCATCTTAGCAATAGAATCCTTGTTGATTAAGTATCTGTTCTGAGGAGTTAATGGGCAGTTTAGAGAAATGATATCTGACTGAGCATATAACTCATCCATAGTTACATACTTAATGCCAGCTGCTTTCTCATACTCATGATCTTCATAAATATCATAAGCTACTACATTCATGCCAAAGCCTTTTAAGATGCCGATTAGCACACGAGCAATCTTACCGGTACCTACAACACCTGCAGTCTTGCCATATAAGTCAAAGCCCATTAAACCGTGTAGAGCAAAGTTACCATCACGGGTACGTGAATATGCTCTGTGGGTCTTTCTGTTTAAGGTCAGGATTAGGGCCATTACGTGCTCAGCAATAGCATGTGGAGAGTAAGCAGGTACTCTTACTACTCTGATACCTAAATCTTTAGCAGCCTGTAAATCTACGTTGTTAAAACCTGCACAACGCAGAGCTAAAAGCTCAACACCGTTGTCTTTTAACTTCTGTAATACAGCTCTATCTGCTCTATCGTTTACGAAGATACATACAGCTTTAGCGCCGTGAGTTTCATCTGCATTGTTAATATCAAGGAAACTTCTGTGATAGATTAGCTGGAAACCGAAGTTCTTTTCAGCATTCATATCAGTAAAAGCGTGTCTGTCGTAGCTGTGGGTACCAAAAAAGACGATTTTATTATTTTCCATTTTTTGTCCTCAGATGAATGATTCTCTGATTTTGAAATCTGTATATCAGTATTAGATAGTTCTAATTACTGGTTATCTTGCCTGTTCAATAAGATACACTATTTCTAACTCAAAATTTGATCTTTATCAAATATTTTATTACGTGCACAATTTGTGCAAATAGGCGCAAAAGTAACTTAACTTTTGCTGTGACAATACGTTAATTCATGCAAAAAGACAGAATATTATTAAGAATTATTCTTAATAATGACAAGTTTTTAAAACTTTTAGCTACCTCAACATTTTTTACAAACTTTTTTTAAGTTAATGCCTACTAGTTTCATAAGTTTTACATCTTCACTAAAAAAATTGAGTCTGTGACTCATTTTTAGAGCCTTATTGCATCTGTATTTTGAAAATTATTTGTTCATTTTGTTATACAAATCTCTATTTTTTTTAAGCATTAAAAATCTTGTTCTATACTCATTAAATAGGTACATGACATTACTTGAATGTCATCAGAACACATAACAATCAAAACATCTATTAAGGAGTCTCTCAAATGGCAGCATTAGCTATGATCCTGGCCGGCGGTGAAGGTACACGTCTTATGCCTTTAACCTCTTGCAGAAGTAAACCTGCAGTTCCTTTTGGCGGAAGCTACAGACTAATCGACTTCGTGCTCAATAACTTCGTTAACTCAGGTATCATCAAGATCTTTGTAATCACTCAGTACAAATCTCAGTCTTTGTTGATGCATTTAAAGAAAGGCTGGCAGGTAAGTGGTATTTATGGTGCCTTCATTGACTCTCTACCAGCTCAGATGCGTGTATCTAAAGAGTGGTATCAGGGTACAGCTGATGCTATTTATCAGAACTTAACCTTCATCAAAGAGCAGTTCCCAGATCATGTATGTATCTTCGGTTCTGACCACATCTATAAGATGAATGTTCGTGATATGTTAACCTACCACAAGAACATCGGCGCTGATTTAACCGTTGCTGCTATCAGAATGAAATCTAGTGACTGTGCTGGTAAATTCGGTGTTATCGAAGTTGATGAAAACAATAAGATGATTGGCTTCGAGGAAAAACCTGCTCATCCTAAAGAGTTACCAAATGATCCTGGCTACTCATTAGTATCTATGGGTAACTATATCTTTAAAGCTGATGTTTTATGCAATGAGTTAGTTGAAGACGAGAAAGATAAGAACTCAAGCCATGACTTTGGTAAAGACATTATTCCTAAGATGTTCCCAAAGGGCAATGTCTACGTATATGACTTTAGCGAAATCGAAATTGAAGGTGAGAAGGACTTTGCTTACTGGCGTGATGTAGGAAGCATCGACAGCTACTGGGAAGCTCATATGGACTTATTAGGTAATAAGCCTAAGTTCAATCTGCAAAACCCTAAGTGGCCTTTACATACCTTCTATCCACCATTACCACCAGCTGACTTCACCGATACTGATGATAATGAGTCACACGTATCTATGTCTTTAATCTCAGCAGGTTGCAAGATTAACGGTGCTACTATCAATAAGTCAGTTCTAGGCTTCAGATGCACAGCTGGCGACGGTGCTATGGTAGAAGGCAGTGTGCTTATCGGTGATAACATCATTGGTAAGGGAGCAAAGATTAAGAATGTGATCCTCGACAGACATGTTGAGATTGCTCCAGGCTTTGAGATTGGCTACGATAGAGAGAAAGATCAAAAGCTTCTTGAAAAAGAGAAGAATTCTATGATCACTATATCTAAAAATGGCATAATAGTAGTACCTAAGGGCATGCGCTTAGGTTTCGACTAGAACACATAAAATAAGGGGTTGCCTGTGAACATCTTGTTATTATCATCAGAAGTTGCAGGCATCATGAAATCAGGCGGTCTTGCAGATGTTGCTAAGGCTTTGCCTTTACAGCTGCAAGCTGAAGGTCATGATGTCAGAGTTGTCATGCCATGCTATACCACCATCAAGGATTACGATAAGCTTGAGGTGATAGCAAGTGGTGTTTTGAATGAAAACAATCCAGATGAGAAGCTTCGCATCCCCTATTCTATTAGAAAGACTTATCTTAATAAGGTAGTTGAAGTTTGGTTGGTTGACTGTCCAAAATACTTTGACAGAACCTCCATGTATGGAGACAACAACCAGGCTTATGCTGACAATGGTGAGAGATTTGCTTTCTTCTCAGCTGCAGCACTAGATGCCTGCAAGCACTTAAACTACTGGTTTGATATTCTTCACTGCAATGACTGGCACACCGGCATTGCACCTATGTTAATGCGTATTAAATACGCAAACGATCCATATCTATCAAAAGCACGGTCTGTACTTACAATTCATAACGGTGCTTTCCAGGGCGCTTTTGACAGATCACAAATTGCAATCTTGCCTGAAATTGCCAATATCTATAATGACAAGATCACTCAAGGTTCATATATCAATTTCTTAAAATGCGGTGTTTTCTACGCTGATAAGATCAACACCGTAAGTCCTGGTTATGCCAGTGAACTTACCACTTATTTGGGTGGTCATGGTATGACTCAGAACTATCTTGACAGACAGCAAGATCTGTCAGGTATCGTCAATGGTTGTGACTACTCTGACTGGGATCCTGCTACAGATCAATTACTGCGCATCAGATATGATGTTAAGAGTCTTGATCAAAAGGTATTAGGTAAATACCTCTTACAAAGAAAGTTAGGTCTTGAGATGGGGGATACCCCTATGTATGGTATGGTCGCAAGACTTACCGACCAGAAAGGTATCGGCCTTTTAATTCCTATCTTAGACAGATTCTTACAGCACAAAGTTCAGGTTGTAATCGAGGGTACTGGTGATCCTTACTTACAGCAACAGATGACTGAAATTGCTAATCGTCATCCTGGCAAAATGATCTTCCAACCAGTGTATGACAATATGCTAGCTCATCAGATTGAAGCAGGTTCTGACTTCTTCTTGATGCCATCAATCTTTGAGCCTTGTGGTCTAAACCAGATCTACTCATTAGCTTACGGTACCTTACCTATCGTGCGTGCAGTAGGTGGTTTAAAAGATACTGTTAAAGACTATGATCAGGACAGAGTAAATGGTAACGGCTTTATGTTCTTTGATCCAAGCTCTGAAGAGTTACTGTCCTGCTTACGTCGTACTTTAATTCTGTATTTAGAAGATCCTTCAGAAATGAAACGTATCAAACAAAATGCAATGAGAGTACGCTTTAATTGGTCAGATTCATGTAAGAAGTATGTTGAACTTTATAAGAGTGCTTTAAAGAAACCTAAGTGGTAGTTCACTTAAGTTAAGTTCAAGACTAAAGTATTTTAAAGCTCTGTAGGCTTTCTACAGAGCTTTTCAATTGGATTTTTATGCCTGCTGATACTCAGTAAAAGCTCTTACTTTAGGATCAGCATTAAAGACTGCTGCAATTCTTAACAGCTCATTCTTTTTAGGTAAGATATTTCCATAATCTCTTGTTTTAATCTGTTCTACAGCTTCATTAAGCTTTGCCCTAGCCTCAGTCTCGTTTTGGGCATATTTAAATTCAAAGACAATTCTTCTGTTATCAGACTCAACTACAAGGTCTGCTCTACCTTTTGATGAATGTAATTCTGCAGTAACAGAGTTACAAATACCTTTTAGGTATGTATAGAGCAATTGCTGAACCATCGCCTCTGTATTGATTGGATAGTTATCATATGAAACTGTGTTTAGAACAGTATTGAATAAACCAATGATTTCATCTACATCATTACTTTTAGCAAGGATCTGTTCATTAACATTCTCCAACTTTGTATCATCAAAGATATTTAGTGCCATTAGGGAAAACAGTGCATTGTAAACTTCACTGTTTGGTATTCCTAAAGTCATAAAGCCTTTTGGGTATACAGGTGAACGTAAAGTTAGATATCCTGTCTGGCACATTAAGACATTCTGATTGATTGAAGTTAAGGCTGTTGGATTTTTAAAGTCATTTACTTTAATGTTAATAGTTTTATCTTTTTCGATGTAATCCAAAGCATTTAACTTGTGGCTCTTTAAATAGTTAACTAAGATAGATGGCAAACCACCGTTGTCGTACCAGTACTCTCCAAACTGAACTTTTTTCTTCTTTACCATCGTTTGGAAAAATTTATTTACAGACCAAGTGCAGAATACTTTTTTCTCATAATCTTCATCAAAGCAGTAACCATCATAGTTCTGAGCCATCATATCTAGCATCGACTCAAGCTTATCATCGGTTACCTCATCTACAGAACAGTTGTTCTCATAGGATGCTGCTAACTTTAAATAATCAATGTAGTACTTTTTAATCTCGTCTCGAGTAAAGCCTATCATCTGAGAATAGGCACTGTCATTAGTAATGTCGTTAATATCTGAACCTACTGAAAAAATTGCGACATCTTTTAATCTGGTGACACCAGTGATCCCTAAGAACTTTATTGCCCACTTATCTTTGATGTTGGCATAAAATCTTTTTATTTTTGCCTGGAATTGTTTATAGAGGTCGTCATTATTGATGTTCGATGTCAGCTGATAGTCATACTCATCAATTAAGATCACTATTTGTCGCTTCTCTTCTCTTAGCTTCTCAAGCATACTGTCAATAGAGTCTTCAGGCTCTTTTTTTTCTACATAGCCTTTCACTCTGATTTTATTTGCAAATTCAGTTATATATGAATTTAATTTGTTCTTAAAATCATCTAATGAGGAGTTATCTAAATTTAAAAAATTTAATCTTAATACAGGATAGGTAGGTTCAGTCCATTTGTCATAAATCCAGGTACCTTTAAAGTAAGGTTCAACGCCTGTTTCAAATAATGTTGCTATGGTATCTAAGGTAAGAGATTTACCAAAACGGCGTGGTCGAGAGATAAATACTCTCTTCAATTTGACGAGCTGAGGAATATATTCAGTTTTATCAACGTAGACAAAATTTTCTAATGTAAAATCTGCAAATGAACCTGTTGAACTGATACTCTTCATGCTGATAGTCTCCTGTAAATTTAACCTAGATTATATAGGTAATTTAAAGAGTTTTCTTTTTTAAGTGGCTAAAAGTAAGCATTCTTAAGAAATAAAGCTACTCAATACAAATTAGTTCTGCCACAAAATTACAGAATCAAAACAAAGAAAGCCTTTATTGACTGTTTCTGTACAGAAGATGAGCTTTACTTATAAAGATATGCTCCTAGTAAGGATGCCAATCTAAGGTAGTAATAGGTGCACCAGGCTTTAATGAACCATCGTCATTTTCATCGTTAGTGTCTGTGCTTACGTTCTCTTCTTTTTCGACACCTACATAGGATTTGAGTCTAGTTTCTTTTAGCTTTGGCTTAAGATCAGAGATTGCAATTCCACGACGCAGAACTACTCCTCCAATTATAATTTGTGAGCACAGCATTAAAGATAATCTGTTTGCAAAGATACTGTCATCCTCAGGACTTACACTCTCAGCTGACTTTAAGTGAATTGTAGCGCATTCACTAATTGGAGTATTCTCAGGGCAAATTGCAAGAACACATGTACCACTAGCACGAGCTTCTAAGGATGCATCTAAGACATCTTTATTCTTACCTGTAGCTGAGATTGCTAAAGCTACATCACCTGAACGCAGTGATGAGACTGCTAACATCATTGACTGTCTGTCAGTGTATGACTGACAGAAAAAGCCTAAATTTAGCATTCTATTTACAAAATCAACACCGATAAAAGAGGTTAATCCTTGAGATAAAACTACGATACGACGAGACTGGCTTACTACATCAATTGCTCTTGCAACTGTACCCTCATCTGTTGCGCGCTCAGCACTTGATACAGAGTTTTTAGCAGCGCCAATGACTTTTGAAATTACATCACCTACAGTATCGCCCTGCTTTACAGCTTCAACTTTCTTTAAGTTCTCAGCTGAAACTGTAGCACTTAAAATCAGTTTAAATGCAGGGAAGCCTTCAGCGCCAAAGCGTTTGCAGAATCTGCAGATTGAAGGTTCTGATACTTGAGCTCTCTTAGCTAGCTGTGCAATATTCTCGTTTACAACTAAACCTGGATTTTTAAGAATAGTAGCAGCTACTTTTCTTTCAGATTTGGTTAAATCTGTTTCAGCAGCGATTCTGTCAAGAATGTTATCCATAATTAAACTAACTCAGCAATACTCTTAACAAAACCATTCTGTACTACATACTGAATTCTAAAGTCATCATCAAAGATAACCAGATCAGCAATAAAGCCACCCTCAATTCTTCCCATATCCTGAAGACCAATGGCTCTAGCTGGAGTATAGGTAGCAGCAAGCAGAGCTTCATCAATACTAAAGCCACAGCTTTGAATTAAGAACTTCACTCCATCCATCATACAGATGCTGGTTCCTGCATAAGCGCCCTTAGCATCGATAAGACCACGCTTATCTACAAAGACTTCTGTTGAACCTACAATAAATGACTGTGGAGTCTTTGGCATACCGGCTACAGGCTGAGCATCTGATACGATATACAGTCTGTCGCCTAAGATCTTATGAGCTAGTTTTACTAAAGATGGATGAACATGCTTACCATCAGCAATGATACTTGCAAAGACCTTTTCACTCTGTAAGGTAGCACCGACAAGACCTGGCTCTCTACCTACAGGTGGACGCATACCATTGAACAGATGAGTTACGTTAGTAACACCTGCTTTAAATGACTGCATAGCTTCAAAGTAGCTAGTAGCTGTATGGCCTAAAGATAAGGTTATCTTACTTTGTAAGAGCTCAACGATATTCTTTGCCTTAACTACCTCAGGTGCGATAGTCATATAGGCAATGATATCCTTTTGAGCTCTTAGAGAATCAAGATCAGGCTGACCTAATGGTCTTATATATCCTGATGGGTGGAAGCCTTTATGCAACTGTGAAATGAAAGGACCTTCTAAGTGAATACCAGGACAGATAGAAGGATGCTTTTCTTTAAACTCAGCTACCGCTGCCATTGCCTTAGTGTAGTTCTCACGAGGACCTGAGATTAAGGTTGGCACAAAGGTAGTAGTACCATGCTGAGTTAAATAACGACGCATCTGCTCAAGTGCTTCAATAGATGGAGTCTGTCCAAATGAAACACCAGCACAACCATTAACTAAAAGATCGATAAAACCAGGACAAACGTGTAGTCCTTTAACATCGATTTCTTCGGCAGTACCATCCTCTAATAGACCAGGATCCATAGGTACAATTCTATGATCCATGATAGCTAATGATGTGGCGTCCACAAACTCCTCTGAAGTTACATGGAGTTTGGCATTTTTAATGATTGTTACTGCCATGATGCATCCTTATTATTTTTTCAAAATCAAAAGGCTATTCAGACTTTGTTGCCTGCTCTTTGGCTTTAGCTCTTAAAGCTTTCTTAGCTCTCTTAGCTGCAAAATCAGGCTTGCCCTTATTCTTTTTATCACGAAGTCTGTTCTTTTTATGAGGCTTCTTTTCCTCATCTTTAACCTTCTTGTCAAAGCCACCGTTACCACCGATGCTAGCACGAGAACGTTTCTTTTCAGACTGACGTGGAGCATTAGGATCTTTTACAGGGAAAACTGCACAGACATTCTTAATTGCTCTCTTTTCAATTTCTTTACCGGTGTAACGCTCAAGCTTTTCTAAAAAGCCGATTTCGTTTGCCATTACTAAGGTAGTAACCACACCTTGCGCACCGGCTCTGGCGGTACGACCTGCTCTGTGTACATAGATAGCAGCATTAGCTGGTATATCAAAATTGTAAACATGAGTTACATCTGGAAGATCAAGACCACGAGAGGCAACATCAGTTGCAATTAAGATATCGCATTCACCTTCATTGAACTTGCGTAAGGCTGCTTTTCTTTCAGTCATTGAAATAGAGCCCTGCAAACTTGCACACTTAAAGCCGTTTCTGCGCAAGGAAGCTTCTAATCTTTGTAATCTGTCTTTAGTCTTTACAAAGACAATAGACTTGCCCTTGATGGTAGTAAGCAAATGTACGAGGATCTTTAGCTTCTGAGGATCGCCTGCAGCATAATATGCTCTTGACTGTAATTCATCAGGGAGGACTTCATCCTCTTCACCACCGGCACCAATTCTTACCTCTAGAGGATCATTTAATACGGAGGAGGCAAACTCCTCAATACCTGAACCTTCTAGTGTGGCTGAGAATAACAGGGTCTGATAACGGTTATAAAGCTCACGAGTAATTTTAGCTACATCATCTCTAAAGCCCATATCTAGCATTCTGTCAGCTTCATCGATGACGTACATCTGTACAGTTGAGGTATCTAACCAGCCTTTTTCGATGTACTCAATAAGTCTGCCTGGAGTTGCTGCAATAATTGAGCTTGGATTTTCGCGCTCAATTTCTCTGCTGCCACCACCGATGATAGTGCCGGCACTAAGGTCGTTATAACCTTCAATTAAAGCCTGACAGACGTTTTCTACCTGAAGAGCCAGCTCACGGGTAGGCTCTAAGATAATTGCTCTGACACCAGGCTTTTTCTCAAGTGACAATCTTGCAATTACTGGTAATAAGAAAGCAGCACTCTTACCTGTACCTGTAGGAGCTCCACCTAAAATATCAGCACCTTCAAGAGCTTTAGGAATGACTAAAGTCTGAATGGGAGTAGGCTTATCCCAACCTAACTTTTCAATATTCTCAACTAAAAAATCTGGAAGACCAAATTCTGAAAACAGCATTAAACGCCCTCTTTACCCATGCGTGTAGCATGGCACTTTTTAATAAATTCAATAACCTTACGACGACTTTCTGTATTTGCTTCTTCAGTACCATTAAACCAGCGTACCAACTCCAAATCAGATGCTTCTAAAAGATCGACATAATCGTTTAACATCTGCTCGTCGCATTTTGGTAAATCAATATCAACAAATGGCAGTAACATTAAATCAAGCTCACGCATACCACGTCTTGACTGCCATTTAACTTTTCCTGAGACTTCTACCATAGTAATTCTCTTTATTCACTTACAAAGTGATTAACTCAAAGCTACTTTTCTCAATATTCCTACTTTTCTGCTTAATATTAAGCTTAAGATTATTACTAAACAGATACCTGAGCTTTAATAGCAGGATATGGATCGTAGCCAGTTAACTCAAAGTCCTCATATTTGTAATCAAAAATAGATGGAGCTTTACGTAAGATATTCATAGTAGGCAGAGCTCTTGGAGTACGAGATAACTGCAGTTTAACCTGCTCAAAGTGGTTCTTATAGATATGGGTATCACCACCTGACCATACAAAGTCGCCTAAACCTAAGTCACACTCTTTAGCTACCATCATGGTTAACAGTGCATAGCTTGCAATGTTAAATGGTACGCCTAAGAACATATCAGCACTTCTCTGATAAAGCTGACATGATAACTTACCATTGGCTACATAGAACTGATACAGAGTATGGCATGGAGGCAGAGCCATCTTATCTACATCAGCAGGATTCCAAGCACAAACGATGATACGTCTTGAATCTGGGTGATGCTTAATTAAATCGATAGCATTTGATAACTGATCGATATGTCTGCCATCAGGAGTTTCAAAGTCACGCCACTGTTTACCATAGACTGGACCTAAATCACCGTTTTCATCAGCCCACTCATTCCAGATACGAACACCGTTTTCCTGCAGGTACTTAATGTTAGTAGAGCCTGAGATGAACCATAACAGCTCATGGATGATAGATTTTAAGTGGCACTTTTTAGTAGTTACTAATGGGAAACCTTTTTCTAGGTTAAATCTCATCTGAGTTCCGAAAATGGAGCGAGTACCAGTACCGGTTCTATCACTTCTATCGGTACCTTCTTCCATGATCTTCTTTAATAAATCTAAATAAACTTGCACACTTAGCTCCTGTTCTGGTTATAGTTCTTAGGATCTATGACAGAGGATAAACCCTGAGATTTTGCATATTCGATATATAGGCTCTTAATCTTTACACTAGAGTTTAAAGTTAGAGCCATCTTGCCGATGCTCTGCAGATCTTGCAGATTAACATGGCGGGTAATGTATTTCACTCTAGCAATCTGTGAATAGTTCATGGAGAGATTGCTATAGCCTAATGACATTAAGAGTAATGAGCCTACAGGAGAACCTGCAAGTTCACCACAGACTGACAGAGGTTTACCTACCTCTGAGGTTCTATCAATCAAGTACTTCAAGCATCTTACGGCTGCAGGATTAAACGGATCAAAGATCTTTGAAACCTTTGGATTTGATCTGTCAGCTGCGAACAGATACTGAATTAAATCGTTTGAACCTATGGAGAAGAAGTCACATTCTGCTGCTAATTCATTTAAGATGAAAGCTACACATGGAACTTCAATCATGACGCCAAAGCGAGGACGAACAACCTCTTTACCAGTTTGTTCTGCTACCTCTTTTAAGGCCTCATTTAAAATCCGTTTTACAATTAAAACTTCTTCTAGTCTTGAGACCATAGGTAACATGATTTCAAGATTACCAAATTCCTGATTAGCAATGATCATGGCACGAAGCTGTGTCTTTAAGATATTAGGCTGATCGATACAAACTCTAATACCTCTCCAACCTAGAGCTGGGTTCTGATCCTCTTCAATTGGAAGATATGGCAGGCTCTTGTCTCCACCGATATCTAAAGTTCTCATGCATACTGGCAGACCTTTAAACTGAGAGAGTAAGGTCTTATACCAGGTGATCTGCTGTTCTTCAGATGGTAAAGATGAGCTTAGCATGAAAGCAATTTCGGTTCTGTACAGACCGATACCATCAGTCTGAATTGCCAAGTCATCATCCTCATGATTTAAACCTGCATTTAACTGAATGGTAATTCTCTGACCGTCTAAAGTTACGCCCTTTTCAAACTTAACGCTTTCAAAGAGATCATGTAACTGGCGTGACTGAGAGATTAACTGCATATACTCATCGACCACACTTGATGATGGGTCAACGATAACTTCAGCATTCTGACCATCAACGATGATGGTTCTGCCATCAACGTCATTTAAATCAAGATTTACATCAATAACAGCTGGAATTCCAAGATCACGAGCTAATATGGCTGTATGAGCTGAGGTTGCGTTATCAACACAAACGAAACCTGCAACCTTGTCATGAGGCATTTCAGCAACTAAGGCTGCTGGCATGCTCTTTACAACTAAGACAATAGGTGAGGTTACATCAGTCTCTTTAGGAGCAAGATGTACTAGTCTTGTGATAAGGATGGATGCAAAGTCGCGGATATCACGAACTTTATCAGTTTGCTTCTTCTCAGAGGCCTCATCCATACGTCTTTGAGCTACCACTTTGATAGCAGATGCTGCTACATACCCCTGTGAGAAGATCTCGTTATCAACCTCATCTTCAAAAGTCTGATCATCAAGCATACTGCCATAACCTGACATATAGCCTGATGCAGCCTCTGAGTGAGAACTTTCCTGAAGATGCAGATTAGCTAAATCCATTTCAGTCTGTAACTGGAAAATGGTCTGATGGAATAATTCTGACTGAATATCCTTGTCATCAGAATACATGATCTGCATGGTCTCAAAGTTTACAGGTGGTTTCCATACTACTGCCTGAGCAATAGCAATTGAACCTGAGCCAGTCTTACCTTTGTAGCGCTTACCGTTATTAAAGTCAGAACCTGTATCTTTACCTGTCTTGTTCACAGAGATGATTGAAGCAATCTGAGCTGACAGAGTAATTAAGAAGGTCTCTTCCTGTTCTGTAAACTGTCTATTCTGTTTACACTGAATAACGAGCACACCTAAGAGTTCACCCTGGTTAATTACAGGTACACCTAAGAAAGATAAAAACTCATCCTCACCAACATCTGGCAAGTACTTAAAGTTAGGATGTGAAGGAGCATCAGCAAGATTTAACAACTCCTGCTTTTTAGCTACTAAACCTACTAGACCTTCGCCTACCTGCAAAGTAGCTTTACCGATGGAGTCTTTTTGCAGACCATCGGTTGCAGCAAGTCTTAATAAAGACTTTCTGGAGTTTAATAGGTAGAGAGAGCAGCAATCAGCATGTGTGGTGCTGCGAATTCTATCTACTAGAGTTGTTACAGTATCTTCTAAAGAGCTTTTAGTAGATACTTCTTGAATAATCTGGCGTAAAGCTAGAAGGATTGAATTTTGATTTTCTTCCACTTTCAGCTTCCTCTCCTATTCTTGCCGAATTTTTTCTCACGCTTATCGCTCTTTGTAACTTCGTTTTTATCGAACTTATCGTTCTTTAAAAACTCATTTTTGGAGTACTCGTTTTTAACAAAAAGATTACGTCCAAACAGCGCATCCTGAGAAAAGAATGTCAGCACCTTTCTGTAAACATCCCTTTTAAAAGCAACCACTTGTCTTACAGGATACCAGTAGCTTACCCATCTCCAGTCATCAAACTCAGGATGACCTTCACGGCTAAACTCTATGTGACTTGATTTGTCAGAGCACAGTGTCAACAAATACCATTTCTGTTTTTGACCTATGCACACTGGCTTTTCATTCCAACGGACCAGTCTTTTAGGCAGTCTGTATTTAAGCCAAAATCGTGTTGATGCTAACAGTCTTACATCACTTCTTTGTAAACCAAGTTCTTCATAAAGCTCACGGTACATAGCATCTTCAGGTGTCTCGCCATAGTCAACTCCTCCTTGAGGAAATTGCCATGAGTTCTGTCTGATGCGTCTTGCCCATAAGACCTGACCTTTGCGGTTGCAGATTACGATACCTACATTAGGTCTGTATCCGTCCTTGTCTATCACTGAAAACCGCCTAGTCTATTTAACTTTTTAATTTCTTTGTTTTAAACTAAAATCCTGCGTTTAAAACAAATCACAACTGTGATGTATTATAGCAGAGAACGCTAAATCCAAAGCCTTACAAGATCTCGTTTTTAGCTTATTTTAAAAGGATTTATTTGATGAGTACTACCAAAAACCAAATTAACCGAACCAAAAGTCCAGAGACTTTTGAAGAGCTCATCAATTCATTAAATTCTATTGTAGGCAAAACCATCAGTGAGCTTGCCAAAATTGCCAATGTTCCCCTGCCAATTTCAACTACTCATGGCAAAGGTTTTACAGGTGAGCTTTTAGAAATTCTCTTAGGTGCTACAGCTGAAAATCGACCAATTCCAGACTTTCCAAATTTAGGATTGGAGTTAAAAACTCTTCCTGTTGATAAGAACTTAGTTCCTCTAGAATCTACTTTCTTCTGTCATGCGCCTTTAACAGGGATCAGACACTTAACCTTTGAAAACTCTGCTCTATACTCAAAGATTAAACGTGTACTCTTTGTGGTAGTTACTGCTCAAAGAGACATGGATTTTGAAGACAGACAAATTGCAGGATATTTCTTTTTCTCACCAAACGAAGCGCAATTTAATCAGATAAAAAGCGACTATGATGAGCTCTATGAGATGATCAAAACAGGTCATGTTGAAAGCATTAACGCTCGTATTGGTCAAATTATGCAGTTAAGACCAAAGTGCGCTAATGGTAAAGCTCTTACAGACTGTATTGGCATTGATGGAGAGATCATCAAAACCAGACCTCGCGGTTTTTATATGCGCAGAAGTTTCACAAAAGAGCTAATTGAGAAAGAACTGATGGCAAAAAGGTGAGTTTTTACTGATATAAATCACCAAAACAGAGCATTCTGGTTAATATAGTATTCGATAAAAATTTGCATTTATGCGGATTTTAGCTCCATTTTTATTTTATTATTATAATTTCTATTCTTATTTTAAAATTATTTAATTCATTGTTTTACAAAGATTTAATCTATTCTTTACAATACATACTTATGCAAACGTTTACGGCGTAAACATACATTCTGACGAAAAATAACTCTTTATTTCAGAGTGTTAAATTTATAAATGTAGAATAATTTTCATTTTTAATGCACGCTAAAAATTTATCATAGCTCACACATTGAATATGTATATTATCTATTTACGGTTAAAAAATAGAAAATTGCACAAAAAAAGGCTTACAATACCTGTGTGTAAAATTATAAAAATAAAGTACCGTCTGTAGTAGAAAGTTGTGACAAGTTTTCAAAGCCGGTGCTTTGTAACTATAGGAGAATACGATGAGTGTTTCTAAGAAGTTTACCAAAGACAATAAGGTAACTGTAACCTTCACAATCAAAAAGACTGCAGCACAGAATGCTAAGAAGATCGATCTTCTATGTGAGCACAATGGCTGGCAGCCTGTTGCAATGAAGCCTCAGAAGAATGGCACTTTCAAAGGTTCAATCACTGTAAAAGCTGGCGAGCAGCCTTCATATCAGTACAGATTTAAGTACACCTTTGAAGACAACAGCGTTAAGTATGATAACGACTGGGATGCTGAGCGTTATGTAGCTAACCCATTTGGTGGCGATAACTCAGTATTTTCAGCTGTTCGTGACTAATACTCACTATTTATGAAGAATGAAGCGGATTAAGTTCCGCTTTATTTTTGTCTAAACATCTAAGCTAAAAAGCAATTACAACTGTTCTTCTTAACAACAGATCTTCTAGTCCATCCCCCTATTTAGCTCAAACTGAACTCGTGAACAATTCCCTTCAACCTTATATTTTTTTAAATAGCGACTTTTACGTGGTACTAAAAAACACCAAAAGACGTTAGCTTCAACAACACGTCTTTGTCTTAGTTCAAAACACGATTTCTATTTTAATATTACATTATACGAATGGCTTATAAATCACATTAACCAGCACACATAAAATAGATCTAGCAACTTATTTTGAAAAATAATTGAATTTGGGTCACAAAATGCTTGACATTAGAACGCTCAGCCTATATCATGTGCTCACAATTTGACGCGGGGTGGAGCAGTCTGGTAGCTCGTCGGGCTCATAACCCGAAGGTCGTAGGTTCAAATCCTGCCCCCGCAACCAATTTCCAGAAGTTCGCAAATAGCGAATTTTTTTCGTTTCTAGGCTATGTTTTTTTCAGTCATAGCTGTTACCTACTTACCTTGCCAAGGTAGGATCCTTACACAAAAGATATCTGCAGTTTTTTACCTAAACCTTCAGCTAGCCTTTTTAGAGTTTTCAAGGAAGGATTGGCATTACCATTTTCAATCTTTGATAAATCAGCTTGGGCAATACCTGTTAACTCAGATAGCTCCTTTTGAGTGAGTCCCTTTTCTTTTCTTGCAGCAATTAAAGCTCTGATCATCGAAAACTCTGGTTCAATTGCATCAAATTCTTTTTTAAACTCAGGATCTTTTAATTTTTCATTTAACACATCTCTAAACTTAATACTCATGAGATCCTCTTGCTCTTAGCACAATATTCACACCAGTTTTTAGCTCTTGTTTTTTTCACTTCATCTTTTGCTTTATCCTCTATTAAGTTATATCACAAGACTCCCTCTCAAGAATATAGGATAAATCCTATATTATTAAATACTTCTAAGATAATTTGTTAGAACTAGTTTGCATAAAACGAGCTCTAGATTAGAGCTATCAATCCAAATTAATTTGTTAAATTTAATTTAAATTATTATTTATAATTATTTTACAATTCAGATAGATAGATTTATTTTATAAAATATTAATCCCTTCTTTATTGATTTTTAGAAATTGAATCCTATAATGAAAATGTACTTAGTTAATACATAATAAAACCAAATCTTAATGCTAAGTACTTAATCTTGAATTTCCTGTCAAAGACTAATGGCTTAAATAGCCAGATATATAGGTGAATGTCGCCACTAGGTGACTGTGAGCTTACTGCTTTACGTATATCGCCTATCACCACTTTGAGCACAAGCTCATGTGGCAAGTAATAATTGACAAGGAGTATCAAATGACTTTTGATGAACTGTACGCAGATGCTATCAGCAAGATTAAGCAAGATCCTGTTTCATTTGTTTGGAATAACTGCATTAAAAAGCATGATGATCAGGAGTTCGCAGTAATTACTTATCCAAAAGAAGGTAAGTACCCAAAATACTTCATAGAGTGCCTCTACTATCTGAAGCTTGATATCAGTGAGATCTGTTATGGAAGCTCAACTGAAGCCTTGCTATTGCAGAATCATAATGAAGCTAAATTTACTGATAAGCAAAAAGAAGGAATTCAGAAAATCATTGCCTACTTTGGTTGCAAACAGTTAAATCCAATTAAAGAGAAAAGGATCCACATCAAAGGATCAAAACTTCTTTTAAACAGTGCATATGTTCACTCCACATTGACGTTAATGGGAATGTGCTGTGATCAGATCTATAAACACCTCTTTCCTGAGAAGCAAAACAACTAAGAGATGTGTAGTTATAACCAAGGTTATAACTACATAGTAAGTTTAAGTATTGAGCTATAAGACAGAAGCTTATTCTAATTCTGTCTATCTTAAGTAAATTGGCCACCTGCGCCTCAAGAGCAGGTAACAGATGCAATATGAGTTGGCAGTTACGCGGACATCTAGGATCCTCTTTTAGCTAATACTCATATGGTAAAAAAGAGACATGGAGTATCAAATGACTTTTGAAGAAATGTACACACAGGCTATCAACAAGATTAAGCAAAATCCTGTTCCATACGTTTGGAATAACTACATCAAAAAACATGATGATCAGGAGTTCATCGTTATCACAAGACCTAAGACTGAAGATGGTAAATACCCTAAATACTTCTTAGAGTGCCTTTACATACTGCGTCTTGATATTAGTGAAATTAAATACGGCGCCTCAACTGACGCTATCCTGTTGCAGAATCATAACGTAGCTAAATTTAGTGAAAGGCAAAAAGATGGAATTCCCAAAATCATTGCCCACTTTGGTTGCAGACGGTTAAATCCAATTAAAGAGAATAGAATTCACATCAAAGACTCTAAACGCCTGTTAGACAGTCTTTACGCGCATGCTCCTGTGTGGATGCTAGGAATGGCATACGAGCAGATATATAAAAGGCTCTTTCCTGAAGATAAGAAATAACTAAGCTAATGTAGTCATATGTAGATTATGACTACAATGTTGTTATCAGAATTCACAAGTAAAACAGGAACACCATACAACCTAGCAACTGACTTACAAATAGGCAAAGACAGCTTAAATTTGAGGCTCAGAAGACTTGAAGTAGGATATGCAAGTATTTATCAGTAAATACAAAGATTCCAATTCTCAAGTGTATTTAAGCGCACTAGAGCGAAATTACAAAGAGTAAAAAATGAGAGTGGTCTAAGAAAGCGCCAGCTGTAAGAGGTCACAGCTGGCGTATTAAATTGAAAGAGGGTTATTGATGAAGCTCGTCATGATCGTTACACCGTGTGACGAGTACGCGTACACTAGACACGTTTTGCATCAATAAAACGATTTTCAAATTACGGTACGCTAATTGTATAAAAGTAAAAAGCACTTGGTAAGAAGAAAGCAAAATTATTAGCTACTATGCACTTGTTTAGTAACATGTTATTTCTATGGTTACTTTGAGATTTACGTTTAGATAATAGTTTTTATAGTTACTTTATAAAAGTTCGATGTTCGTTATACTTTTAATATACTCAGAGGTAACGATGTACGAACGAAAACTAAAAAAGGATATCCGTAATTCTCTAGAATATAGTCTTGATATGTTCAGTGGAAAATGGAAGTCTAGGATCTTATCAGTTTTGTCTAAAGCTGATAATTTAAGATACGGTGAAATCAAAAGTAAGATTGCAAACATCACTGATGCAGTGTTAGCAGCTTCTCTAAAGGAGCTAATCAGCAGTGAGATGATAGTACGTCAGTCTTATGATGAGATCCCACCAAAGGTTGAGTATTCGCTGTCTGAAAAAGGCAAATCGATTATTCCAGTCTTAGATAATATAAGTAAATGGGGTGAAAAATATTTTATTGTGGAGGAGGATTCTGAATCAGAATAGGATTGAGGATTATCCTACTCAAGTATAACAACGCCCAGCATTGACTGGGCGTTTTAACTTATCAGTTATGAACTGATTAGTTGATCTTCTCACGAATACGAGCTGACTTACCAGCACGGTCACGTAAGTAGTAAAGCTTAGCACGACGAACGTCACCACGACGAGTTACTTTAACTGAAGCGATAAGTGGTGAATTGGTCTGGAATACACGCTCAACACCTTCACCTGAAGAAATCTTACGAACGGTGAATGATGAGTTTAAGCCACGGTTACGCTTAGCGATAACGTTGCCCTCAAAAGCCTGTAAACGGCTCTTGTCGCCTTCAACAACCTTAACCTCAACACGTACGGTGTCACCTGGGTTGAACTCAGGGATATCAGTACGGATTTGCTCTTTCTCTAGCTGATCAATAATTGGGTTGCTAGCCATTTTAATGTACCTACCATTAAGTAAAAACAAAAAACTTAGTTCAAGCCGTGCTCTTCTAAGTACTCTGAGAGTAACTTACTCTCTTCCTTAGTCAATTCACGGTGTTGCAGTAAATCAGGTCTGCGCTCATAGGTTCGACCTAAACACTGCTTTAAACGCCAAGAACGGATTTTCTCGTGATTGCCACTCATTAAAATCTCAGGAACCTTAAGTCCATCGATCACCTCAGGACGTGTGTACTGAGGAAAATGTAAAAGGCCTTGTGCGAAAGTATCCTCTTGTGCATTCTGAATGTTGCCTAAAACACCAGGCACCATTCTTGAAACTGCATCGATGATACACATGGCAGGAAGTTCACCCCCTGACAGGACGTAGTCACCGATTGAAACCTCCAGATCGACTTCAGTCTGAAGGACACGCTCGTCAATACCCTCATAGCGACCTGCTACAAGAATCATTGAGCCCCAGCTGTGGAATTTGGTGACCAGAGAGTGATCTAGCTGTTTACCTTGAGGAGATAAACAAACTACTTTAGTTCCTTGAGGTGCTGCTTCTTTAGCTGCATGAATTGCATCACGCAATGGCTGAACCTGCATCAACATACCTGGACCGCCACCGTATGGCTTGTCATCCACGTTGTGAAACTTATCTAAGGTATATGTACGAGGATTAAAGCATTCAACTTTAATCAGCCCGTTTTCACAGGCTCTTCGTGTAACCCCAGATTTGGTCACAGCATCAAACATCTCAGGAAAGAGCGTAACTACACCAAAATACATGGTTAATAATCCACGCCCCACTCAACCTCAATTGTCTTAGCTTCGAGATCAACTGCTTTAACAATTGGGCCCACGACATAAGGAATCAGAAAGTCTTCTGTGCGTTCCTTAGCCAGGTGGTCAGAGGGAGACACCTCTAAAATAGGAGTGGCTCCATAATCCCTAATTCTCGACACTTTGCCGAGCATTACACCTTCAAGTCCAATTACAGTACAACCTTCAAGATCGCACAAGTAATATGTACCTTCAGGTACAGGAGGCAGGCTTGAGCGCCTGATCCCAATCTCAGCTCCTGCATAAGCTTTTGCTTCCTCAGGAGTTGAGGCCACATTTAACTTAACGACAAAGTCGTTACCATGTGGTCTGTATTCTTCAACCTGAACCTCGCGCCATTCCGCCCCGCGCTGACGTATAAACCATGGCGAGTAGTCAAAAAGGTTCTCAGGTTGGCTCGCAAAAGAACGGACCTTCATCCATCCTTTTACTCCAAATGATGAGCCTAAAGCTCCCATTGGACGCGGTGTATCTGCCATAAGCAGCTATTAAGCCTCTGCAGCCTCTGAAGACTCAGCAGCTTCAGCCTTAGCCTTAGCTTCAGCAGCAGCTTTACGAGCAGCAACAGCCTTCTCGTGCTTATCAGCCTTAGCCTTTAAAACAGCCTCTTCACCCTGCTCAGCTTCCCATAAAAGACGCTTTACACGATCTGATGGCTGTGCACCCTTTGCAATCCATGCATTGATGCTTTCTAAATCTAAACGTAGACGGATTTCCTTGCCCTGAGCGATAGGGTTGTAAATACCAACCTGCTCAATGAAACGGCCTGATGCAGCAAAACGCTTGTCTGCAACAATAACGTGATAGAAAGGACGTTTTTTTGCGCCTAAACGACGTAAACGAATGACTACCATTTCGCTAGTACCTATATTAATTAAAAAAATCTGACAATCTAAAAAAATTGTCAACATACAAAAACAGTTGCATTATTTTACACTTTAATTTCAAAAAATCAAGAGTAAAAAATTTATGCAACTGTTAACTTCAGTTATCAAAGAGTAAAGGACTCTTCAAGCATACTAGAGCCTTTTCTCTTCAATAAAAATATTAGCGACGGAAGAAGTTTCCCATACCTCCCATTCCGCCCATGCCACCCATAGCCCCCATCATGCCACGCATAGCACCTGCCATCTTACGTACACCACCTTTACCCATCTTTTTCATCATCTTCTGGGTCATATCAAACTGACGTAAGAGTACATTAACTTCATGGATTTCAACGCCTGCGCCCATAGCAATTCTCTTTTTACGAGAACCTTTGATAATTTCTGGGTGGATACGTTCCTTTTTAGTCATGGAATTGATGATAGCTTCCATGTGATCGATTTGCTTGTCGTTGACCTTATCCTTAATCTTGTCGGACAAATTACCCATACCTGGTAACTTATCTAATAGACCGGTCATACCGCCCATCTTCTTCATCTGAGCAATCTGATCTCTGAAGTCTTCAAAGGTAAAGCCAGCACCTGACTTAATCTTTTCAGCCATCTTCTTGGCTTTATCAAGATCAGTATTACGCTGCAGATCTTCGATTAAAGATAAGATATCGCCCATATCAAGGATACGGGAAGCAATTCTGTCTGGATGGAATGGCTCTAAAGCTGCAATCTTTTCGCCCATACCGATAAACTTAATTGGCTTACCGGTAATTTCTCTTACAGATAGAGCAGCACCACCTCTAGCATCACCATCTGCCTTAGTTAGGATGACACCTGTTAACTCTAAAGCGTCATTAAAGGCTTTAGCTGTATTAGCAGCATCCTGACCTGTCATCGCATCAACTACGAAGTAGGTCTCAATAGGATCGGTTAAATCATGCAGACGCTTAACCTCGTTCATCATCTCTTCATCTACAGCTAAACGACCAGCTGTATCTAAGATCATGACATCATATGCACGAAGTTTTGCTTCTTTTAAAGCAGCCTGTGCGATATTTTCAGGTTTATCTTTAGGATCTGATGGATAGCAGTCTACGGAGATTTCTTGAGCTAAGGTCTTTAACTGATCCATAGCTGCAGGTCTGTAAGTATCAACTGATACTAACAAAACCTTTTTATTCATTCTCTCTTTTAAGTAAAGAGCAAGCTTTGCAGCAGAGGTAGTCTTACCAGCACCTTGTAGACCTGCTAATAAGATCACAGCTGGAGGCTGATGAGCTAAATTGATTTCAGAGGTCTCACCACCCATGGTAGCTACAAGTTCAGCATGAACTGCTTTAATGAACTCCTGACCTGGAGTTAAGCTCATGGCAACTTCTTGACCTAAAGCTCTTTCTTTTACTCTTGCTGTAAATGATTTAACTACAGGCAGAGCAACGTCAGCTTCTAACAGTGCGGTTCTAACATCACGTAAAGTATCTTTAATGTTATCTTCGGTAATGCGACCTTTACCGCTAATATTCTTTAAGGTACGGTTAAGTCTTTGGGTAAGATTATCAAACATCTTTAAGGCTCATCTAATGGCTGCACAAGACTGTTATTGTCTTGTGCAGTAAAAAATCGTAAACAGTCAAGCTTGTAGATATAAGAGTTTTACATCTTATAAAACTACAGTAAAACTTTTAAAACAAAAACTTCATTGATTATAGCAGATCTCAAAAAGATGTAACGAGTTCAATAAGCTAAAGAAAGGCTTGTATGCTGTTTGCAAAGTACAAGTTCAGTGAAAAGTGCGGTATAAATAAAAAGGAAATGTAAAAACTAAGGACGGCATTGCCGTCCCCAAGTTTTTAATAATCAGGCTCGAAGGCCTCATTACGAGCAATTACATTAGGTGGTAAGTGCTTTTTTAGCTGACTCTCAAGATATGCTTTTTTAGCTTTAGAGTAGTTATCCTCATATTCAGAGTGATACAACCATCCATAAGCTTCTTCATACAAGGCTGGAGTTCCATAGCCTCGTACTAACATATCTGCCCAACCTAATCTAGCAGTCTTAGATCCTAGAGCGGCAGCAGTATGCATATACTGCTCTGACATATTCATGTTCTTGCCCATATAAAGACCTCGCTCAAAGAATTGAGACATTCTTACCATGGCAGGAGCATAACCATTGTCAGCTGCTTTTCTAATGTATCCAATTGCAAGATCACGATCCTGTGTTACACAGGTTCCATTGAGCAGCATAACTCCCCATGCGTACATAAAGACAGGACTCTTTACAAGTCTTGCTCTATCTTCAATATCGGAGGTGAACTGGCACTTATCCAGATCTTTTACCACACTCACAAGATCAGTATTTTCAACAATAGCATTCATTCTGTCAGCTGTGTACATTTCTGTACTTGCGCCTCCAGAGTTAGAGATTGAACTCATATCAATACCCTGTAAGGTATCACGAGCAACCATTGCCTTAGTACTGGTTACAACTTCATATTTGGCCGCATAGGATGAAATAGGAGCCGATACGCACATCAAGCTTACAGCAAGCGCAATGAGACTGATTTTACAGTTTAACCTCATCGTACGTTCCTCCTAAGTTAATCTCCTCATATCACTAAGTATAGGTGACATGAAACGGTTTTAAGAAACAAACTCTCAAAATAAGGTAAGAACTTTTATCTTTCGACCTTATTTAAAGACTTTTTTCTTCTAATACTTATTTTTCGGTAAAAGTTAAATAAAGTTTAATTTTATTTTGCAATTGTGGAGAGTATTAGCCTACATGCTGATAGCACACATACTCAGAAAAACAGTTGAAGGGCACAAGATAAATCCTCCAAAATGAGGCTCACAACCAACAATTTCTAAACATGAAATGGTGGGGGTTACTCCCCACCACATATGTTAGACAGTGAACAAAATCCTGTTCAAGAAGAGATAAAATGAGCATTATTTGTTAGCAGAAACGTGTTCTATCATATTTTTAATGCTCTTGTTTGCTTCAATATATGAAATTTCTATTTCAGGATGAGAATTTACGAATACCCTGAAAATTTCATCAGCAAATGCCTGTCCTATATCGTCGATACCAGAGAAATCCAACACTACATATTTGAATTTATCAAATCTTGCAAGTAATCGTTTTGCCTGAGATCTTGAAATAATACCTTCATCTTTATAGCGGAGTAATTTAACAGGAACAACAGTTTTACTAAATGTTTTATCTTCAGTGCTTGATGTGTATTTGTCAAATACTCGTTTTAGAGAGTTTGAAGAGCTGTTGTTTACAGCCATTAGTACGATAGTTCCTGCAAAATTATCATCTTCTATATCTTTATCAGTTTCAATGAATTTACCAATATCAGAGTTACTGTCTAAACTGTAAGTCAAAGATCCTGAATGTATTAAAAACAAATCACAAGCTCTGCTTGAAAAGAAAATTCCTTCTCCTGAATGTTCTTTTGGATTAGAGGTAAACTTTCCTTTAGCAAGTTCAAGCAAAGATTGATGTTCATCCTGAAGAGATAAGTCATTCTTAATTTTCTTAAAAATACCAATACCATTATCTTCAACAACAATGTATGTTTTCATTGCGTCTTCAATGAGTTTTACGGTTACTTTAGAGGCATTAGAGTGGCTCAATACATTATTAAACATTTCTGAAAATGCATAATCTAATATTTCTTTAGCAGCCTTATTTGCCTTAGTGATTGAATCAGATAAATAGGTTCTCCAAACGTAATCCTCTGTAAGATTAGAATCTTTTAGGGAGAAAGAATGTTCTATTTCTACATTCAAAGATAAACCATACATAAGAAACTTACCTTTTTTCTTTGAAAAAAGGATTTTTTGGCTTAAGAGTTGTTGTAAGTAATTGCGAATACTTGCTTCTGACAACTCTAAATTATGACCAATACTTCTGTAGATTTCGTTGAATGACAACATCGAATCATTTTTAAAAAGAGAAACAATTTGATTTCTAACGTTTTCTCCTTTTTTGGTTGTTCTTACAGTCATTTTTATTACCTCTATGCGTCGATATTACCTCTATTATAGTTTAACTTTTTAAAGTTATCATTTTAATTTTAATTAAATTGATTTTAGGTTTTTACAAATTAAATTTTATTTATTATTTGTAAATTAACAATATGTACATACTACAAAATGGTGTATTTCTATTTCCAATAAAAAAATAAAGGCAGTTTCAAAAGAAACTGCCTTCCCAAGAATAGTTTATTTATAACTTATGATTCTTTCAGATTACTTGTTCTTTGCAAGCCAATCTTTAGCGAAGTTAACACCCTTTTCGATGTTCTTCTGTAACTGAGGAGCTGCCTCGTCGATTAACTTCTGCTCATACTCTGAAACAGTACCTAAATCGAAAGCCTCATCCCAGCCGTTCTTGCCAAAGCGTACGCACTGAGCAAAGAATGGAGCATACTTTGAACCACCTTCAACGTAGGTGTACTCGTTAACACCAGGCTCGCCTAATAAGCCTTTAACAACCTTAAGAGCAAAACGAGCACCAGCAGTTGCCATTGATAAGGTAGCTGAACCTGCACCTGCCTTAGCTTCAACAACTTCAGTACCTGCGTTCTGAATACGGTTGGTTAACTCTTCGATTCTCTTCTGAGAGATCTTCTCGTGACCGATAACCTTAGAGATTAAAGGAACGATAGTAGTACCTGAGTGACCACCAACTACTGGAACTAGGATACGCTGATTTGAAATACCTAACTCTTCAGCTAAGAAAGTCTCTGAACGTAGTACATCAAGAACTGAAATACCGAATAAACGGTGCTTGTCGTATACGCCTTCTTCCTTTAATACTTCAGCTGCTAATGGAACAGTTGAGTTTACTGGGTTGGTGATGATGCAGATACATGCCTTAGGGCAGGTCTTTGCAATGTTACGAACTAAGTTAGCGATGATGCCTGCGTTGATGTTGAATAAGTCATCACGAGTCATACCTGGCTTACGAGCAACACCTGCAGGGATTACTACAACGTCAGCGCCTTCTAAAGCCTTAGTTAGGTCGTCACCTGTGAAGCCGTCAACTGTTACGTCTGTAGGAATGTGGCTTAAGTCCTTTGCAACACCAGGGGTAAATGGTGCTACGTCGAACAGGCTCAGAGAAGAACCAGCTGGTAAATTGTTCTTTAAAATCATTGATAATGGCTGGCCAATACCGCCTGCTGCACCTAAAACTGCAACTTTCATGTGTTACTCCTAACAATAACTAATTTACAAAGCTCTATTGCCTAGAACTTTATTTTGAAAAAATCTATTGTCAAAACTTTATAAAAGTAGAGCTTTCTAAAAGTTCCGTTCTTTTTTTAAGTTCTACTAAAAAGTGATAAATCTTTTACCTTTTCCTATTATAGCAAACGATTACATCGCTTGCGCAATGTGAATAGTATACAACTCTCAAAATTGAGATCATATAAAAAAAGCAGAGTATATTTCTCACTCTGCTTTTCAAGTATAGGTTGATTTTCAGAAAATAGTTATTACTACTTTGCAAAATCTAGTAGTGAATAAATCTCATTCTCTTTGCCATCAAGGCATTTGGTGTTTTCAAAGTATTCATCAACTGTTGGTAACTTGCCTAACTTTGCAGTTACTGCTGCAAGCTCTGCACTACCTAAGAACACATTTGCACCATTACCTAAACGGTTAGGGAAGTTTCTTGTAGAGGTTGAAATTACAGTTGCGTTATCTGCAACACGAGCCTGATTACCCATACATAATGAACAACCAGGAATTTCAATTCTAGCGCCAGCCTTACCTAATACAGAGAACAGACCTTCATCTGATAACTCCTGTCTGTCCATTCTAGTAGGAGGGGTCATCCACAGTCTTACAGGAACTTCATGGCTCTGACCTTTTAAGATCTCGGCTGCTGCTCTGTAATGACCGATATTAGTCATACATGAACCTACAAAGACCTCATCAATCTTAGTGCCTGCAACCTCTGATAATAGACGTGCATCATCAGGATCATTAGGAGCACATAAGATAGGCTCGTTAATTTCATCGCAGTTAATTTCAAGTACAGCTGCATATGAGCAGTCCTTGTCAGCTTCGATAAGTTCAGGATTATCAAGCCACTTCTGCATAGCATCAGCTCTAGCTAACAGAGCTTCTTTAGTCTCATAACCGTCTTTTGCCATCTGACGTAAAAGTGCGATATTTGACTTTAAGTACTTAGCTACAGACTCTTTTGACAGAGAGATAGCGCAAGCTGCAGCTGATCTTTCAGCTGAAGCATCAGCTAATTCAAAAGCATGCTCAACTGACAGATCCTCAAGACCTTCAATTTCGATGATCTTGCCTGAGAAGATGTTCTTTTTACCCTTCTTCTCAACTGTTAATAAGCCCTTTTGAATTGCAAAATAAGGGATAGCATGTACAAGATCACGTAAGGTGATGCCAGGCTTTCTCTTACCAGTAAAGCGAACTAATACAGACTCAGGCATATCTAGTGGCATGATGCCGGTTGCAGCTGCGAAAGCCACAAGACCTGAACCAGCTGCAAATGAGATACCTAATGGCATACGAGTATGTGAATCACCACCGGTACCTACAGTATCAGGCAGACACATTCTGTTTAACCATGAGTGGATAACACCATCACCTGGGTGTAGTGCGATACCGCCACGGTTCTGGATAAACTGAGGTAAAGTATGATGAGTCTTTACATCAACTGGCTTTGGATAAGCTGCTGTATGGCAGAATGACTGCATTACAACTGGAGCTGAGAACTTAAGACATGCTAAATCAATTAACTCATCACGGGTCATAGGACCTGTTGTATCCTGAGAGCCTACAGTTGTAATTACAGGCTGACAGTATTGACCTGGACGTACACCTTCTAGACCACAAGCCTTACCTACAATCTTTTGAGCTCTAGTGTAGCCACCAGTGCCTTCAATCTTAGCAGGCTTTGCAAAGACTTCAGACTCAGATAACTTTAAGAACTTTCTAGCTTTTGCGGTTAAATCTTTACCGATGATAAGAGGAATACGACCACCTGCTCTTACCTCATCTAATAAAGTATTGGTCTTTAAGCTAAACTTAGTTAAAACCTCATCTGAATCATGACGGGTAATAGTACCGTCATAAACATTCAGATCTACAACATCACCTGAGTTTAAATTTGAAACATCAGCTTCAATTGGAAGAGCACCAGAATCCTCTAAAGTGGTGTAGAAGATAGGAGCAATCTTACCACCTACAACGACGCCACCTGCTCTCTTGTTTGGAACACCTTCGATATCATGACCGATGTGCCAGATAAGTGAGTTAGCAGCTGACTTTCTTGAAGAGCCAGTACCTACAACATCACCTACGAATAAGAGTGGATTGCCCTTTGACTTTAATTTCTCAATAGTAGAGATAGGGCCTTTTACACCTTCAACATCAGCTTTTAAGTCATCACGTGAGATCTTGTACATAGCAAGTGCATGCAGAGGGATATCAGGACGTGACCAAGCATCAGGTGCTGGTGAGAAATCATCAGTATTAGTCTCACCTGCTACTTTAAATACGGTTAAAGTAACTTTCTTTGGATATTCTGCTTTTTTAGTAAACCAGGTTGCATCAGCCCATTTTTGAATTAAAGACTGAGCGTTCTTGTTACCTTTAGTAGCTAATCCTGCTACATCATCAAAGGCGTTATAGATTAAAAGAGTCTGCTCTAGAGCATCTTCAGCATCAGATGCTAATTCCTTATCAGACAATAAAGAAACTAAGTAACCTACGTTAAAGCCACCTTTCATATTGCCTAAAAGAGCTACAGCTAATTTCTTATCAACAATTGGGCTTACTGTTTTGCCAGTTGCAACTTCATATAAGAAGTCAGCTTTGATTTTTGAGGACTCATCAACGCCTGGGTTAATTCTGTCTTTTAAGAGGTGTAGAAGCTCACTTTCTGAGCCTACAGGAGGTGTTTTTAAAAGTGAAACAAGTTCTTTTGTAAATTCTGCGCTCAAAGCAAGAGGTTCAACACCTGCTTCCTTGCGAGCTTTAGCTTGTTCAAAGTAAGAAGTAAGATAGTTAGCCATATGTTTTTGGTACACCTCTTTGTCTTAGGTTATCTTGTCTTAGATTATCTTTATTTTTATCTTAGGGCACTCCAATCAAAATAAGGACCAGGATCGGTCTTTCTTTGAGGAGCGACTTCACTATGCGCTGCAACGTTATTTCCGATTGCAGGATAGGTTTGCTTAATAAGAGCTACGACTTCTTTTAAACTCTTATACTGATCTATAGTGTATTCACTATCATCGCTTCCCTCAAGTTCGATACCAATTGAGTAATCATTGCACTCTTTATGCCCATTATATGAAGAGCGACCAGCGTGCCATGCCCTATCAAGGAACGAAACGTACTGAGTAATACGACCTTGCCTGTTAATAAACAGATGAGTGGAAACTTCAAGAGGAGCTACATCCTTAAAGTAAGGATGAGCATTAGGATCAAGACATCCTGTAAAGATATCATCCACATAATGTCCTCCAAAATGTTTTGGAGGCAGAGCAATACAGTGGATGACGATTAGAGAGATTTCAAATCCACTAGGTCGTGGACCGAATCTTTTGACCGGTACCTGACGAACACCTTCGATCCAACCGGCCTTAATGGAGAGCATTTATATTCCTTAAAAGGCTCTTAATGCTTTCTTGCTATCCAAAAAATCGATAGCATGTTCTGCGCTATCAGCTACTTCATCAGTAAACTCGATAACTTCATAGTTCTTAGGATCTGCTAAGAATGCTCTTAAAAGACGGTTGTTTAAATCATGACCGGTCTTATAAGCTTTGAAATTACCTAGGATGCTGTGACCATCCATGTACAGATCACCGATAGCATCTAGTAACTTGTGCTTTACGAACTCATCTTCGTAACGCAGGCCTTCAGGATTGATTACTCTGTTGTCATCTAAAACTACAGCGTTCTCTAAAGAACCACCTAAAGCTAAGTTATGAGCATGCATAAATTCAACATCACGCATGAAGCAGAAAGTACGAGCACGAGAAACTTCACTTGCAAACTTCTGACCTGTAAAGTCCATTGCAAAGTGCTGCTTATCTCTGTCCATTGCAGGGTGGTTAAAGTCGATTTGTAAATCTAAATGGAAACCACTCTCAGAAGGAGTTAATTCTGCCCACTTACCTTCGTTTTCTACACGTACCTTACGAGCAACTCTTAAAAACTTTTTAGGAGTAGCTAACTCTTTAATGCCGGTAGTACCGAACAGGTAAATAAAAGGTTGTGCTGAACCATCCATTACAGGAATTTCAGGAGCGTTAACATCGATGAAAAGGTTATCGATACCAAGTGAACTCAAAGCTGCGGTAAGATGTTCAACAGTAGAAATTCTGACACCGTTATCGTTAACTAAAGCGGTACATAACTGAGTATCTCTAACTGAATCAGCTGTACATTTGATGGTTACGGCAGGATTTAAATCTGTGCGTGTATAAACAAGACCGGTATTAGCAGGAGCTGGTCTGAAAGCCACTTCTACCTTAGCACCAGAATGAAGACCGATACCTGTCATTGATACAGGTTTTAGGATTGTTCTCTGCTTGATCATTTGAATACCTCACGCCAATATGGTGCAGAATTGGTGCACATTATATAACTTTTTTGCGATCTAGCGAACATTTTTAACAATAAGTTAAACAAAACTTAACTATATTTTGTTAAAGCTCTTTGTCAGAGCTTCTTTGTTAAAGTCCTTTTGTTAGAGCCTTGAATTTAACAAAAGTTCCCAAATCTTTTATTTGCTGCATGTGATATTAGTCGCTTATTCTTAGGGATAAATTAGCAGAAAGCGACAAACCTATTTTTATTTTCTGAATAAATTATAGAAAAAAGCGTAATTACATGTCTAGTGCAATTACGCTTTTATCGTATGTAAAAACCGATTTATATCTGATTTAAGCCAACTTTTTTACAAAAATTTAATCTTATAATCAGTATTTTTAACCTGTTCTTACAGTTAATATTGTCCAATTTTTCTGAGCTATTACTTGGACTTTTTACTCTCTTAGTTCATTGGATTTAGTCTGTTGATAGCCTGATTTGATGGTAAATCAATATCAGTTGAGCTAATACCAGTTACTAAAACAGTAGCTGCAATCTTGCCATCTTCAAGTTTGTCATCAAAATACAAGCCAAACTTACAGGTAGCATCTTCTCTAGCATATGACTGAATAGCATCGCAGACTTCAGACAGGATATTTACAGGAATATTCTGACTTACTCTGATATTAGCAATTAAACCTGTTGCTGATCCTAAGTTTACGTTATCGACTAATGGAGAGTTGATAGCCTTCTTAACAGTATCTTCAACTAAGTTTGGTCCCTGACCTTCAGATGAACCAATCATAGCTAAACCACTGTTTCTCATTACAGTTACAATATCAGCAAAATCAAGATTGATATAGCCAGTATTGGTAATAGCAGAGGTAATACCTTCTACTGCTTGATATAAAACTTCATTAGCCTTTTCAAAAGCTGTCTTTAAAGAAACATTAGGACCTAAGTTTCTTAATAACTTGTCATTATCCACAATAATGATGGAATCAACATTCTTAGCAAGTTCACCAATACCTGCCATAGCATTGATACGGTGACGCTTACCTTCAAAGGAGAATGGCTGAGTTACGATAGCAATAGTTAATGCACCAACCTCTCTAGCCACTTTTGCCACAATTGGAGAAGCACCAGTACCGGTACCACCGCCCATACCTGCAGTGATAAATACCATGTCAGAGCCTGCTAATAACTTTTTAATGTCTTCATAGCTCTCTTCAGCTGCCTTGCGTCCCTTGTTTGGATCACAACCTGCACCTAGACCATTGGTAGTTCTTACACCAATCTGCACTTTTAATTTAGCATTGGTTCTTTCAAGAGTCTGAGGATCAGTATTGATAGCCATGCACTCGACGCCGGCTAAATTTTTATCAAGCATATACTGCAGTGCGTTGTTACCACCGCCACCGACACCAATTACTCTAATTACACAACCACATGATGGAGTAATAGTATCTCCCTGCATGTTGATATCGTTTTCTACTTTAATATCACTCATTTATCTCTTGGCTCCGCAAGTTTATATTGAATGACATTATAAAAAATCAAATTTATTTTGCAACCTTAGGCGGATATTTCTAGTTTGTGCACACAAATTGAGTAAAAAAGGGATTTTTAAAGTTAGGGGACGTAAGTTCGAGGAATTATAAAAATAAGGAAATCATAACGAAAAACGGAGCCTAAGCTCCGTTTTAAATTCGTTGTATCTTACAAGATTTAGTCTAATTATTCAGACTTTGAACGTAAGATTGGAGGTAATTCCCAAATATTGCTGTTATCTTCAGCTGGGCTCTTACCAAAGCTGTCTACAGGAACTTCAGTTGCACCCTTTAAGCCTGAGAATGTAGGCTCCTGAGGAGCTGCTGAGCCGAAGCTTCCGTTGTAAGCAGTCTGAGCAAATGGATCAGGTGTCTGAGCATGTGGTTGCTGCAGAGGCTGCTGCTGTGACTGCTGCTGAGGCTGTGAAGCGGTGAAGCTCTGAGGAGCTGCATCAGTTCTTGCCTGAGTAAAGAAACCTCTAGTTGCTGCAGGTCTTGTACCTGGCATTGCAGGACGATTTAAACCTTCAACTGTGTTTGGACGAGGCTTGTTAGCAGCTAAAGTATTGTCAGTTGCGCTGATACCGGTAATTAAGATGGTAATTGCAACCTGATCTTCAGCGATAGAATCGTCGAAGCTCATACCAAACTTGCAATCTGCCTCTTCATCAGCATATGACTGAATTGCATTACAAATTTCTTCCCATTTTGCAATTGGGAAGTTAGGGTTAACACGAACATTTGCAAGTAAACCTGCTGCTGACTTGATATCAACCTGCTCGATTAGAGGTGAGTGGATTGCTCTATCAACTGCATCCTCAACAAAGTTTGCGCCCTGACCTACACCGTTACCGATCATTGCATGACCACGACCGCGCATTACGGTTACAACATCAGCGAAGTCTAGGTTAATGTAGCCTGGACTTGTGATTGCGTCAGTAATACCCTTAACAGCATTTAACAGAACATCGTTAGCTGCATTAAATGCGTTAACAATAGAAATGTTTGCACCTAAGTTCTTTAATAACTTATCGTTATCGATAACGATTAAAGAATCAACATGCTTTGAAAGCTCGGTAATACCAGACTCGGCATTAACCATGTGTCTCTTGCCTTCAAACTTAAATGGCTTAGTTACAACTGCAACTGTAAGAGCACCTGTTTCTTTAGCGATCTCAGCAATGATAGGAGCTGCACCAGTACCAGTACCACCGCCCATACCTGCGGTGATAAATACCATGTCAGATCCCTGAATCAACTTCTTGATGTCTTCCTTGCTTTCCTCAGCTGCTTTACGACCCTTGTTAGGATCACAACCTGCACCAAGACCGTTTGTTAACTTAACACCAATCTGTACCTTTAATGGTGAGGTTGACTTAGAAAGAGCCTGAGAGTCTGTGTTTACAGCAATAAACTCTACACCTGAAAGACTGTCATTAATCATGTGTTGCAGTGAGTTACCGCCACCACCACCGATGCCTAATACTCTGATAACACATTTTCCTGAAGGAGTTATAGTGCTCCCTGCATTTGAATTTGACACTGATTCAACACGAAAATCGCTCATTTTTGTACTCTCTTAAAAATCTTTTCTAAATCATACCAATATTTGAGACATTCTGCTCAAATTTAGCATAAATTTTTGTTATAGCTCACGTCAAAGTGAGCTTTTAACAATCTATAACTCTCTTTTCATCCAACTTCTGAAGGCTCCAAGGAGACCTTTTCCATGTTCTTCAGAATCGTCATCTTTTGATCTTGAATTAGAATATTGCTCTAAATTCTCAAATTTAGCTACTCTTAAAAGGCCAAATACTGTTGCCTGATCTGGTTTTACGGCAATTCCTGTTTTCTCACCACGAAGTTCTTCAGGGATCTGCACATCGTCGCACATTCTAACGCCTAAAGGCAGACCAATTTTAACCTTGTAGTTGCAATGTAAGAAATCATTAGCAGGATTTTGGGTATAAGCAACAATAAATTCAGATAAAACCCTGTCAATACCATATAACATTGCAGTTCCACCGGTTAGAACCACACCGGCGCCAATATCCAGGGACTTTAAGAAGGATTTACCATGGCTTGTAATTCTCTGGAATAAAAGCTCAAACATATTGAGTAAGCATCTGTGGATCACTGTAGAAAGATCAGTAATAGTCAGTGTTACCTCTTCATAGCTATTAGATAACTGAGATGGAACTTGAACTTTGATTTGGTAATCTTCTTGTCCTTCAGGAATTAATTCAGGAGAAGCAATACCATATTGAAGTTTCACCTGTTCTGCCGACTGCTTTGGAATACCAAACTCTCTTGCAATTGAATTGGTAATATAGTCACCACCATCAGAAATACCCTGTGAGATTAACTGCTTACCTGAATCATATACGGTAAATGAAATAGTGCCACCACCGATATCAGCCTGAATAACACCAATTTCTTTTTCATTTTCAGTAATCGCAGCAGCTGAGACGGCATTTCCGACAAAAATTACATTCTTAGTATGAATATTGGAGCTAATCATACTGATAGCTTGTTCAATATTCTTTTTGTACAAGCCCTTACAACCGATGAAATGTACATTTACATCAAGTCTTTTGGCATAAAAGCCGATTGGGTTGACAATGTTTTCTGATGACTCAGTAGAATAATTCTGTGGATTCTTATGAATGATCACAAAGTCATTGCGATTTAACTGCTGAAGGCCAGCTGCAGCATTTTCAATAGCTCTATTTCTATCAAACTCGCTTACATGTCCTGTGCCTACAGTGACATTGCCCTGCTGATTTTCGCCCTGAATGACGTGACCTGGAACACCAGTTACTACATTTTTAACTTCTATGCCGTACTCATTTTGGAACTGCTGTACAACAGAAGCAATGGATGCTGCTAACTTTGTAATATCATTGATTTCGCCTTTAGAGTAACCAGCACTCTTAATTTCTTTATAGCCTCTTACTCTAATCTGCTTATCAGGTGCTACATAGCCTGCTAATAAACGCAGATGGCTACTACCAATATCAAGGGCAGTGATAAGTTCTTCCTTATCACTCTTTGCAACTGCATTATTGTTTTTCTTCTTCATATTTAGCATTATGAATACCCTTAATAAAATTATCTTTTTAATAAGCTAATAGCTTGTACTCTCGGAAGAAACTGCATTAGGTGAATTTGCGTCTCTCTTACCTACAGCAAAGCCTACATCATACCTTAAATCCACATAATCGACATCATCGATGCTAAGTCCAGAATGACTGAATGATCGGATAAATCGCTTTAATCTGCTCAAAGCTTTATCCTGTCCTCTACCTAAGATAAGTCTTGTACCGTTATCTAAAGTAATGGTGTAACACCTTACTTTATCTAAATACAAAGCTACCATCTGATAAGGACTGTCAGTCATTGCTCTTATGAACAAAACAGCACTGTCGTAAACTTCATTACACAGATTATCCCTAAATGCGCCAAGTTTCACTAATGGTTGGCTAAATTGTGACAGATCCGGATAAAAAATTGATTTTGTACGGGCATCATAGATGCCGTTGTCATTCCAGTAAGCAGCAGGTACATGCTCAATGACAGATAACACGATAGTATCTGGCATCTTTTTCTTTACAGCAACCTGAGCTACCCATGGATTTTTCATGAGCTCATCTTTTAATACATTAGTATCTAAAGTTGCTATATTCTGACCTGCGCAAATTCTACCAGTGACATCAGCTATACCTTTTCTGGTAAGCTGTCTGAAAACACCATCAATCTTTACTGCCTTAACTGGTAATGCGCCAGTTTCAGACAAAGTGTTCTGAATGATATAGTCACTTTTCACTATGGCAATAATCAAGAGTAGCAGGAATAGTACACCTGCTATAAAGTAACCTCTTGTCTGTTTATTGCCTGCCATAGTCTTTAGGGCCTAAATTAAATCTTTTCCCATATTTCGCTTAAGTTTCTTGCAACCTGAACGACGTTACCAGCACCTTGAGTTAGAACTAATGAGTTATCCTCCACTAGTTCTTCTAACAGAGCAGGAACTTCATCTACAGTCTGCACGAAATGAGGCTCAATCTTGCCTTGTAATCTAATTGACATACATAAGTGTCTGCCATCAGCACCAGGAATTGGAGTTTCACCTGCTGGATATACATCCACTAGGATTAACTTATCAACCTGCTGTAATACTCTTACAAAGTCCTCGTAACAGTCACGAGTACGAGTATAACGGTGAGGCTGGAATACCATCACCAGTTTCTTATCAGGATATGCCTGTCTTGCAGCCTTAATAGTTGCATCAACCTCAGTTGGGTGATGACCATAGTCATCAACTAAAGTTAAAGTACATCCTTTCTTGGTCTTAAACTCACCATAATTCTGGAAACGTCTGCCTACACCTTTAAAGTTCTTTAAAGCCTGTACAATGACGTCATCTTCAATACCTTCTTCTAGGGCTACAGCAATCGCAGCTGCTGCATTCTTTGCCATATGCAGACCTGGAATTGGTAACTCAATCTTTAAAGGAGCTGCATCTTTTCTTACTAAGGTAAAGGAGCTGTGAGGACCTGTTTCTTTAAAATCGGTCACTCTAAAATCAGCATCTTCACTTACACCATAAGTAATTACAGTTCTGCCAATTTGTGGAATGATATCTCTTACATTAGGATCATCTACACAAACTACTGCAACACCATAGAATGGCAAGTTGTGTAAGAATTCCACAAAGGTCTTTTTAAGGCAGTTAAAATCACCGCCATAAGTATCAAGATGATCTGGCTCAATGTTAGTTACTACAGTCATCATTGGCTGTAAGTGTAAGAATGAAGCATCTGACTCGTCAGCTTCAGCAATCAAATATCTGCCTGTACCTAATCTTGCATTAGTACCTGCACTGTTTAAAAGACCGCCTATCACAAAGGTAGGATCTAATTTTGCAGCAGCATAGATAGATGCAATTAAACTTGTAGTTGTAGTCTTACCATGGGTTCCACTAATAGCAATACCATAGCGGTAACGCATGAGCTCACCTAACATCTCAGCACGTCTTACTACTGGAATGTGCATTGCTCTGGCGCTGTCAACCTCAGGATTACCTTCGTGAATTGCAGATGACACTACAACTACGCTTGCGCCATTTACATTTGAAGCATTATGGCCAATAAATACAGTAATACCTAAGCTCTCTAATCTTTTGGTAACTTTTGAAGCTGCAATATCAGAACCGGATACAGCATAACCTTCGTTTCTTAAAACTTCAGCAATACCGCACATGCCGGCACCACCGATACCTACAAAGTGAATTCTTTTAACTTTGTGCATCAGAGGCACATTGCAGTTTAACTTTGAACTTTCCATTTAAAACTATCTTTTCTTGTAATCGTATACTTAAATCTTTTCTATTCAGATCTTTTAAGATCTGTGACCACTAGTCTTTAACCACGCTGTCAATAATCTTTACAGCGCGCTCTGTAGCATCTGTAATTGCACATTCATATGCCTTTGAAGACATGAAGGCAAGTTTTTCTCTGTCATCGACTAGAGATTTTACCAAATCATACAGAGAATCTGCGCTCAGTGATGACTGTTTACATACAAAAGCAGCTCCTGCTTTTGCCAGTACTGAAGCGTTCTTGGTCTGATGATCATCTACAGCTGATGGCAGAGGCACAAAAATAGCAGGGATACCGGCAGTTGAGGTCTCAGCTACAGTCAAAGCACCTGCTCTACAGATAATTAAATCAGTATTGGCATAAAGTGCATCCATGTTATCAATAAAATCTGTAGCTTCAACTTTAAAGGAAGCGCCTTCATATAAAGCTTTAACCTTTTCGCTGTTGCCCTTACCACATTGATGGGTAACTGCAATTGAGTTGTCAGTAAATTTCTTTAGAGCTAATGGTACTAACTCATTTAAGGCTCTAGCTCCTAATGAACCACCAATAATACTGATCCTTACAGGTGTATGCTTAAAATCACGAGTCTTACCATGCAGTGCAATAATGCTATCACGCACTGGGTTACCTACTACAGAGACCTTATCTCCTGTAAAGGCACCAGGAAAACCTAGCATTACTTTTGAAGCAATCTTAAATAAAAGCTTGTTGGTCATACCGGCAGCTGCATTCTGCTCATGCAGCACTACAGGTATACCTGATAAGAAAGCTGCAGCTCCACCAGGTCCTGAGGCATAACCGCCCATACCTAAAACTACGTCTGGTTTAAACTCTTTAATTACAGCTCGTGCCTGAACAATGGCTCTTGCTACCATAAAAGGAGCTTTTAAAAGAGTTTTAAGTCCGTTGCGTCTTACACCTTTAACATCAATGTAACGGATATTGTAACCATACTTAGGAACTAACATCTCTTCCATACGACCGCGAGTTCCTAACCACAAAATTTCTGCGCCCTCTTTTTCTAGGGCTTTTGCAATAGCTAAAGCAGGAAATACATGTCCACCTGTACCACCTGCCATTACTAATACTTTTTTAACTTTCATTTTTTCGTTTATCGCTTATAACGTTATTACGCCATTCAAAATCTATTCTGAGCAAGATAGCAATTGCCATACAGCACGAGATCATCGAGGAACCGCCATAACTTACAAGTGGCAAGGTCAAACCTTTTGTCGGAATACCACCTGAGGCAGAGCCTACATTGATGAAGGTCTGTACGCAGAACAGGGTGCCGATACCTGCTGCTACATAGCCCTGATAGATTGCGTCCTTTTTTAAAATCTTAAAAGCAAGTCTGAAAGCTTTATAGACAATAAAGAGCTCTAACAATAAGAGCACTACCATGCCTACATAGCCAAACTCCTCTCCTAAAATAGAGGTAATAAAGTCGGTATGAGCTTCAGGCAGATAACCTAATTTCTGATAAGAGTTACCTAAACCTTCACCGGTGATACCGCCACGGCCAAAAGCCATCAGAGATTGAGTTAACTGATAGCCTGAACCGTACTGATCCTGCCAAGGATCCATAAATGATTTAAATCTGGCAATACGATATGGTGAGATTAAAACCAAGAGGAATGCTAATAGTAAAGCAATGAGAATAACCACACCATATTTGATGAAACCAGCTCCAGCTATAAAGGTTAAAGAGTAGGTAATACAGGAGACTACCACTAATGAGCCCATGTCATGCTGAACTAGCAGAAGAACTGCCATAACTCCGATGAAAGCTGCCGGTTTTATAAAGCCTTTGGTTGTGGTACTGATACTTTCAATCTTTCTTGAGACGTAGGATGAGAAATATAAGATCCAAAAGATCTTTAATAATTCTGATGGCTGTAAGTTAATAAAGCCTAAAGGTAACCAACGCTTGGCACCGTTGATTTCACGACCCACAATCATTACTAAGACCATCAAAGCACACACTACAATGAAACAAGGCAGTGAGTACTTTTTCCAAATCTCGGTAGGAGTCATCGCACAGAGCATACCTACAAACAGAGCCATACCCACAGCAAATACATGCTTTTTGGTCTGATACAGAGAATCTCCGTATTTGACCATAGACTCCATTACAGAAGCAGAACTGATGACCATAATACCAAGGCAAATTAAGAGCAGAGAAACTACTAACAAGCCTCTGTCAAATGCTGGAATTTTGCCTTTATTAAATAACATCGTCAATTCACTCTATGATTAAGTTAACTCTATTAGTAAGTTATCAGATTGTCCTGTACGTAACTCTTAGTTAGCAATTACCCTTGTAGCTTTTACTCTTGTAACTTAGCAACTAAATCTACAAAGACCTGACCACGATGTTCAAAACCTTTGAACTGATCAAATGAAGCACAAGCAGGAGACAGTAAAACAGCCTGACCTTCTTTAGCTACTTTGTAAGCTTCATTCAGTCCCTGCTCCATAGTCTCAACATCAAAGCAATACTTGTCAGATAAGTCTAAGATCTTCTGCTTATCCTTACCAAAGCAGTAAACAGCACTTACCTCATGACCTAAATATCTCTTTAATGGAGTAAAGTCCTGACCTTTACCTAAACCACCTGCTAAGAGGATAATGCCTTTTTTGTGCAGACCTTTAAGACCAGAGATAGCAGCTTCTGTTGAAGCAACATTAGTTGCCTTAGAATCGTTGTAGTAAGACACACCTTTGATCTTTTTAACTAACTGACAGCGATGTGGCAGACCAGAGAAATTACGCAGAGCTGTTACCTGAGCATCACGAGAAATACCTACAGCATCAGCTAAAGCCATACATGCTAAAGCATTTAAGTGATTGTGCTCACCATAGATGCGCATTTCGTTGACGTTAAGTACTTTCTTACCGTCAACTGCTAAATAGGTATCGTCACCTTCTGTTAAAAGACCATATTCTTTGTTATCTAAACCAAAGCTTACAATCTCATGATTCTTTAAATCAGACTCTACAGGGTAGGTTCTCTTATCATCACGGTTTACAACTACAGTTTTTGCATGAGCAAAAATTCTGCGTTTAGCCTCTGCGTACTCTTCAATAGAGCCATGATATCTGTCTAAATGATCCTCAGATACATTTAAAATGGTTGCAGCATCTAACTTTAAAGAACGGGTAGTTTCAAGTTCGAAACTTGATAACTCTAAAACGTAGAGTTCAACCTCGTCAGATAAGATATCAAATACAGGCACACCAAAGTTAGCACCAACTGCTACCTTGATATGAGCCACATCAGCCATATAACCTGTAAGTGAGGTTACGGTTGATTTACCGTTTGAACCTGTAATACCGATAACAGGAGCTTTTGCCTCACGCGCAAACAGCTCAATATCGCCTACAATTTCAACACCAGAAGCAGCTACCTCTTCAATTACTTCGTTATAAATGCTGATGCCTGGGCTTATAACCACCATATCAAACTGTTTTAACTCTTCAGCATTTAGAGGTCCTAAACGCAGATCAACTCCCACAGGAAGATCACCTACATGAGGAGGATTCATTCTGGTGTCGTATAAAGAGAACTTCTTTAAATTGTGCTTTAACAGGTATCCAATAACAGAGATATTAGATACACCTAAACCAATTACGCCGACTTTTTTGTTATCAAGCTGTGAATTCATTTTCTAATCCTTAGCGGATCTTTAAAGTAATAAGACCAATTAGAACTAATACTAAAGTAATGATCCAGAAACGGGCCATTACTCGAGGCTCAGGCCAGCCACCTTTCTCAAAGTGATGGTGAATTGGAGCCATTCTAAAGATTCTGCGTCCGGTCCACTTGTATGAACCTACCTGTAAGATCACACTTACAGTCTCTAATACAAAGATACCGCCCATGATGAACAGTAATACTTCTTCACGAATTAAGATGGCAATCATACCTAAAACAGCACCTAAAGACAGGGAACCTACATCGCCCATGAATACCTGTGCTGGGTATGAGTTAAACCATAAGAAGCCTAAACCTGCACCTACAATTGCTGTACATGCAATGGTAATTTCAGCTGCTCTTGGAACGTATGGGATATACAGGTATGAAGCAAAGTTAACGTTTGAAGTTGCCCAGGCAACAATACCTAAACCTGCTGCTACTGTAATAGTAGTGATAATAGCTAAACCATCCAAACCATCAGTTAAGTTAACTGCATTTGATGAACCAGTTAATACAAAATAAGCTAATGGAATTAACAAAAAGCCAATATCAGGCATGAAATCTTTAAAGAAAGGAACTACAAAGGTAGTCTCTGATGGGAGCTTTGCTGAGCCATAGATTAGGCAAGCTAAAACAATAGCACAGGCTGACTGCCAGAAATATTTGTACTTTGCTCTTAAACCTTTTGGATCATGACGAACTACTTTTAAGAAGTCATCTGAAAAACCGATGGCTGCATAGCAGATTAAAGTAGCCAGGGTATACCAAACATAAACATTTGAAAGGTTACACCACAGTAACATTGAAATTGCGATTGCACTTACAATCAGTACACCACCCATGGTAGGAGTACCAGTCTTCTTTAAATGAGTCTGTGGACCATCGTCACGTACTACCTGTCCAAAGTGTAACATTTGCAGTTTTCTAATCACATAAGGACCGAAAAACAGAGAAATTGCTAAGGCTGTAAATAAGGACATTACAGCTCTAAAGGTCAGGTAACTTACAACTCTTAGTGATGGAATATACTGACTTAAATAATCTGATAAATAAACTATCATAACTGCTCTCCTAGAGCGATGAGTTCTTTGCTTATTGTATCCATATGCATAGAGTGTGAGCCCTTGACTAAAAAGCTTACATAAGGATATTTATCTAATAAATCGCGTGCATATTGTACGAGATCTGAATGACAATTAAAATGCTTACCGCTCACTCCGGCGCATCTGCTGGTATTTTCACTCAATGGACCTACACACAAGGTTTCATCTACTTTTGTTGCAGCATGTGCACCTAACTTTTCATGCAACTCTACTGCTGCATCACCAAGCTCGCCCATGTCTCCGAAAATGAAAACTCTATGACCTTTATATAAAGACAGAGTATCAACAGCTGACATACAGGCATTGAAACTTGCGTTATAAGCGTCATCAATTACTGTCATCTTTTTAAACTCATGAGCACACAGACGACCTTGCATTGAGGATACTGATTCTAAGCCTGCCTTTAAAGCAGCCTCAGATGCTCCAGTCATTAAAGCTAAAGTAGTAGCTGCAGCTGCATTTGATGCATTGTGAGCACCTAGAACATTCATTTTGATCTTATAGTCATTAAGTGGTGATCTTAAATCAAACTCAATGCCAAAAAGACTCTCTTTGACATTTGAGTACTGCACAAAATCAAAATCATGAGTACCAAAAGATACTAATGAACCTTTTCTAAAAGCTGAAGCATACTCACTTTTCCAACGCTCAAAGTACTTTGAGTCAGATGGCACAGCAGCGCGTCCTCCTCGTGAGAGCACATCATCTATGATCTGTGACTTACCACGATAAACACCGTCATAAGAGCCAAAGCCTTCTAAGTGGGCTCCACCTACATTGTTAATAATTGCAGTATTGGCTTTTACAAATTCACAGGTATGAGCAATATCAAAGAGGTGACTTGCACCCTGCTCAATTACTGCATATTTGGTATCTTTAGTTAATGACAATAAAGTTAAAGGCACACCCACGTCGTTATTGAAATTACCCTGTGTGCACATGCAGTTGCCACAGATAGATAAGATGGCATGGGTTAGTTCTTTAACAGTGGTCTTACCGCATGAACCGGTTAAAGAGGCAATTCTAGCTTTACTCTTGCGTCTTACTAAATAACCACAATAGCCTAAAGCTTTTAAAGTATCATCACATAAAACTACGCTTACTCTAGAAGTAATACTCTCAGGTAAGACTTTTGATGACACTACAGCTACAGCTCCACCTTCAATAGCCTTTTCAATATAGTCATGACCATCGAACTTCTCACCTTTTAGAGCTACGAATAAAGCGTTTTTACACTTTCTTGAATCGGTACTTACAGCATCGATAACTAAATCCTGTCCCTTTAGGATGTAATTTCCAAAGGTAGCAAGTTCACCTAAACTAAAGCTAATCACATTTAACTCCTAAAAGTTCACAGGCAATTTCTCTATCTGAAAAATGAATGGTCTTATCTTTAAAGATCTGATAATCCTCATGACCTTTACCAGCAATTACGATGCAGTCTTTAGGACCTGCTTTTTCAAAGGCATATTCAATAGCTTTACGTCTATCTGCAATAAGTACAACGTTATTAGCCTCACCAACACCTGAGGCCATATCACGTAAGATTGCCTCAGGATCTTCAGTACGAGGGTTATCTGAGGTTAGAATTGCAGTATCAGAGAAGACTGAGGCTTTAATTGCCATGATAGGTCTCTTACCCTTATCTCTGTCACCGCCACAGCCTATGATGCAGAAGATCTTACCGTCAGGATGGTGTTCTCTTACACCGCGCAGTACCTGCTCTACACCATCTGGGGTATGAGCGTAATCAACTACAATATGAGGTTTACCTTCAGCTCTGAAGCATTCCATACGACCTTTAATTGGCTTTAACTTTGAAGCACCACGTAAGAGTTTGTCAAAGTCATAGCCCATTGCTAAAAGTACAGTTAGTGCACAGGCAAAGTTCTCAACATTAAAGCCACCTAACAGACCAATTTCGCACTTGCCTGAACCAAAGGTTGATTCAATTTCAAGAGCAATACCATGAGGCTTATAGGTTACAGATTTAATCCATACATACTGAGAGTAGATAAGTGATGAGACTGAGCCCATAAAATCGCTCTTACATGAATAGGCTACACACTTGCCGAAGGTATCAGCATATTTACAGCCCTGCTCATTATCTACGTTAATAACTAGCTTCTCTTTAGGAACTCGTCTTAAGAAGTCCTCTTTTGCTTTAGCATAGTTTTCCATGGTCTTGTGATAATCAAGATGGTCACGAGTTAAATTAGTAAAACCACCTGCAACAAAGGTACAGCCATCAATTCGACCTTCACAAACACCAATTGAGGAGACTTCTAAAGCAGCAAAACGAGCGCCTTCATTTACCATTTCGTTTAAAGCCTGCTGCAGTCTTACAGCATCTAAAGTAGTGTTAGAGCTTTTCTTTAAATTTGGTAAAAAACCATAACCTAAGGTACCAAAGACAGCACATTTAGTTGAAAAGGTATTAGATAGCCACTGAGCGATAAGCTGAGTGATAGTACTCTTACCATTAGTACCGGTAATACCGATAAGACCTAATCTTTTTGAAGGCTCATCATAGAAGAAAGAGCTAAACTCACCTAAACTTTTCTTAGCTGATAACTTGATAAATGGAACAGGTACTTCCTTTAAAAGTTCATCTGATGGAGTATTCCCCTCTTCAAAGAGAACTGCTACAGCACCTAAGTCATAAGCCTTTTTAGCATAATCAAGACCATTGACCTTAGTGCCTTTTAAAGCTACAAAAAGTGCACCTTTCTTTACCTGACGAGAATCAACCTCAAGTGAAGTACATTCAATGTCTGGAGCTTTTCTTTTAATTCCTAAGTACTGGAAGATTTCTTTTAACTTTTTCATCTTTACCTTCAGCTCTTTTATGTATAAATCTGTAAAGCCTACTTTAAGTTGCAAAGTGAAATTGCAACTTAAGGTTGAGCTTAATTCTTTTCGTTCTTCTCTCTATCAGGTTTGATGTTATATAACTGTAAAGCCTTTGACATCACGGCTCTAAATACAGGACCTGATACCACACCACCGTAGAACTTACCAGCTTTTGGAGCACTAATTACGACCACAAGTGCAAAGCGTGGATTAGAAATAGGAGCAAAACCTGCGAAAGTTGACATGTAGTATTTACCGTAACCGCCAACTGATGCAATCTTAGCAGTACCAGTCTTACCTGCTACACGGTATCTGTCAATTGCAGCTTTGCCACCGGTACCTTCAGAAACTACAGTCTCAAGCGCTCTTTGCATATTAGCTACCTGATTTGGCTGAGCCACAATAGTACCCTTTGGAGGATTTTTTAATCTAAGAATTGAGACAGGATTTTTCAGACCACCATTTGCTAAAGTAGCATAGGCCTGAGTTAACTGCAGATTAGTTACTGCCACACCGTAACCGAAACCTAAAGTTGCCTTATCAATTTCAGACCAGAACTTTCTGTTCTCGTTAAGTCTGCCTGAGTTCTCACCTACAAGACCAGAATCTGTTTTAGAACCAAAACCAAATCTGGTTAAAACCTGCATGATCTTTTGAGGTCCAACTCTTAACGAAATTCTTGCCATACCAGTATTTGATGAATACTGAATAATGTCGGCTAGTGTACCCTGAGCCATAGCATGAGAGTCACGTACCATCTTGCCATCTACAATAAAAGGTCTAGTGTCAAACACTTCTGACCAGTTAGTAGCTTTAGCTTCTAAAGCTGCTAGTGCCACAATTGGTTTTAGAGTAGAACCTGGCTCAAAGATATCTGTTACTACTCTGTTTTTAGCATTAGTACTGTCAAAGTGTTTTCTATCATTTGGATCAAATGATGGAGCATTAGCAAGAGCTAAAATCTCACCTGTTTTTACATCAATTAAAGTTGCAGTGCCACTGTCAGCATCATTCTCTTCAACAGCCTGTTTTAACATGGCATGAGCATACTCTTGCAGGCGGTTATCCACACTCAGCATCAAGTTGCCACCTAAATTACCCTTTTTGACAGTACCTAAATTTTCCACAATGTGGTTGTAGCGATCTTTTTTTGCTAACTGTGTTGAAGAGGTTGAGGTCAGGTATGAGTTAAAGCTCTGCTCTACGCCATAGACACCGACACCATCACCATTTAAAAGACCGACTAGGTTGGCGTTAATCTCGCCTGTTGGATAGTGACGACGATAAGAGTCATTTAGAATGATACCGGTCTTGGAGATCTTACGGACTTCTTTAGCCTTATCCATCTCTAAATAGTGCTTTAAATGCACATAACGGCGTGTAGGATCTTTGGTCTTTTTGTAAAGTTCATTAACATCAAGTTCCAAGATTGTAGCTAACTTTTTCATCTTAGAAAGATCATCATAAACTCCTTCTTCGTGTAGGAATTTAGGATCAGCTTCTACTGATTTTACAGGTACAGAAATAGCTAAGATTTTGCCATTTCTATCGGTAATTAGACCTCTTGGAGGCTCATAATGATAATTTCTGACTACGCGAGCATTACCTTCGCGGATAAGATTTTCAGGATAAAGAACCTGTATCCAGAACAATCTGGCAAGGATATATATGAAAAGACAGCCTACAGAAAACCATACGATGGCTATTCTGGTTGTTGATACTTGTAGGCGACTATAGTTTCCATCGTTAACTTGTTTTAAAGCCATTTATCTCAAATCGATTACAACTTCATCTTCAGTTTTAGGCTGCACCATACCGAGCTTTTCGTCAGCATTCTTACGGATCACAGAGTACTCTGTTAAGGCTTCTCTATCTGATAACAGAGTTAACCATTCCTTATGCAGAAGCTCGTTATGTCTTAAAACCTCATTATACTGTATTGTCATATCACGGGTCATCTGGACTTGATGAACCTTTAATACGGCTAAAGTTGTAACGACAAGGATCAAAACATAAGTCAAAAGATTTGAGAATATGTCATTTAAAATAGTAGGAACTAAGGCCTTTTTCTGTTTTTTATAACCTTCAAAAAGGCTTAATGATGGCACAGCTAACTGAGCTGAATCATCACTTAATAAATCAGTTGGTGCCTGAATTCTAATGATATGTTCATGAGTTACTTGAGTAGTAACACTAGGAACAACCTTTTGCACAGGTTTTGCCTGTGGATTAGGTCTGTCACCAAACTGAGGTTCCCTCTTTTCGATTTGAGGAGCCTCACTTGGAAAATTCTCTTCTAGCTTTCTTACTGCATTTGACTGTTGCATTTAGGGTAGCCTCTTAAGCCTCTTGCAGATCCTAAGTGTGGCACTTCTGGATCTTACGTTGGCTGCTATTTCTTCAGGAGTTGCCTTAATAGCACCTCCTACAGGCTCCACTTTTGCTGTAGCAAGTCTCATTTTTTCGGCTTCTTCAAAAGTAATTGGAAGACCGTTAGGGATCTTTTGTCCCTGAGACTTATCTTTTATAAATGTTTTTACTATTCTGTCTTCTAAAGAGTGGAAAGAGATGACACACAGACGACCATCGTCTGCTAAGACATCAATACTACTCTCTAGAGCTTTTTTTAATTCGTCAAGCTCGCCGTTTACAGCAATTCTCAAAGCTTGGAAACAGCGTGTAGCTTTGTGTTTAGGAGTAGGCTTACCGCCAATTACTCTTTTAATAAATTCTGATAACTGTAGTGTGGTTTCAAAAGGAGTCTTCTCGCGCTCTCTTACGATGGCTGAAGCTACCTTTGAAGCAAAATTCTCTTCACCATATACCTTAAAGATATAGGCAAGATCCTGTTTTGAATAGGTATTAACTATGGTCTTAGCATCTAGTTTGGCACTCTGATCCATACGCATATCAAGAGGACCATCTTTTTCAAAAGAAAAACCACGAGTCGGATCATCAATCTGAGGTGAAGAAACACCAATATCCATAAGGATACCGTCAACCTTACCTTCAATACCTAAACTCTCACAAACTTCTTTTAAATTTGAAAAAGCACTGTGGATAATTTTAAATCTTGGATCAGTAATGCTTTTAGCAGCTTCTACTGCAGTCAAATCTCTATCAAGTCCATATAATCTGCCGTTTGGACCTAATCTTTCTAGGATTTTTCTTGAATGACCGCCGCGACCAAATGTGGCATCAACATAAACTCCATCTTCCTTGATGTTCATACCTTCAAGGACTTCATTTAACAGTACAGGAATATGTGAAAATGCCATGATTAAATTCTTATTATTCTAAATATTTATAGTTTTAAATTAGCAAGCACGCTATGTGATGCAAGATCTTTTGCTGCCTGCTGTAATAAATCGTCATCAGCCTTACGCTGAAGAGCAAAGTTCTCTTCAGACCAAAGCTCAAATTTGTTGTTAAAGCCAATAAGATAAGCTTTCTTACTGATCTCGCTTACCTGTCTTAACTCTGGTGGTAATAAAACTCGACCCTGGGCATCTAACTGACAAAAAACTGCACTGCCTAAAACAATACGCTGAATGGTACGACACAGTGGATCAGTCATAGTAGGAAGTGAGCCTAAAGTTGAGACTACGTTATCCCATTCACTGGAGGGGTATAACCATAAACATTTGTCAAATAAAGAGCGAGTGACTACGCACTGACCATCTCCATCATCGGCAAATATCTCTCTATAGCGTGCAGGCACAGACAGTCGCCCTTTTGAATCAAGGGAAACTTCACTTGTTCCACTTAAAAGCAAACCGTCAAACATAATAAAATTAAGCCTAAATCACACTACCTTTAAAGTCGTTTGTGAGAAAGATTAATCACACTTTCACCACAATTTACCACTTTTACCCATTTAGTTTACCAAATCATAGGATAAATTCAAGAAAGTAATCTAGCTTACTTTTATAAATTTGCTTTTATTTCAAGGTGTTATAAAGTGTGTAAAAATGTGGGAGAAAAAATTAATTTTGTCTTTTGTTCATATCTATCGCTTTATTAATAAAGGCAATTTATTAAACAAAACCAGTCAAAAATGTGCGCAAATTGGGGCTTAAAATTACGTTGTTATAAGGATGTGATCAAATACACAATTTGTGGTGCAAAAAGATATTAATGGACCATTAATGAGTCTTTTATGAGCGATTAATAGGCAATAATTCTCTATAGGAGAAAGAAAAAAAAACAGACTGCTAAAGCAAGTTCGATTTTAATCTGATTTTAACGAACATTAGTTAGTCTTGATGATTGGATTATGGCTTTGAATCAGCCAAAAGATGAGTCAACCTGTAAGCCGAGTTCTGTTCTGCTAAGCAGTGGCAACCATTCCTCTAGACCAGCAATCGCTCGCTGGTTCCAGCAATCAACCCGCCCTCGGTTCGGACCAAACCATAGAGAGCCTATTTGATCTTGCTCCAGGTGGAGTTTACCATGCCTTTCCTATTGCTAGAAAAGCGGTGAGCTCTTACCTCGCCATTTCACCCTTACCACAAAGTGGCGGTTTACTTTCTGTTGCACTTGTCATGGGCTTGCGCCCTCCAGGCGTTACCTGGCACCTTGTCCTTCGGAGCTCGGACTTTCCTCCCCCAGTGACCGTATGCTTAAAGATCTTAAACACGCGTGCACGGCAGCGATTGCCCGGTCGACTCACGTGCATTATACATGAAAAAGGTTGACTCTTCGAACTGTTAATTACTTTTATTCTAAAGCTTTTTATTCCTAGCTTTTGTTTTTAAGCTCTAAAGCTAGGTTATATAAATCGTTCTTTTTAATACCGGTAAGCTCTGATAAGACATTAGCTACCTGTTTTACAGGAGAAGTCTTAATCAGCTCTGAAATTGCTTTTACTACAGGAGCAGGAACAGAGGATGTTTCCTGTTTTAAGGAACCGATAGCTACTACAAACTCGCCTTTAGTTCTGTCAGGATCTGCCTTTAAAAATGAAGCAGCATCCTTTGCTTTTAATCTATAGAAAGATTCAAATGTCTTAGTCATCTCTCTGCATAAAGTTACATCATGCTCAGGTAAAATCTTACCTACAATTTCCATGGTATCGACAATACGGCGTGGAGTCTCATAGAACACAGCAGTGTAGTCAGCATTCTCTAGTGACTGAACCTTTTCTGTTAATTCCTTTTCTTTTACAGGGAAAAAGCCTAAGAACATGAATTTATCTGTAGGTAATGCACTAGCTTCAAGTGCTGTAATTAAGGCACATGGACCTGGTAGTGGCACTACTCTTACATCAGCTTTTGAACATAGTGTTACTACTCTATAACCAGGATCATTGATTAAAGGAGAACCAGCATCAGAAATTAAAGCGACGATACCGCCATTTTTAACTTCATCGATAATGATAGATGCTCTCTGTTCCTCATTGTGATCATGACAGCTAATCATCTTTTTACCAGAGATCCCTAGCTTGTCTAAGAGAATTTTTGAGTGTCTGGTATCTTCAGCTGCAATTAAAGTTGCATTTTTTAAGACTTCAATTGCACGTAAGGTGATGTCATCAAGATTACCAATTGGAGTAGGAACGATATATAAAGCACTATCTAACATGATTAACCTTTTGTCTTTGTAAGTAAAAAGACTCTTTTGTTCTATGTAATGGTTCTGTTTAATGGTTCTATTAAAAATCAATTGCCTCATTATACAGTCTGACAGCTTTGCTTTCATGTGTATTTAAGATAATCAAACTGTAAGCCTTTCTGTAAGGCTTTCTGTCAATCCTTTACATAAGGATAGAATGCCCGTCCCCAATCTCTGTCATGATGTTTTAACATGATGTCCAGTACGCATGGCATGAGTTCAGATAAAATGGCACAGCCATCATGTAGTTGCATACGGTTAGCTTTACTGTTACAAGTAGCACCTCCGTGGAAGAGCTGATTTCTGATGGTATAGAGTCTGTCAAAGACAATATTTAATACCCTCACGGTATTTTGCGTCATTAAAGACTTTAAAGCCTGTGAATTGTAACTTTGAAAAGACATCTCCCAATCTGCTGCCCTGTCATCACCATTGTAAAAGTTCCAGTAAGGTTGGAAAGTGTACTTATTCTCTAAAAGCGCTTTGATACTCTGTGAAAAACGATTCCATAAGATCTTGTCTAAGTTTTTTTCTTCATCAAGAGAGGTAATTACTGTCAGAAAGTCTCTAAAGCCAACCTTCTCACCTAAATAACCATCAGTTGTGATCTCTTTGCCATAAGCACAGTTAAAGGCTATCCATAAAGAGATAAACTTCAAATCGATGTCATCTTCAGGAAGTGCTTCAGACTTTTTAATCCAACTGATTGCCCTGTGAATTCTGATTCTAAATGACTCGTCGCACTTATCACGACACTCTTTGTAGAGTTTTTCTGTGTCCTGAATACTCATGTTTTACCTTTTTAGCTACCTATTAAAAATAGTATCTAATAAAATTTACAGTTCTCAGCTTCTTACTATGAGCGATTTTTGTTTCAATACACGTTACCTATCTCACATTATGGTAAAATATCCAACCAATAATTCATTTGTGATTTAGCAGGAAACTATCGTGAAAGCTAAAAGATCAACATTAAATCTATGTTTATGCAGTTTATTTGCAGCTGCAACCATTACTCTATCTGCTTGTGCTTCAAGTGAAGCTACTCAGAAAATAGCATCAACCAATGCTTTTGGTCCATTAAATCTGACTACAGAGGAATACCAGCAGGCATTTGATGATGCATCAAGCGACACTAGCTTTAAAGCTCAAGTTCTGCTGACTCGTTCTCAGATCGTTTCAGGAGATTTAGATAAAGCAGCTTCTAACATCAATGATCTATATGCAAACGCTCAGACTGATGTTCAAAAAGATCAGGCTTCTTTAGTTAAAGCTATGCTTTTAGTTAAACAGAACCAGTTAAAAGAAGCATCTGCACTGTTAAATCAGATTAACTATCAGGCTCTTCCAAAGCAGTCACTGTCTTACTACTTAATCTTAAACTCAAATGTAAATGCAAAACTTTACAGACAGACTAAAGATCCTCAGTATGAGTTAACTGCTTTTAAGAACAAAGCAACTTTATTAAAGATTGTTGAAAAGAAAACTGACAGAGCTACTGTAATCAATCAGAGCAATGATTTATTAAAGGTTTTAAGCGATAAAGATTTAGCTCAGGCAATGAAATCAGCTCAGTCTGATTATGATAAAGGCTTTATTGAATACGCTATCATCACTCGTTCACAGAGTAGTGAGTTACAGCAGCAGGCTTTAGCTGACTTCTCAAAGAAATACCCTAACCACCCTGTAAATGAGCTTATTGCTTCTACCAATACTCAGGATACAGCTTCAGCAGAAACTGCTGACAATACAGTAGTTGATAATGACGCTGCAACATCTTCAGATGATGCAACTCCTGAGAACGCAGCTCCTGCTAATGTTCCAGCTAACGCTCTATTCAAGTTCTCTGATGGTGACAGAATTGCAGTGTTATTACCTCTATCAGGTCGTTTTGCTCCAATCGTAGGCGAGCCTGCTAAGTTAGGTATCTTAGCTGCATTAAAAGACAGAAATTCAAACTCAAAAGTTGTTTTCTACGATACCAACAAGAACAACATTTCTGAGATCGTAGCTAAAGTTCAGAATGATGGTACCAAATTAGTTATTGGTCCTATCTTAAAGCCTGAAGTTAATGCTTTAAATGCAACAGGTCTTAAGGTACCTTCAATCGTCTTAAACCAGCCTGAAGGTAGCAAGCCTGCTAATCAGTGGTACTTCGATTTAGGTCCTAACTACGAAGGTGCTATCGCAGCTTCAAAGATCTATGCTGATGGCTACAAGAAACCTGTTGTTATTGCTCAGAGCAGTGATACAGCTTCACAGCGTTCAGTTCACAGCTTTAAGACTACCTTCTCAAAGGTAAATGCAAACGTACCTGTTTGCTATTACTCTGATGCAGCAACCATTAAAACTTCAATGTCAAATTGCCCTCTATCAGAGGCAGACAGTGCTTATGTAAATGCATCAGTTGTTGACGCTGTAGCTATTAAAGCTGCTATTCCATCAACAGTTCATGTTTACCTAACCGATAAGAGCTACATTGGTGTTAATAACTCATCTCAAGAGTTAGCACTTAAAGGTTCAACCTTAGGTGATATGACTTGGTTATTAACCGATAGTCCATTAAAGGACTCATTCATGCAGTCTTTACCAAAGGCAAATAATCAGGTTCAAAGAGTATTTGCAGCAGCTTACGACAGCGTAAACTTCGCTCTTGAGATTGAGAAGTTAGCTGCTAACAAGGATGACGTTTTACACGGTCTTTCAGGCGATATCTCTTTAGGCCAGAATGGTCTAATTGAATCAACTCCAATGTGGGTTGACTTAGGCAAGATTAGATAAGCTTAAATCAATAATCTTCTGAAAAGGCGGTTTTATAACCGCCTTTTTTAATGTCTTTTGAAAATGCTAACTTTGAAAAGTTGTCTAAAAACTCGTAGACATCTTATGATTTGAATTGAAATTTAGAGATGTGCTTATTCATCGTCCTTTACAAAAGAGAAAGCTGGTTTGTTTTCTTCTTTTGCAGGAGTTGTAGCTTCAATCTTAGTTGCTTCTGATGTTTTGATATCAGCAGGAATTTTGTCATCTTCTGCTAAATCTTCTGATGAAACTTCCTCATCATCTGCTCCATCTTCATCATCATCTAATTTGAACATTGGAGTTTCTGAAGCTTCATCTGGATAAACTTCATCGTCTGGTGCTAAATCCAACTGCTCTAGTGCAGTACCAATAGGTAGAGCAGATCCTGACTCTAAAGCAATTAACTGCTCCATAGCATGGAAAGGAATAAAGATATCTTCACTCTTGCCCTTAAAGCGAGCTTTAAAAGAAATACCTTTAGGTGTGCATTCATAATCTGCAATGGCTGAAGGTAAAAGACTTAAGATAATGCGACCATCCTTTACATATTCAACAGGAACCCTAACACTAGGCATCTTAGCATCAACTAAAAGATGTGGAGTGATCTTATTATCGATTAGCCAATCATAATAAGCGGTGAATAGATAAGGTTTTAAGCTTTTTAATCTTTCCATAACAGATATCCTCTGAAGGATATTATACATAAAAAATGCATAAAAAAACCTCTGCGGTGAGGCAGAGGCTTTTGACAAAACAATGAAAATTGTTTTGATATTAACGCTTTGAGTACTGTGGACGTTTACGAGCTTTGTGAAGACCAACCTTCTTACGCTCTACAGCACGAGCATCACGAGTTACGAAGCCAGCCTTACGTAAAGCTGAACGGAATGACTCGTCATACTGAATTAAAGCTCTGGTGATGCCTAAACGGATAGCACCAGCCTGACCAGTGATACCACCACCGTTAACAGTGATGTACAGATCAAACTTGTCAGCAACTTCTAATAACTCTAATGGCTGAGCTACAACCATACGAGAAGTTGGACGACCAAAATACTGATCAAGAGTCTTACCATTGATCTCTAATTTACCAGTACCCTGCTTTAAGAATACACGTGCAGTTGAGTCCTTACGACGACCGGTACCATAATACTGATTTGCAGCCATTTGCTAATGCTCCTTAAAACTTGATAACCTGAGGCTGTTGAGCAGCATGATTATGTGACTCACCAGCATATACCTTTAGCTTACGGAACATAGCACGACCTAATGGTCCCTTTGGAAGCATACCGCGAACAGCAGTCTCGATAACATCCTCTGGCTTACGTGCTAATAACTTCTCGAAAGACTCTGACTTGATTCCACCTGGGAAACCAGTGTGGTGATAATACATCTTGTCGTGAGCCTTGTTACCAGTTACCTTAACCTTTGATGCGTTGATTACGATAACATAATCACCGGTATCTAAGAATGGAGTGTACTCTGGCTTGTGCTTACCGCGTAAACGTAAAGCAATTTCAGTAGCTAGGCGACCTAAAGTCTGACCCTCAGCATCAATAACTAACCAATCACGCTTAATTGTTGATGGTGTTGCAACATAAGTTTTCATTAAAAAACCCTTTTTTGAAGGAAAATTTCCTTTAAAACATACAGATAAAAATATCTGCTCTCTTTCCAAACAGACTGATTACTCAATCTGCATCAAGCAACTCGGGTGGGAAACCGGTTCCTCGATTAGAGGGGCAATGGTGTATTTTAAACAAAATAGCGACTTTTATCAAACAATATTTTTATTAATTTCACGCATTAAAATCGTGAAATTAATTTCCTGAATAACTGTTTGAATTAGGCTCTTTTTAAGATCTCTCCTCGAAGAATAATCTCTTTTATTTTTAGATTTTTATCGACAACTAAAAGATCTGCTCTCTTACCTTCACTGATTTCACCTACCCTATCATCAATCTTTAAAGCACGAGCAGGATTTATGGTACAAGCTTTGATTGCACTCTCAAGACTTACGTTCATATTTTGAACTGCATTTACAAAGCAACTGTAAAGGTTAGTTACTGAACCTGCGATAGTGCCATCTTTTAAGGTAGCTTTATTCCCCTTTACAAAGACCTTCTGTCCTCCTAATGAGTACTCACCATCATCTAATCCTGTAGCCATCATAGAATCTGAAATCATAACAATTCGGTCGTCCCCCATTAAAGAGAACAGGATGTTGACCATGGTCTTATCTACATGTACGCCATCGGTAATCAGCTCACAAAATACATGCTTATTTTCAAAAGCAGCACCAATAGGGCCTGGTGCACGATGATTTAATGGCGGCATGGCATTAAAGGTATGTGTAAGCTCATTAGCACCCGCTTTCATGGCAGCAGTTGCTGTTTCATAGTCTGTTACCGTGTGACCTATAGAGAAAGAGACTTTATTATGAAAAGCTTTTATAAGCTCTAAAGCTCCATTCTCTTCAGGTGCAATAACAACTTTTTTAATTAAGCCCTCTGAAACTTCATAAAGTGAATCTAAATCTTTAGCATTTGGCTTTAGTACATATTCAGGATTTTGCGCTCCTAACTTTTTAGGACTTACAAAAGGTCCTTCCATGTAGATGCCTTCAAGAGATGCTTCGTTATCTTTGAGTTGACGCTTAAATTCTAAGGCTGAATTGATACTCTGTTTAATAGCATCAACTGGCATGGTCATAGTAGCAGGCGCTATTGAAGTTACACCGTTTGAAGCTTCATATGAAGCTAAAGTCTTAACACTCTCTAGAGTGCCATCCATAAAGTCGACTTTTGCTGCTCCATGAAAATGCAGATCGATAAAGCCAGGGAGCACGTAGCAGTCATCAGCGTTGATAACTAAAGCATCACTATTATCAGTACTTTTATCACTAAGGCTTTTGATACTTTTAGCTTCAATTTTAATATCTTTGTTTTCAAAGCCCTGTTTTGTAAAAACTAAGCCATTTTTAATCAGCATATAAAGACCTTATATTGCGTTCACTTTTTTTCAAATCACTTCGTTTCCAGTAATTTTCTTGTATTCTTCTGCATAATCTCCCAAATAGCATGAAAATACAGGAAGACCTTCGTATTTCTTTTTGAGAGATCGTATTTTTTCCAAAACTTCCTGTTTATTGATTTCTTCAGGATCTGAAGAAAGTAATTTATCCCTTAACAGAGAACATTCTTCGAGATCAACTGTATCTGTATATGGTGGAGTTCTATAAGCAATAAAAGCTGTAAATCCTGAAATTGTATCAAGTAGAACCTCTTTTTCCACTAAAGTACACATTTTGAAGCTCCTTTAATATTTACATAAGCTTTGAAAGCAAATTGTGATTTGTTTTTTTACCTGCAAATTTCAATTGCTAAACCATTTTAATCAGCATATAAAGACCTTATTTTGCGTACACTCTTTTTTCAAATCACTTCGTTTCCAGTAATTTTCTTGTATTCTTCTGCATAATCTCCCAAATAGCATGAAAATACAGGAAGACCTTCGTATTTCTTTCTGAGAGATCGCAATTTTTCCATAACTTTTGGTTTATCGATTTCTTCAGGATCTGAAGAAAGGATTTTGTACCTTAAATGAGAACATTCTTTTAGATCATCAGTGTTTCTATGTGGTGGAGTTCTATAAGCAATAAAAGCAGTTGTCCATGAAATTGCATCAAGTATAACGTCTTTTTCCATCAAAGTGCACATTTTGGATGCTCCTTTAATATTTATCTTTTATATCCATAATAATTCAAAATAAGAATAATTACTTGATCTTTAAATACCAAAATATGATTTGTTTTATCACCTGATAATTTCAGTAGTTCAAAGACTACTGTCATTCGTCTTTTGATGCAGATCTTTAAAGAGAAATTTTCATACTTTTGTTATTGTCACTTTTAACGAATATAAGATGAAAATAGGTTAGTTGTCATGGGCATCTAAAGTCTTAAAACTCAAATTAAGAGTTTTAAATGACCTTCTTTATTATCCAATTTTCACTTACCTAGCTTAAGGTTAATGAGAATTTTCAACAATAATTATCACCTTTCATGAAAAAACTTGAAAAAAGTAATGTCAGACCTCAAATAATTAAACAGTTGTGGCAGTTTTATTGGCCATTTTCGAGGATAATTTATTTGATATTTCAATGAGTACCGTTTTTATTGAAACTTACAAATAAAAACTAAGTATTAACTAAGAAAATAAATTTATTCTCAATAGTGCGCAGTAGCAGAGCAGCTGTGCAAAGTTTAAGGTGGGATATGAATAATTACGCGCTCCTAGCAGCAATCTTTTTTGCAGGTTTTATTGTCGGTGCTGTTGCTTGCTTTTTAGTGATGGCACAGATTTACAAACACAAAAGAGTTAGAGATGAACTGTTAAAAACCAAAAGAGCTGCTATCCGTGCTCAACGTACTCTAGACAGGTTCTTTAAGACCTCTTTAGATATGTTCTCTGAGATTGATTCTGCCCATCAGCAGTATGTGCAGTTTTTAAAAGAAGCTGCCCAAAAGATTGCACCTGAAGAAGCTGACAGTCACGAATTTTTAAATCAGGGTATATACGAAGGTATTACCCCAAGACGCGAGTCAAAAAGACAACAGTCAGAAACAACTAAGGAAGTAACTGGTACCTTAGGTGAGATTCCAACACCTAAGGTATTAAGACCTAACGAGATCCAAACCGAGTTTGCAGATCCTGTGAAGGTAAAAAAGAATATTGAAAAACCTTCTGAGACAGAGAGTGAGTCAAAAGAAGAAGTTGCTGAAGAAGAGAAGTTAAAAGTTTAAATAACTATCTTTAGGTTCTTAGCTTTAGGTTCTAAGTTTTATTAGGGTCAGAGTTTATTAGATTCTAAGTTTAGAAAAGATACTAAAAACGATTTAAAAGAAATTGATACTTTTATTTAGGAGTAACAAACAAAGATGTTAAACAAGATTAAGAACGCATCATTAGCAGCTGCAATGGCTTTATCAATGACAGTGCTTACAGCAGGTCAGGCTCAGGCTGCAGCCCCTATTATCAATGATTTAATGGCTAAAGGAGATATGCCTTCTCTAGCTCCAATGTTAAAGAAGGTACTACCAGGTGTAGTTAATATCTCTGTAAAGGGTAAAAAAGACGTTCAGGGCTTCTCATTACCAGATGAGTTTAGATTTATGTTCCCAGGTATGGACGACTCATTTGGACCAACACAACCTCGCCAACAGGAATTCCGTGCTTTAGGCTCTGGTGTAATCATCGATGCAGCACAAGGTCTTGTAGTAACTAATAACCACGTTATCGATTCAGCAGATGAGATCAAGGTTCAGTTATCAGATGGTCGTGAGTATGACGCAAAGTTAGTTGGTAAAGATGCTCACACTGATTTGGCTTTATTAAAGTTAAAAGAGTTTAAGAATTTAACTCAGATCGATTTAGCTGATTCTGACAGCCTTGAAGTTGGTGACTTTGCTGTAGCAATCGGTAACCCATACGGCTTAGGTCAGACTGTAACCTCAGGTATCGTTTCGGCTTTAGGCAGAACCGGTCTTAATATTGAGAACATCGAAAACTTCATTCAGACTGATGCTGCTATTAACTCAGGTAACTCAGGTGGTGCTTTAATTAACTTAAAAGGTCAGTTAATCGGTATTAACACCGCTATTATGGCTCCATCAGGTGGCAACATCGGTATCGGCTTTGCAATCCCTGCTAACATGGTTAAGACCGTAACTGAGCAGTTATTAAAATTCGGTGAAGTAAAGCGTGGTCTGTTAGGTGTTTCAGGTACAGAATTAAATGCTGATTTAGCTCAAAGCTTTGGTTATGACCAGAGTTCAGGTGCTTTTGTAAATGAAGTAATGAAAGGATCTGGCGCTGACAAGGCTGGTATCAAGTCAGGTGATATCATCACTGCTGTAAACGGTAAGAAGGTAACCTCATTTGCTCAGTTAAGAGCTGAAATTGCCACAATGCGTGAAGGCTCTGAGGTTAATATCACTGTCTTCCGTGATGGTTCATACAAAGACTTTACCGTAAAGATTGGTAAGAACACTGAAGCTACTGAAGTAGCTGCTACAAACTCAAAGAGTATTTCTCCTGCTTTTGAAGGCGCTTCATTTGCAAACGCTAAAGATGGCGGTGTAGAGGTAACTGATGTAGCAAAAGGCTCCGTTGCTCAGCGTTTTGGTTTACGTAAAGGTGACGTTATCACTGCTGTAAACCGTGCTGAAATTAAGACCATCTCTGATTTGAAGAAAAATCTTGAGAATGTTAAGGGCAAGATTTCAGCAATCAGAATTAACCGTAACGGTGGTACCTTATTTATCACAATCAGATAGTGAATATTTAGTGGTGAATATTAGCAAGTGAAGCTTAACTGCTGTTACAAAGGTTAATATTTCCTGTATCTAAAAATGGAGACTTAGGTCTCCATTTTTATTGTCTTAATGACAATTGCAAATTTGCTTGTCTCAATGGATATATTTCTTTGCAGATTTATTTTGTAAAATCATATAAAGATCAACACATTTTCATGAAATTTAAGGTATTCTTTTTAAAGAAACTCTACGTATGTGCGAACTCTTTATATGATTATTAGCAAAAAGACTCTCCCCTTTCTTATTCCAGTAGCTGTAGGCGTCATTGTTGGCGTCGCTGTACTTTTGGTAAAACCATCTACTGGTAAAAAACTAGGCGATCTTATCTATTCAAGTGGTATTTCAACTGAAGGTTATTCTTACGCTGTAAACAAAGCAGCTCCTAGTGTTGTAAATATCTATGTAGCTACCTTAAAAGACGATTATTCAACTCCTGATCCTAACTCTATCACCTCATCAGCATCAGGTGTGATCATGGATAAGAATGGCATCATCGTCACTAATTACCATGTAGTTCCATCTGGTAATGAGCCTAATAAAGCAATCTTTGTGCAAACTCGTGACGGCAAGGTCATGAAAGCTTTTGTAGTAGGTTGTGACAGACGTACTGATATAGCAGTTTTATCAGTATCTGATACTCCATTAACTCCAATTACACCTGCTAAGAATGAACCAAATATCGGTGATATCGCTCTTGCTATTGGTAACCCAAATAATCTTGGACAAACCGTAACTCACGGTATTATCTCTGCTGTATCGCGCTCAGGTTCTGGTCTTTTATCTAAAGATCAAATGAATATCCGTCAGGGTGTTCAGGAGTTAATCCAGACTGATGCTCCTATCAATCAGGGTAACTCAGGTGGTGCTTTAGTTGATACTAAAGGTAATCTGATTGGTATCAATACAGCTTCATTCAGTGGTGACAATACCTACGGCATTGGCTTTGCTGTACCTGTAAAGATGGTTCGTGAAGTAATGAATGAGATCTTACGACACGGTAAAGTAGAGCGTGGTTATTTAGGTATTTCAGATGATGAAACAACCGCTTTAGATTCAGAGACTGGAGTCAGAATCGGTTATGTCGATCCTGAAGGACCTGCTTTTGGCATTTTAAAAATAGGTGATCTCATCACTAAAGTTGATGGCTACAGCGTTAAAAACGTAAGGGAACTTATTGATCTAGTTTCAAAGTCAAAACCTAACACTGTGATGAACTTTGAGATTAAACGAGAAGGTAAGATAAAACAGGAAAAGGTTACTCTAGCTGAGGATAATACTTCAGTTGACTAGAGCTATCTTACTGACTGTCTGAATAAACTACAAAAACACAACGCCACATTTTTATGCAACTTTAACTTATGCAGTTTTAGTATTGCTGTAAAATGTGGCGCTTGTTTTAGTAGTACAAAGTTTTACAGGTACTGCTTATTTACAGGTACTACTTAATAGGCTCAATCTTAGTTAAGATCTTCTGATTGCTAATAGCAGCAGAGATGTCATCAGCTACAGTAAGACCTGCTGTAGTTAACATATCACCGGTGATCTCAGCATTGATACCGTATTTATATAAATCAGTAAAGTACTTCTGAATGATGAGTCTGCCACCTGCTAATCTTAAAACTGTCTTTGGCAGTACATGTCTGAATAAAGCGATAGTACGTCTTACCTCATCAGGGTGAACAGTAGGACGGTTCTCTAAAGGTGTACCTTTAATAGGATTTAAGATATTGATAGGAGTACTGTCTACCTGTAACTTACGTAACTCTAGAGCAATATCAACTCTGTCTTCGACACTCTCGCCCATACCTAAAATGCAACCTGAGCAAATCTCAAGACCAGCCTTTTTAGCTAAAGCAATGGTATCTTCTTTTTGCTTCATGGTATGAGTAGTGCAGATCTCTTTAAAGAAGTTAGGAGAGGTCTCTAAGTTATTGTGGTAACGCTTAAGTCCTGCTTCTTTTAACATTACAAAATCGTCATAGTCTAAAAGACCTAAAGAACCGCAGCATGAGATCTTAAGCTCTGAGGTGATCTTTTTATAAGCCTGAGCAATAGTCTTTAACTCAGCTTTTGACAGTCTTACACCTGCAGTTACAATTGAGAAACGGTGCACACCACGTCTGTCATTTGCCTGAGCCTCTTTAAAGAACTCATCAACAGACTTTAAAACAGACTGTTGAATTTCGGTGTTGTAGTAGCGGCTCTGAGAACAGAATTTACAGTTTTCAGAACATTTGCCACACTTACCATTAGAGATACAACACAGTTCGATTGCTTCTTTGAAGAAGTGTGAAGTAATTTTGCTGGCACTTTCCTTGAGTTCCTCAAGAGGAGCATCATATAGCTCTAAAGCTTCCTCTTTTGAAATCTCATATCCATCAATGATTTTATCTGCAAGATCTTTAAGTTGCACTTTTAGCTCCGAAGATAGGAAACGTGTCTTTCTGACAGTTTAAAAAAGAAGACAGGATTTCATATCCTGTTAAATTGAGGTCACATTATACACTGTTTGGATAGGTTTTGTATGCAAAACCAAAGATCCTGCACAGTATGCTGGAGGTATTTTACTCTATGCCTTTATGCATGCTGTTTTGACTTTTTTATTCACTTGACTAAATTTATAGCAAAATTATCAGGCATGTCAGATAAAGTTAAGTAAAATATACCTGTTACAGTAAGTTATTAACAGAATGTTAAATTTGCGTAGTGAACATCTGACAGTTAATACTAAGAGAAGACGCTTCAATTAAGTAAAGTTACTTAAACAGGCATGTACTTATACAGTCATATAAAGTCTTCTTGCACTTACTTAAAAATAAAAAGTGCGCTATAACTGACAGACCTTAATAAAACAAGAACATATGCTATGACGACATTAAGACTTGGTATTGATATTGGTTCTACCACCATCAAGTTCGTAGTGCTTGATGAGAATGCAAAGATTATTTACAAAAATTACGAAAGACACTTTTCTGAAACAGGCAATGCTTTTAAAAGAAACCTTGAAAAGGTGGCTCCTGTTTTAGGTGATAATCCTTTCTATATTACCCTCTCAGGCTCATCAGGTATGGGTGTAGCCTCAAGATTAAACTTACCATTTGAGCAGGAAGTGCTCTCTTGTACTAGTGCGATTAACTTACTTGCCAAAGAGACTGATACTGCCATTGAGTTAGGTGGTGAGGATGCAAAGATCACCTATTTAAGAGGTTCTCTTGAACAGCGTATGAACGGTGCCTGCGCAGGCGGTACCGGCGCTTTTATCGATCAGATGGCAAACCTCTTAAATACCGATGCTAAAGGTCTTAATGATTTAGCTAAAAAAGGAACCAAACTTTATACCATCGCCTCTCGTTGTGGCGTGTTTGCCAAGACCGATATCCAGGCTCTTATCAATGACGGTGCTCAAAAAGAGGATCTAGCTCTCTCAATCTTTCAGGCTGTCGTCAATCAGACTGTAGGTACTCTAGCTCAGGGTCGTGCTATTGAAGGTAAGACTGCCTTTTTAGGTGGACCATTAACCTTCTTATCTGAATTAAAAGACCGCTTTATTAAAACCTTAAAGCTAAAAGATGAGGATGTCGTCTCAACACCTGATGCCTGTTACTTTGTGGCAATCGGTGCAGCTATTTGCGATGAAGCAAAATTAACTTCTTTAAAAGAATTAACAGAACTCTCTCAAACAGCCTTAAATGCTGTAACAGAGACTAAAAATCACAGTGAACCTCTGTTTGCCTCACGTGATGAGTATGACGCCTTTGTTAAAAGACACAGCGAGGATATTGTTAAAAGAACCTCTTTTGACAACTATCATGGACCTGTCTACGTTGGTATTGATGCAGGTTCTACCACCTCAAAGATTGCAGCTGTAACTGACAAAAACGAGCTTTTATATACTATCTATGGCTCTAATCAGGGTTCTCCATTGAACACTGTGGTCAATGAGTTAAAAGAACTCTATGATCACATGCCAGAGGATTGCTATATAGCAGGTGTAACTACCACTGGCTATGGTGAGTCTTTAATTAAAGCAGCTCTGCATGCTGACTTTGGTGAGGTTGAAACCTTCGCTCACTTGCGTGCAGCTAAAGAATTCTGTCCTGAGGTATCCTTTATCATGGATATTGGTGGACAGGACATGAAGTGCTTCTTTGTAAAAGACGGCACTATAGGTAATATCACCTTAAATGAAGCATGTTCAGCAGGCTGTGGCTCCTTTATTGAGACTTTTGCTAAAGGCTTAAAATTAAGTGCAGCAGAGTTTGCTGACAAAGCTGTTGATTCAAAAGCTCCAGTTGATCTTGGTACTAGATGTACCGTCTTTATGAACTCTAAGGTAAAACAGGCTCAAAAAGATGGAGCATCAGTTGGTGACATCTCAGCAGGGATCTCAATTTCAGTAATTAAAAACGCGCTCTTTAAAGTAATGCAATTAAAGGATGTGGATTCACTAGGTGATCACATCGTCGTTCAGGGAGGTACTTTCCTGAACAATGCTGTTTTACGCGCTATGGAGAAATTACTGAATAAAAAAGTAATTCGCCCTGATATCTCAGGGCACATGGGTGCTTACGGAGCTGCCATACTAGCTCATGAATCAGCTACACTAAAGCAGCTAGATGGTAAACCTTATGTCTCAACTATTCTAAAAAGAGAAGATCTAGATTCATTTACCTATAAGACCAGATCATACAGATGCCATAAGTGTGGAAACAACTGCATGATCACCATGCAGATCTTCCCTGACAACTCTCGTCACTTTACAGGCAACCGCTGTGAAAAAGGTATTGGCGGTAAAGTAAATAACTCTTTAGAGAACACTAATAATCTTTACCGTTACAAATATCAGAGAGTCTTTGACTACAAACCATTAGATGACGATAAAGCTCCTCGTGGAGTTATCGGTATTCCTCGTTGTTTGAATATGTACGAGGACTTCCCATTCTGGTTTACCTTATTAACTAAGTTAGGCTATAAGGTTGTCTTATCTGAAGAGTCATCAGCTGCCCTGTACGCAAAGGGACTTGCTACAATCCCATCAGACTCATTATGTTATCCAGCTAAATTAGTTCATGGACACATCATGAGTCTTATTGAAGCAGGCATTAAAAAGATCTTCTACCCATGTCTGCCATTTAATCTTGTGGATAAGGCTCATCCTAATGACAACCACTACAACTGCCCTGTTGTAGCTTCATATGCTGAGAATATTCGTGGCAACATGGATATTCTAAAAGCTGAGAATGTCACCTTCTTACAGCCTTTCTTACCTATTAACAATGAAAAGCGTTTATGCAAGCGCCTACTCGAAGAGTTCAAATCAGAAAAACTTACTAAAAAAGAAGTTGAAGCTGCCTGTGACGCAGCTTATGCCGAGCTTGAACACTACAAACAGGATGTAAGAGATTTTGCTCAAAACGTAATTCAAAAGGCACGTAATGAGAATCGCCACATCATCATGTTAGTAGGTCGTCCATACCATATTGATCCTGAGATCAATCACGGTATTGCCGATATGATTGAGTCTTATGGTCTTGCCGTTATCTCTGAGGACAGCGTCTACCATCAAAAGATCAAGGCTAACAAAGTAGGTCTTATCAATCAGTGGAGCTATCACGCAAGACTGTATCACGCAGCTGAATTGGCTGTTGAGAATAAAGATGTAACTCTAATTCAGTTAAGCTCATTTGGTTGTGGACTTGATGCTATTACTACAGATCAGGTAAAAGAGATCTTAGAAGAGCATCAGCGTATCTATACTTTAATTAAATTAGATGAAGTTTCTAACTTAGGTGCTGCAAGGATCAGACTGCGTTCACTGTTAGCTGCCTTAGCCCGTAAATCAGTACCTGTATTTACACCTATTCCATTTATCGATAGACCTCACTTTACTAAAGAGTGCATCAGAAAACATACTATTCTGGCACCTCAAATGGCACCTATCCACTTTGAGCTCTTCAAGACGGTTTTATCAAAGTTTGGATATAACGTAGTAATTCCTGCACTGCCTGATAAATCATCTATTGATTTAGGTTTACGCTATGTAAACAACGATATGTGCTACCCTGCAATTGTAGTTATTGGTCAAATGCTCGAGGCTTTAAAATCAGGTTTATATGATCCTGATAACACCTCTATCATGCTCTTCCAGACCTGTGGTGCTTGTCGTGCTACCAACTATATTGCAGTGTTGCGTAAAGCCTTAAAATACGCAGGCTTCCCTCAGGTACCAGTCTTTGCTGTCTACGGTCTTGAAACAGATGAGTTCAAGATGCCTACAGCTATGTTCAAGGATGCAATTAAAGCTGCTGTCTACGGCGATCTGTTAATGAAATTAACCAATCGTGTAAGACCTTATGAAGTACATAAAGGCGAGACTCAAAAGTACTTTGAAAAGTGGCTTAATAACTGTAAACAGGAACTTTTAGACAGCTCAAATAAACAGTACAAACGAAATATCTTTGATATGGTTAAAGACTTTGAGAACATTGAGATTAACCATATCGAAAAACCAAAGGTAGGTATCGTAGGTGAGATCTTAGTTAAGTATCACCCAGTAGCTAACAACTATCTTGAAAAAGAGCTCTTTGATGAGGGTGCTGAAGTTGTAATGCCTGACTTTGTAGATTTCTTCTTATACCTAGCAGGTGATCCAATCATTGAGCACAATCTTTTAGAAGGTAAACTTTTAAACAAGTTCTTTGCACTGACCTTCATAAGATTAGTTGAGCACTACAGAAAGTATGTTTATAAAGCTCTGAAAAACTCAAAGAGATTTACTCCACCTTTGAACATCTTTACTACAGCAAAACTTGCTGGCAAGTTTGTCTCTTTAGGTAATATGGCAGGTGAAGGCTGGTTCTTAACCGGTGAAATGGTAAAACTCATTGAAAACGGTGTACCTAACATTGTGTGCCTGCAGCCTTTTGGCTGTCTGCCAAATCACATCACCGGTAAAGGTGTAGTGCACTCCTTACGTCAAAGCTATGAGGAGGCTAATATCGTCTCTATTGACTGTGATGCTGGTGCCTCTGAGGTAAATCAGTTAAACCGTGTAAAACTAATGCTCGGTGTTGCTAAAGCTAACCTTAAAAAGAAACAGGACGCATAGAGTCCTGATAAAACTCAAAGACTATATGGTCTCATATAGTCTGAGTTTTATAACTTATTTTAAAATACCATCTGACCTACCCTGACAAATCAATCTAAAAAGTTCACCTCAAAACAGTTTTATTATCAGCAAAATCAATAGATTTGAATTTTCCTTTTGACATCTTTTCTTTTTGGTTAAATAATTAAACTGTAAGTTTAATTATTTAAGAGGTGAAATGATGTTGCTCTCTTTAAAAAGACTTCTGTTTCCTGTAATTCCAGTTTTTATCAGTGCCTGCTCGCTTGAGGTTAATAACGATAAGGATGTTCCCAATCTTGAAAAGGGCTTATCTGAGATCTTTTATATGGCATCTTTAGCTCCTAGCGCCCATAACACCCAAATGTACTCTGTTGTTATCACCCCTGCTTTAAAAAGGGTGCAAATAAGACTTGATAACTCTAGCCTACTTAAAGTTACCGATCCTTTAAAAAGAGAATCGACAATCTCATTGGGAGCTTATGTAAGAGCACTTGAATTAGCTTATCTAGCCTATGGCTATAAGACACAGACTAATGTTTATCATGATCATGTTGAGCTTACTTACTCTCATTATCAAAACGCAGACACTCAGACGCAAGATCAAAAGCTGCTTGCGCTAATGCAAAAGCGCCATACTGACAAACGAGAATTTAAAACAGATAAGATTGATATTAGTGTCTTAAATGAGATTAGCCTTACGTACGGCAACACGGAGTATTTAGCTTATCAAAGCCCTAACTTTACCTTTTTTAAGGATACCTTTATAAGAGCTTTTAAAAAGCAGTCTTTTGATAAGGAAATAGCTAAAGAGCTCTCTTACTGGATGAGATTTTCTGATAAAGAAACACTGATGCATAAAGATGGACTGTCAGCTGAGCTTCTTGGTATTACCGGTGTAAAAAAAGTTCTTTTATTACACCTTTATGGATCATGACAGTGTCTTAAAAGACAGTTTTGCTGCAAAGAGTCTTGAGATAGCTAGTGCACAGGCCAACAACCGCGCAGGCTATCTGGTGCTAAAGTCAAAGACAGACAGCTTTGACTCTCTGATAAAGACAGGTATGACTTTATATGATCTGATGCTTTATCTTACCGACAAGGACATTGCTATACAGCCATTGAGTTCTCCATTAGAAGATCCTCTGTACAGATCGCTTTTAGAGAACAAACTGAATACACAGGATAAGATACAAATGATCTTACGCATTGGATATGTTGATGACTATGGCAAAAACAACAAATTAAGACGCGATCTTAAAGATTACCTTCATGTAGAGTCTTCACAGTAAGCCTTGCTGCTGTTACACTCATGGTATAACCATAAGGATCCACCAACATGGCAAGACGTAAAAAAGAACCTCAAAGTGTACACCGCAAGGCTATAGCTTTGGTCGCTCAAGAACTCTTTTTACAAAAAGGTATTGAGCACACCAGCATGGACGATATAGCCAAAAGCTCTGGCTACAGTAAAGCTACCTTATATGTGTACTTTAAAAGTAAAGACATCTTAGTGTCATATCTGGTGCTGCAGAGCATGCAGACACTGTATGATTTTACAGAAAAGGCTCTTAAAGATAGCAATAGCAACTATAAAGAAAGATTCTTTGGAATCTGCAGTTCTTTATATGAGTACAAAAAACTCTACCCTCTGTATTTCTCTTTAGTCCTCAAGACTATAAGATTTGATGAGCACTGTGATAACTTTTTGCCTGAAGAGAAGGATACCTTTGAAGTTGGTGAAAAGATCAACGCAATGATCTATGAGTTTATAGAATCTGGTATTAAAGAAGGTGAATTCAGATCTGATCTTAAGATCATGCCATCAATTCTCTCGATGTGGGCGATGATATCAGGTCTTATAGAACTTGCTTCAAATAAAGAAGAATACCTTAAGGCCATCATTAAAGTTGATAAGAATGAATTCTTACAAAACGGTTTTGAGCTTTTGTATGAGTCAATAAAAGCAAAATAGCTTGCCATCAACTTTAACTTCAAACACTTGTCTTACAAATCCAAGTGCTATAGCTTCATAATTACTTACCCCTACTTTTCGCGCTCAGGATAAAAAATGGGAGGCTTGCGCCTCCCTATAGATGATTATCAAACAAGTTAGTTTATATAAAGTTTTAAACTACTCTGTTACCACCAAGCTTCAGCCTGGATACCGAACATGTAGTTATCCTGGTAGTATTTGTCACCATCGTGGTTACGAATACCCTTAGTCCAGTTAGCATCTGATCTGTCCCAATCGCTTGCATGTAAGTAAGTGATGTAGAAACGTAACTCAGGGCGTGAGAAGATATCAGCAGTAGGTGCAATAGCATAAGCTAAGGTGTACTTCTGCTGTCTCTCTAAAACCTTATCCTGACCTGCGTACTTGGTGTGATTCCAGTAAGCACCAACTTCAGCTAATAATCTGGTGTACTTAGTTAACTGGTAGCTAGGACGTACAACAACTCTGAAGCTGTCCTGACGGTCAATTGGGGTATAGCCGTTCTCTGAAGCTTTGGTTAACTTAGAAGATACATCACCTTTCTGGCCATAGAATGAAGTGGTGTAGTAGTCTTCAGATACGTGATTCTCAAAGCCGTATGCAACAACGTGTAGTACGCTTAAGTTCTCGCAGATTGAGGTTACACCAGTGTTGATGATGTTAAGACCTTTAGCATTGTCTGAATTGTGCCAGAAGTCCATCCATGAATCACCGATGTCGATTGCATGGTGAGCTAAACCACCGGTTGTATACTGAACGATAGTCTTATTCCAGCCACCGTTGAAGCTCTGTGATAACTGAGCGGTTGCCATGTAAGCATCGCCAAGGTTGAACTGGCCGTTATAACCTTCGTAGAAAGAAACTTTGCCGTTACGATCGTCTGCTTCACCCTTCTTAGGCATTGCATAGGTGAAACCAAACTCAGTCCAAGCACCATCCCATGGAGCCCAACCAGCATAACGAGCATCTAAATAATTAACGTTGATTGACTTGCTCTTCTCATAGAGTTTATAGCCACGGTTTGACTCATCAACCCAGCCCCACTCGTTCCAGTTCTGATCATTGTATCTGTACTGGAAGCCATCAGCATCATTACGTGTCCATGCTAAAGATAACTGACCTGGGCCTAACTGTAAGTACTCAAGACCGCCACCTAAACCTGATACGTTGTAGTACTTTTTATCAATCATGTGGATATCTTCACGCTGATAGTGACGCTTACCGCCCCAAACTACAGCGTTTTTATCGCTAGGAATTAAGCCTTTGATCTGTAAGTTTAACTGCTCTAAATCGGTGTTAGTCTTTTCACCACGTGAGGTACCGTCATTTGATAAAGCAAACATGGTCTCAGCACGAATTGATAGGTCATCTGTCTCTAAAACATTTGCACCTAAGCCGATATCAGCATAGGTATCTGACTCGTTACCTAAACGACCTAAAAGATCTTTGTTCTGAGTGAAATGAGCGCCATCACGAGATGAACCTAAACCTGAACGGAAATAGGTACCAGAGAAGTCTACAGTAGGAGCTGCGTATGCAACTGATGAAGATAGAGTTGCAACTGCTACGCAGGCTGCAAGCATAGTTAATTTTTTCATAAATTTTTTCCTAAGTTATGTTTGACTAATAATGTGAATGTTTTTGTTATACGTTCACATTGACATAAATCATAGGTTATTAATATTTTGTTTTAAAGAATACATTCATTAAAATTCGATCAATATCAAAATATTTTTAATATTTTAAACATAGAAATGTGAACGTATTTCTTTTAAAATATGCTCTCATTCCTTTGTTTATCAGGAAGTTTTAGCTTTTTGTGAGTTATGTAAGTTTTTTGATATGTTTGTTGAATTTTTAATGCAAGCCGATGAATATTGTATAAAAACGCTCATACAAAATGGGATATACTAGACATACTAACGATTAAGCTCAACACTAAGAAGTTCTATTACAATAGAACAATTACAAAATAAATTGGATAATAAATATAAAAATGGATACTAAGAACAGAAAAGTCACCATGAAAGATGTGGCTGAAAAAGCAGGTGTGTCATACCAGACCGTTTCAAGAGTATTAAATAACTCCTGTAACGTGTCATCAGCTACCAAAGATAAGATTGAAAATGCCATTGCTGAATTAAAATATGTACCAAATCTTTTAGCTCAGCAACTAGCCAAAAAAGAAGTTAATGCCTTAGGTATCATCAGTACCGCTTTACTCTCACAAGCATCTGTTGATGTAGCATCACTAGTACGTAAATATGCTCTTGAAAAGGGATATTCAATTGCCATTAACCTTATTGGTAAAAATGACTATGAGAGTGTTGAAGCTTCAATTTTAGAACTTAAGAGTCAACTCGTTTCAAAGGTAGTTATTAACGTACCTATGGATTCTCAGGATGCGATTAACTTAACTCAAAACAATCCTGATATGCAGATCCTCTTTGTCGACGTTGATCCTTACTGCCCAGTCTTTAATGTTACCTTCAATCCTGCTGACGGTACCCTCTTCTCTGTTTCTCATTTAAGAGAGTTAGGTCATAAAAAGATTGCCCTTTTAGCAGGTCCTGAGGGTGTATCCTCAGCAGACTCACGTTTAAAGTGCTGGAGAGAAGGTATCAAGATCAATAATCTTGAGGAGGAATGCCTTGAAAGAGGCGATTGGACAGCGCAGAGCGGTTACATTGCAACTGTAAAAATGCTACGTGACCACCATGACTTTACCGCTATTTTAGTTGGTAATGATCAGATGGCTTTAGGTGCCATCAGTGCTTTAACTCAAAATCATAAGAATGTACCTGATGACATCTCTGTTATCGGTTATGACGATTATGTTGACAGTGCTTACTATCTTCCACCTTTAACCTCTGTTCATTTAGATAGAGATCTGCAGTGTCGTTTGGCTGTTGAAAAGTTAACAAATCCAGATGAACCTAAGGTCTCATCAGTTCTACCTACTACTTTGATTGTCAGAAAATCATCAGGCAAAGTAAGAGAATCAAAGCAGGACTTAAAGACTTTAGCTAACAAATTACGTGAAGTAGCTTCAGCTCTTGAGCAAAGTGAAGACGCTGAATAGAAAAGAGCTTCAAACACTCTTTTTATAAACAAACACTCTTTCAATAAACACGATTTAACGACAAAAGCTATGGAGTAAAATCCATAGCTTTATTTTTGGAGAAGAACTCGATTTAAACACCTGTCAAATTCTAACAGGTGTCATTTTATCCTTTGAGAAGATCTTAAAGATCTGATTACATCTGTGATCTGAAAGCTTCAATCTGCTGATTGATTAACTTAACAGCATCATCTAAAGCAGATTTAACATCCTGCTTGCCTACTAAACACAGTTGCAAACTTGAATCCATAGGTATCCAAACCTCAGCCATTTCTGGAATTGAAGGCATTGGATATGATCTTAAAGCCTGCTGAGCGAAAGCTGAAGCAATCTCATTGTTCTTAATGATTGGATCATCTAGAACAGACTTTAATGGAGGGATCTCTGTAGTAGTTTCAAAGCGGATCTTTGCATACTTAGGCTGATTAGCAAAGTTAATGAACTTCTGAGCTAACTCCTGGTTCTTTGTCCAATGTGAAATTACATAACCACGTACGCCCATAAATGAGGTCATATCTTTACCGTTAGGCATCTTTGGTAGAGGTACTACACCAAAGTTAATACCTGATTTCTGGTATGGCTCAACTACCCAAGGTCCATTGATTACAGCAGCAGCTTTACCCTCTGTAAATAGAGAGTCAATAGCATTCAAGCCATTCTGTCCCATGATACCTACAGGGAATAAACCGTCTTTATAGAACTTTGAAATATACTCTGTAGCCTGTACTGCACCGTCATTGTTAAAGCCTACATCCTCTGCGTTGTAGTTACCGGTTGCATCTTTTCCAAAGACATAAGCACCATATGGCTCTAGTGCAGAGATAGCGTAATAGATCTCATCGAACTTTGCTAAAAGACCTAACTTACCTTCAGCTACTCTCTTTGATGAGTAAGCATAGTAGTCATCCATGGTTCTTAAAGGTTCTTTAATGATGTCTTTATTGTAGAAAAGGCCTAAGGTTTCAATTACCTTTGGAACACCGTAGAGCTTTTGATCTTGGGTAAAAGCTTCAATTGAAGCTGGCAGGTAATCGTCAGTTGGAGTTAAGTTAGTATCAATTGGGTTAATCAGTCCCTGTACTACTGCTGAGCCTAACTGATCGTTAGGAATTAACATCACGTCTGCACCGATACCAGCAGGACCATCTAGACGGATCTTTTCTAGCTGTAAGGTGTAACGCATCTCCACGATGTTTACTTTGACTCCAGTTTCTTTTTCAAAGTCTTTAGCAGCCTGCTCGATGCCCTTACCCTTTTGCAGATCTTCCCAAACGGTAATTTGCTCTGCAGCGTTAGCTACAGTTGATAGAGCAGTTGAAAGACATAGAACTGAACTTACAACTACTGATAGTTTTGAGAGTAATTTCATAACTGATTTTTCCCTAGGTTGTTTGATTGTTGTTTGTTTAAATTGAGATTGTTTAAAATCTTTGTTTAATTTAACAAAAGCGCATTCCATCCGATATGTATGCGTTTTCATTGCTTATGAGTATAAATTAATAAGTCCAATCTTGTAGCATAATTAACAGTTTTTGTGATAAAACACCCAATATTTATCAAAATTCACATTATTTATTACATTTTTATGAGTAATAACAATCAAATACTAAAATTATGCTTTATTTTCAAGAAGTAAGATTTAAAAAGCAAAACAGGATCTGTAACATTTTCTAATTTGTTTTTACTTGTAATAAAGTAATACAGATTAGAAAAAATCACTAAAGAGACTGCTTTAAAAGCAGGCAAAAAGACCTAGTCTATTTTCGAGAGTTTAAAATAGACTAGGAAGATGAATAATTGATGAAAAAAACAAATATCAATTATTATGGGATCTTGTGACTAAATCTGGTTCTTCTGGCGCTGCTCCTCGTTTGCATAGATACGCTCATCCTTGTCATTAAAGAGCATGATGTTCTTAATGAGAGTCGAAACCTGAGTCTTTTGACGGGCAGGAGCCTGTACGTCACCTGGCAGAATTACCTTAAAGTTATCCTGACCACAGCAGGTACCATATACATAAGTGTTGTTACCTAGGCGCTCTACAACATCTGAATCAAAGTTTAAAGTAACACCAGGTTCACCACCTAAAACCTCAAGTGATTTTTGGATTGCACCGATGCAGATATACTCAGGGCGAATACCTACTGTTACCTTGTCACCTGCCTTGACACCATCAGTTAAAGCAGGCACCTTAACATCCTGACCATCTAGAGCTACATGAGCAAAGCCTGGCTCTACCTTTGAAATAGTAGTTGAAATGAAGTTCATCTTAGGTGAACCGATAAAGCCTGCTACGAACTTGTTGCAAGGGTTGTAGTACAGATCCATAGGAGCACCGACCTGTTCTACCTTACCAAAGTTCATAACTACGATCTTGTCAGCTAAAGTCATAGCTTCAACCTGATCATGAGTTACATATACCATGGTAGTCTTCATGTCATGATGCATTCTGGCAATATGAAGACGCATCTCCACTCTTAACTCTGCATCAAGATTTGATAAAGGCTCATCGAAAGTAAATACCTTAGGCTTTCTTACAATCGCACGACCGATAGCCACACGCTGTCTCTGACCGCCTGATAACTGCTTTGGCTTTCTGTCTAATAGATGCTCAATCTGCAGTGCTTTAGCTACCTCATGAACCTCACGCTCGATCTCAGCTTTAGGTACTTTGTGGATCTTAAGAGAGTAAGCCATATTCTCAGCTACAGTCATATGAGGATACAGAGCATATGACTGGAACACCATAGCAACACCACGATCAGCTGGGGTTACATCATTAACAACTTCGTTATCAATTAACAGTTCACCATCAGTGATTTCCTCAAGGCCTGCAATCATTCTTAACATGGTTGACTTACCACAGCCTGAAGGACCTACAAAGACAGTTAACTCACCATCTTCAATACGTAGATTGATATTCTTTAAAGTAACAACTTTGCCGTAGGCTTTGGTTACATTTCTCAATTCGATACTTGCCATCAAAAACTCTCCGATGAACTGTTTGTTTATAGCTTGTTTATAGCTTCAAAAAAAATTTTAAATCTGTATCATGTATTCTTTTATCATGTAGTTTGTATGTTTTTATACATGAGTTAAACATGATTTGATATTAAATATACATTTCTTTTTACATCTCATGATTATTTTTATACATTTTTGTGATAAACCTCAAGTAAATTACATCACATTATGTATTTTAATTCATTTACATACTACCTTATATAAAAAGCATAAATTACCTATTTGTTAATTTATTCTTAATTTAATATACACGCTCAGCACAACATAATGTATAGCGTTCACATACAGGAGTTAATATGACCAACTTATCTAAATTAGCCTTAGCTTTAGGCTTAACCTTAACCTCAGGCTTTGCAGCAGCACAGACACAGCTTAACGTTTGGGAGGATATCCAGAAGTCAAAAGGTATCACTCAGGCTGTAGCAGACTTTGAAAAAGAGTTTGATGTTAAAGTTAACATTCAGGAAATGCCATATACACAGCAGATTGAAAAACTGCGTTTAGACGGCCCTGCTGGTATTGGTCCTGATGTAATGGTTATTCCACATGATCAGTTAGGCGCAGCTGTTGTACAGAATCTAATCACCCCTGTTAAGTCAATGCAGGAAAATGCAGACAAGTACATCAATTCAGCAATCTCAGCTTTTACAGCAAACGGTCAGATCTACGGTGTACCTAAAGTTGTAGAGACAGTTGTAATGTTCTACAACAAAGAAATGATTAAAAAGCCTTTTGAAACTTTTGATGAGTACTATAAGTATTCAAAAGAGCACACCAAAGACGGTAACTTCGGCTTATTAGCTAAGTTTGACTCAATCTACTACGCTTATGGTGCTCTAGCTCCATATGGTGCTTATGTATTCAAGCGCGATGCTGACGGTAATTATGATGCCGAGGATGTTGGTCTGTCAAATGACGGCGCAGTACAAGGTGTTGAGTATATTAAGAAGTTCTACACTGAAGGCTTATTCCCTGCAGGTATCATCGGTGACAACGGTATCAATGCTATCGATTCACTCTTTACAGAAAAGAAAGCAGCTGCTGTTATCAACGGACCATGGGCAGTTGAGCCATACACCAAAGCAGGTGTTGATTTTGGTGTGGTACCACTACCAAAATTACCAAATGGCAAAGATATGAGCTCATTTATGGGTGTTAAAGGTTATGTAATCTCATCATGGGCAAAAGATCATGATTTAGCTGAGAAGTTCATCAATTACATCAACCAGCCTAAATATGCTGCAATCCGCTTTAAGGAGACCATGGAGATCCCTCCTATTAAGGAAGTTATGGCAGACTCAATCATTCAGGACAACGCAATTGCATCAGCTATTGCAACTCAGGCGTCCCGTGCAACTCCAATGCCATCAATTCCTGAGATGTCTGAAGTTTGGGGTCCTATCGATGCAGCGCTACAGTTAAGCGTAACTGGTAAGCAGGATGTTAAATCTGCTCTACAGGGTGCTACCGATCATATCCACAACCAGATCGAAGCATTCCGCTCTGGCATGTAATTAAAAATTACCCAAAGGGCAGAGCAATCTGCCCTTTATAAAAATCCCAAAAACTAACTTATAACATTAAATAAACACATTTAGTAAAACAATTGGTGGTCGAAGTGGAAGTTGTCAATACTAGCAAAGGGAACGTCAATGCAACACATCATGCATTAACAGCTCTCATTTTAGGCATTATTCCAGGTGGCGGTCAGTTCTATAACCGTCAATGGGTAAAAGGTCTTATCTTTTTTATCTTTCTGGTAAGTTTCTTTTCTTGCTCTAAAGATTTAGTCTCTCACGGTCTGTGGGGATTAGTTACTTTAGGCGAGCAGGTACCACGTGATAACTCTATCTTCTTATTAGCTGAAGGTATCATCACTGTACTTATGGTGATCTTAGCACTGGCTCTGTGGGGCGTATCTTTACATGATGCTTATGAGTGCGGTAAGAGAAGAGACGAGGGTAAAGCACTTTACTCAGTTCGTAGCCAATACAAGAACCTCTTAGATAACGGTTTCCCATACTTAATGATTGCCCCTGGCTTTATCATTCTAGTATTCGTTGTTATCTTCCCAATTATTTTCGGTTTTGCTATCGCCTTTACCAACTACAACCTGTATAACGCACCTCCAGCAAAATTAGTACACTGGGTTGGCTTTAAGATCTTTGAAAACATCTTCTCATTAAAGCTATGGCGTAATACCTTCTTTGATGTATTACAGTGGACAGTTGTTTGGACAGTTTTAGCTACTACCTTACAGTGCTCTGTAGGTGTGTTACTGGCTATCCTTGTAAATCAGAAAGACTTACGCTTTAGAGGCATTGTAAGAACCATCTTCATTTTACCTTGGGCTGTACCTGGTTTCGTTACCATCTTAGTATTTGCAGGTATGTTCAACGACAGCTTTGGTGTTATCAACAACTCAATTCTGCCAATGTTTGGTATCGAGCCTAAAGCTTGGATGACCGATCCTTTCTGGACTAAGACTGCTTTAATCATGATGCAGACCTGGTTAGGTTTCCCATTTGTGTTTGCAATGACTACAGGTGTTCTGCAGGCTATTCCTGAGGATCTGTATGAAGCAGCTACTATGGACGGCGCAAGCTCATTTACCAAGTTACGTACTATCACACTGCCATTAGTACTGTACTCCATTGCTCCAATTATCATTACTCAGTACACCTTTAACTTTAACAACTTCAACATTATTTACCTGTTCAACAACGGTGGTCCTGCTGTTCCTGGTTCAAATGCAGGTGGTACAGATATCTTAGTATCATGGATTTATAAGTTAACCATGAGCTCTTCACAGTACTCTGTAGCTGCAGCTATCACCATTCTACTGTCAATCTTTGTTGTAGGTATCGCACTATGGCAGTTCAGAAGATCAAGTGCTTTCAAGAATGATGAGATGATGTAAGAGGAATAAAAAATGGTTAAAAGCAGTATTAAACGTCAGACTCACATAAGACTAGGTTTAACCTGGCTGGTAATTGGATTTGTAAGTTTGCTCATCATCTACCCATTAGTATGGACAGTAGGTGCATCATTAAATCCTGGCAACAGCTTAATGAGCTCATCAATTATTCCTAAGAATATTTCTTTTGAGCACTACGCTGCCCTCTTTAACGGACAGGTTGATTATGTAACCTGGTACTGGAACTCCATGAAGATCAGTTTCTTTACCATGGTATTAACCTTAATCTTTGTAAGCTTTACAGCTTACTCTTTCTCACGCTTCCGTTTCGTCGGTCGTAAGAATGGTTTGGTTCTATTCCTGTTACTACAAATGATCCCTCAGTTTTCAGCACTGATTGCTATCTTTGTACTGTCACAGATGTTAGGACTTGTAAACTCACATTTAGCTTTAGTCTTAATCTATGTAGGTGGCATGATCCCTATGAACACTTACCTGATGAAAGGCTATATCGATGCTATTCCTCGTGATATGGATGAGTCAGCTAGAATGGATGGCGCAGGTCACTTCAGAATCTTCTGTGAGATCATTATGCCTTTATCAAAGCCAATTATTGCGGTAATTGCCCTGTTCTCATTTACAGGTCCATTAGGCGACTTCATTCTCTCAACCACTATTTTAAGAACACCTGATCAGTTCACACTGCCAATCGGTCTGTATAACTTAGTTTCCATGAAGATGGGAGCAAGTTACACCACCTATGCAGCAGGTGCCGTACTGATTTCAGTACCAGTTGCTCTACTGTTCTTATGGTTACAGAAGTTCTTCGTATCAGGACTTACAGCAGGTGGTTCTAAAGGTTAATCAACAAACATAATCTAGGAAAAAAATCATGAATAAATCATTAAAAGTGCTGGCAGTGGCTGTACTGTCAGCAATGATGGGCGCTTGCGCTTCAAACACAGCAACAGACAATAACAATACTGTTGTAAATCAGACTGTTAATGCTAAAGATGTAGATTTTGTAAAAGCTAATCTGCCATCAACCTTTATTAAAGGCGCTGATGTATCAGAGTTAGCTGAAATGGAAGAGAACGGCTTTAAATACTATGATGCAAACGGCAATGAAGCTGATGCTCTTACTATCTTAAAGAACAACGGCATTAACTATATGCGTGTACGCCTTTGGGTTGATCCACAGGATAAAGACGGTAATACCTATGGCGCAGGACACAATGATTTAAAGACCACTTTAGCTTTAGCTAAAAGAATTAAAGCCTTAGGTGTGAAGTTCTTATTAGACTTCCACTATTCAGATTTCTGGACAGATCCTGGCAAACAGTTAAAGCCAAAAGCCTGGGAAAAGTTATCTTTTGCTGAACTTAATAAAGCTATCTACAAGTACACCAAAGACACCATTGCTACTTTCAAAAAAGAAGGTGTAATGCCTGACATGGTCCAGATCGGTAATGAAATTAACTCAGGTATCTTATGGCCTGAAGGCAAGAGCTGGGGTGGCGACGGTCATGAGTTTGACAGATTAGCTGAGCTTTTAAAATCAGCTATCAAAGGCTTTGATGAGGCTAAAGGTAACTCTGAATGCAAAGTTATGCTGCACCTAGCCAAGGGTCCTGATCAGAACCTTTACAAGTGGTGGTTTGATGAAATCACCAAACGCAACGTACCATTTGATGTCATCGGTATGTCCATGTACACCTGGTGGGACGGTGGTATTCAGGCACTAGAGGACAACATCAAGTGGGTACGTGAGACCTACGGTAAAGAGGTTCAGGTAGTTGAAGGCAGCTATCCATACACCTTAGTAAGTGAAGACAATTTAGCTAATGACTTCTCTGAAAAGGATGCTAAAACCGCAGGCTATGAAGCATCAGTTCAAGGACAGTACTCATACTTAAAAGATCTTTTAGAAGGTATCAATAAAGCTGGTGGTACAGGCTTCTTCTACTGGGGTACAACCTGGAAGACTGTAAAGGGCAAAGAGATTTCCTGGGGAACTCCTGCTTCATTTAAATACATTAACTGTGATGCAAGCTGCACTGTAGGTAATGCTCGAGAGAATCAGGCTCTATTTGATAAGGACGGTAAAGTTCTTGAGTCTGTAAAAGTATTTAACGATTAAACGGAATTATAACAATGTCTTTTGAACCTTTATTTGGAAAGCATAAGATCTTCTACGGAGCAGACTATAACCCTGAGCAGTGGTTAGACTCACCTGAGATCTTAGAGAAAGATTTAGAGCTTATGAAACAGGCTCACTGTTCAATTATGTCAGTAGGTATCTTTTCATGGGCAAAATTAGAGCCGCAAGAAGGCGTATACAACTTTGAGTGGTTAGATAAAGTTTTAGATAACCTAAACAGTATCGGTGTAAAGGTCTTTTTAGCTACACCTAGTGGTGCTCGCCCTGGCTGGATGTCTAAAAAGTACCCTGAGGTTTTAAGAGTATGGGACAACCGTGTAAGAGCCTTACACGGTGGCCGTCACAATCACTGTGCCTCATCTCCAGTTTACCGTGAGATGGTAAGAAAGATTGATACTGCATTGGCTGAGCGTTACTCACACCACCCTGCTGTATTAGGCTGGCATATCTCTAATGAGTTCTCAGGCTCATGTCACTGCGAGTACTGTCAAAAGCGCTTTAGAGAGTGGTTAAAGCAAAAATATAAGACTTTAGATAATTTAAATAAGGCTTACTGGTCTACTTTCTGGAGTCATACCTATTCATCATGGGATGAGATTGAATCACCATCATCCATTGGAGAGAATGCTGTTCATGCTTTAAATCTTGACTGGAAGAGATTTAACACTGAGCTTTGCATGGACTTTTGCAAACATGAAATTGATACTGTAAAAGCTGTAAATCCTGCTTTACCAGTAACAACCAATTTCATGGAATTCTTCTATGACTATGACTATTTTGAGTTCTCAAAGATCTTAGATTTCATTTCATGGGACAGCTACCCTGAGTGGCATGTATACAAAGATGAGGAGAAGATCCCTGTCTATACAGCTATGAACCATGATCTGATGAGATCATTAAAAGGTGGCAAGCCTTTTGTTCTTATGGAGGAGACTCCTACCTGCACTAACTGGAGAGGACTCTCTAAGCTTAAAAAGCCTAATATGAATACTTTAGGCTCACTCCAGGCTATGGCTCACGGTGCTGATAACATTCAGTACTTCCAGTGGCGCAAGAGCCGTGGTTCAAGTGAAAAGTTCCATGGTGCTTTTGTAGATCATGTAGGACATTTGGACACACGTGCTGGACACGAGGAATGTGAGTTAGGCGCTAAGCTTGAAAAGTTAGGCGAAATTGCAGGCTCAAGAGTAGATGCAAAAGTTGCTATCGTCTTTGATACTGTAAACCGCTGGGCTATTGATGATGCTCAGGGACCTCGTAACTGTGGCAAGAAATACCTTGAGGTATGCTTAGATTACTACAAGGCTTTATGGAAGAAAGGTATCAACGTCGATGTTATCGATGAGACCTGTCCTTTGGATCAATATAAAGTAGTTATCGCACCTATGACTTACATGATCCGCGGTGATTATGCTAAGCGTGTTGAAAAGTTCGTACAAAACGGCGGTCACTATGTCTCAACCTTCTGGTCAGGCATTGTTGATGACACTGATCTGTGCTTCTTAGGTGGTTTCCCAGGTCCTCTAAAAGATGTCCTAGGCATATGGGATGAGGAGATTGAGTGTCTAGGAGACGACGAGTCTGTACAGGTAAAGAGTATCTGTGATAGCACTGGCTTTAACAGATGCTTTAGTGCAACTCATTTGTGCGCTCTAATTCACGCTCAAGGCGCAAAGGTACTAGCTGAGTATGACAGTGACTTCTTTAAAGGTATGGCAGCTGCTACTGTAAACACTTACGGTAAAGGTAAAGCTTACTATGTAGCAACTAAACTTGAAGAGTCATTTATCGATGCTCTATTAAGTTCTATTTTACAGGACAATGATATTCACGGTCCTATTGAGACACTGCCTTTTGATGTTTCATGCCATACACGTTACAACGATGAGTATGAGTATGTCTTCTTAGGTAATTACTCAACAAAGGCACAAACCGTGCTCTTACCTTGTGAGTATACAGATATCTTAAATCACAATAAGTCTGTATCAGGACAAGTAACTTTAGAACCTTATGGCAGCTTGGTTTTAAAGCACAAAAGATAAGAAGAATTAACTAGAAAACTGTAGATATAAACAGTTTCCATTGCTGACCTTACGGTGTTTGAAAAGTTAGATTGTTAAGTAGCTCTACACCCTGCTACTTTATGAAATAGCTGCATCAGACACCGTTTTTTTTAATCATAACTTTTTTAATCATAACAAACATAAATCCAAAAAACTGACTATGAAAAAATCATTATTATCTATTTCGTTGTTATCAACGATACTCTCCACTCTCATACCCGTATCCTATGCTCAATGCTCACTTGAGGTCTGGGAGGATGAAAACAAAGCTAATGGTATCAAAGAAGCAGTAGCAGCCTTTGAGGAGGAAACAGGCTGTACTGTAAAGATCTCAGAATCTCCTTACGTAAATCACATCAACGTAATGTTAGATGCAAAGGAGACCAAAGCGGTACCACTGCCTGACATTGTGATGTTGCCTGCTGACAGAATGGGCGATGCAGCTAAAAACAAGCTCATAAGACCACTGTCATTCATGCAAAAGGCTAAGGATCGCTACCTCTTATCATCAATTAAATCCTTTACCTATAATGGAGAGATCTACGCCTGTCCACGTTCTGTAGAGACTATGGTGATCTACTACAATCAGGATCTTTTAAAGTATCCTTTTGAGTTTATGGAGGACTACTACAACTTTTCAAAAGAGATTAAAAAGCAAGGTAAGTACGGCATTATCTCTAAATGGGACACCATCTACTATGCCTATGGTTTTTTAAGTGGCTATGGCGGTTACTGCTTTAAACAAAAAGAAGACGGTTCACTCGATCCTAACGACATTGGTCTTGATAATGATGGTGCAATTGCAGGTACTGAATACTTACGTAAATTCATCGACAATACTGTACCTAAAAGCATTCTAGGTGATGACGGTTATGCTGAAATTGACAAGCTCTTTGTAACAGGACAGGTTGCAGCAGTTATCAACGGTCCATGGGCTCTAGACGATTATGCTAAATCAGGTCTTAACTATGGTGTAGCACCACTACCTAAACTTCCAAATGGTGAGTATGCTCATCCATTTTTAGGTTTCCGTGGTTATGCTGTAACTACCTTTGCTAAAGACGTTGCTTTAGCTGAAAAGTTCCTGCGCTTTATCAATCAAGATGAATTTGCTCTAAAGCGTTATGAGAACATCCACGAGATCCCTCCTTTGAAAACCATTATGCACAATCCTTTAATCTTAAACGATGACTTTGCTAGTGCTGTAGCTATGCAGGCAATGCATGCTGAACCTACTCCATCAATTCCTGAGATGGCAAAGATCTGGGAGCCTATGAACAATGCTTTATCTGAAGCATTAACTACTAAAGGCAGTATCAAGGATGCTCTTGTAAAAGGAGCTAATAAAGCTCGTGAGGATATCAAAAACTCAGACTAAAGTTTCAATGACCTTTAATTCATGACTTTTATACATGATAAATACTTCTCGTAGCTCATGCTCTATGGGCTACGATTTTTTTTTCTTTATTCCTTCTTAAAATTGCACTTTTTGTCAGTAATTAACCTCAGGTTCTAAATAAGGCTGTTATACTGAACAAAATTACATTTTATGTTGAGAATTAAAAGAAAGAGAAAGGATACTATGACACTTCCTTGCCTTAAAAATTTCAAAAATTATCAGAACAACTACTACTCAGTTCTGATGCAAATACCAGGCTTTAAAGAATCTGCATTAGTTATTGAGGATTTTTTAAAACAGATCATCGCAGAAGGTGATTTTTACATCAAAGTACCTACTAAGGTCTTACCTTTGATCTTAGAGTGCGGATACCTCAAAAACGCAGTGCAAGCAGGAAAAACCGCAAGTGGCGGTGGTCCTGCTACCAGAATTAAGAGTACTGAGTTTATGTTTGGTTGTAGCCAGAATGAGCTTACTAAGCCTGACTACCCTCGCTTTGGTTATCTCTCATCACTAGATCCTAAGATCAATATGCTTATGACTTATGACATGTCATATCAGTATGGTGATGCGACCATTAAATTAAAGAAAGATAACCTCTTTGACAGAACAACTCTGACAATCGGTACCTCTCTTGATTTTATGAGCTTTGCTTATCTTATCCCAACATTGCTCACCGATCCAAAAGCTACCTGCATCTTTGGTGTAGCCACACACTTATCATCAGGTAAAGATGCTGCTCCATATGGTCCTGGTAACATTAAGAACTATCTGTTCTTTGCAGATAAGATAAAAGACGGAACCATTAACAAAAATAACTTCTACAACATCGATGAACTATTAGGTGGTAAGAACCCACTATTAAGATTCTTTGAGCTTCAATTCCATGGTGACATTAAGCTATCTGACTTTGAAAGAATTGATTATATGGAAGATCCTGATGAGGAAGTTATAAAAGGCTTTGAAGCTAAAGGAATTCCTGTAGTAGAACAATCATTAATATAACTATAATTGCACTCCTTTATATCAAGATTGAAAGCTCCTCTCATGAGGAGCTCTTTTTTAGCTATCGATCTTCAAAAAGAAAACAGATCTCTATATAAGAAACAAACGTAACTTTCCCAAGACCCTGCTGAGATAAAAAAATAAAAGTTCGACAATGACTTCCAACAGATCAAAGGAGGTCATATGAACGGACAATCAAATTACATACATAGCAGTTCTTTTAAAGAGCTAATCAGTTACATAG